>JBAUYT010000020.1:0-3820 GCA_049584935.1 Steroidobacteraceae bacterium
GGTGTGGAGATTCGCCTTGAACAAAGCAATCTGGCTGTAAAGCCGGGCGATCGGTTCGCGCACCACAATCGCGCACCCAAACCGACAGCCAAAGGAACCGCGCGCAGCTTCAATCGTCCGAATACTCACCCCGTGGACGTCTCCCGCTGCTGCGTAGGACGTCCCCAATTCACCGATAACACGCAGATACTCCGGGCCATCCAAATAAGGTGCTCGGCCATACTGGTGCAGGGAGAAGTTTCCGGCATGAACGCAGAATATGTCCGCATGCGAGTTAAGGGCGCGCGCCAACCAGTGCGTCGCCGCACACCCCCACGAGATCACCGAAAACAGGCGAGCCAACTCAGCCTCCCTGGTCCAAAATCTCGTCGCAGGATGTAGTATCAGAGACGGGGGTTGATCCAGCCCTGCACGCCGTCGACAAACAGAACCGTCCCATAGGGAGTTTCACGACGGCCTTGGAGGGAGAAATCCCAGCGGCAGGTCCACCCCATCGACCGAAACGCTTGCCTGATCGATTGCTCGATAGCCTCGCCATGCGTCGCAATATGAACACGCCGGACCCGCGACTGGAGCAAATCAATGGAGGCGAGGACTACCTCTGCTTCGTTGCCTTGGATGTCCATGTCAACCAAGTCCACAAAGGGTATTCCGTCGAGGACGGTTGATAAAGAAATGGCTTTGACCACCCTCAGGGACGCGTCCGGATGATCGGCAGCGAGCCAGTCAGGGTGTCCCTCGTCAAGCGTCAGTACACACTGACCATACCAGCCGCTCGCCTCGCCAACCGTGAATGCTACCCTACCATCTGATGCCATTATTGCGCCCTCTATTAGAGAGTGCTGCCTCGGATCAAGGCCATTGTTTACAAAATGCTCCTTCATCCAGGCAAAATGCTGTGGTTCTGCTTCTACACCAATCAGTCGTACGCGGAGCTCAGCTTTGTTTATTAGGCGGAGCGCGCTCCACGCATCGACCAGCCACCGCCCCCAACCGGCGCCGAGTTCAACCATCGTAAAACTATCGCGGGCGTCAGCCACCGCTTCCAAAATATCGATCCATTCGAAATACTCTTCGTCAACACGAGGCAAGGGCAGGTGCGCAGTTCTTGTTCTTGATCCCGAAGACGGCTCGCCCCGATATCCAGGTCTGGTTATCGTTCCGACCCAATTTACCGAGTAGCCGGACGGGATCGCGCCATTCCAGCTTGGAAACTCCGAAAAAACCGCGTGCCTGTCGGGAAGCAGACGGGCAGGAGACCCTTTGTCGCTGGTGGGAACTTCAAGCTCGAGTTTCTCTAGCTCGAATTCGGTTTCGCCTGCTGCAGTACAACCGTGCCGAAAAATGATCGGACCCGGCTCCAGGTCGCAATTGGCCTCAAGCGTAATTACCTGGACACCAGGAACCGCCGACACGATTTGCTCATGGAAGTCTTTTTCGTCTTGCGTCAAGATACCCAGACCAATCGATCCTTTTCGGATATTTACTGTTATCCGCAGTCTTAGCCGGCCAGGCTTGCGTGACAATTTCGGTAAAACGGCGACTGCGATGTATTCCCACGGCACAAATTGCCCTTGCAAAATTATTGAGTCTGAATTTTGCGTGATGAGAGTGTATTCAAACGGTTCGATGTAGGCCAAATCATATCTTCGCCAAATCGTTTCGTTTGAACTAGTATCCACGATGCCTTGCGAGCCGGCGGGCAGTTCGGCGCCGTTGAGATTGACCCGCGCCCATTGGGCACAGGCCTCCTCGGGCGGCAGCGCCGCCACCGCCAGCCGCCCCTCCTCCTCGACTAGGCGCGAGCGGCCTTCGAGCCCGATGCGCTCGGCGACCAAGGTGACCGCCTCGCGCTCGAGATCGTCGCGGGCGTCGATCGAGGTGACGATCGTGCCGCCCTCCAGGGCCAGCACCCCGGCCTTGCCGGAGAGCGCCAGGCGTTGCGCCTCGACGACGCGCTGCATCGCCTGCTGAATGCGCGACCATACCGGCGCCGTGGGGCTCGGAAATTGGCGTTCGAGCCGGTCGGCCAGCGCGTGCAGCCGCAGCAGACTGTCGAGCCCCGCCTCGGCCGAACCCTCATCGCGGGCGGCGACGCACAGGGTCGCGCGCTGCGAAAAGGCGGGTTCGGCGCGGCTGACGAGATGGGCTTGCAGCACCACCACCCCGGCGCTGCCCGCGGCCAGATTGTCGAGATCGACGAACCGCAGCAAGGCCGATGACGCCAGGAACGAGCCGGGCACCAGGGCACCGGTGATCTGTTCGATGTCGCCGCCGAGCGGTGCCAGGCTCGCGATGCGGCGACGCTCGGCCCCCGTGTTGTCGCCGGGCGCCGGCTCCTCGATCCGCAACACTCCGCTATAGGCGTAGGCGCGCTCCGGCGGCGCCGTCTCGGCCAGCGCCAGCAGCGAGGCGATGTGGCCGCTGAGCCAGAAATCGTCTTCCTCCAAGACCGCGAAAAGATCGCTGCGCACCGCCCTCAGGCCCAGCACCAGCGCCATGCCGGCGTCGGCCTCGGCCAGGTTTACGGTTTCGAAGCTGTCGATGCGGTTCCAGCGCGCGCCGGTCAGCCCGGAGGCATCGAGCTCGGTGCAGCACACCAGGATCACCCGAAAGCGGCCGGCGGTCTGGCCGTCAATCGAGCGCAAGGCCCGGTACACATTGCCGATCGGGCTGTGCCCCGCCCGGATCACCACGTCGATCAGCGGCCCCTCGGCCGGCTCGCGGGTGCGGCCCGCCCTTTCCCGCCATTCGGTGAAATATCGCACGGCATTACCCAGCATGACCTCGCCGGCAAACTTCTCGTCGAAGATCGCGCGCGCCGCCAGCGCCTGCTGCGCCGCCGCCTTCGGGTCGCGCTGGATCTCGCCGACGATGCTATCGATGCGCGCGACCGTGTCGGCCGGCGCCGCGAACGGATCGTAGTAGAAGACGCTATCGCCGAAATTCTTCCGGATCCACGGGATCTCCGGGCAGATCGCCGCAGCACCCGCCGAGGCGATCTCGAAGACCCGGTTGGAGACGACATCGTCGAGCATGTGCTGGGTCGACAATACGACGAGCCCGATGCCGAACAAGGCGTAGACCCGCTGCACCGACTGCCCGTCGAACGGAACCTCGCCGCAATAGCTGCTGGCCCGCAGATATTCCCAGCCCTGCGGCGGGCCATAGATGCGCATATACGGGCGCTGCGCCAAGGCGCGGAACAGCGGGCGCGCCCGCGGCTCCCAGTTGATCCCGAAATAGCACAGGCGCAGCGCATCCTGCGCCGCCAGCTTTTCGAGGCCGCAGAGGAGGCCCTGGCGCTGCGGTGTATTGTAATAAACGCCGACATGCGGTTTGCGGCCGGCGCCGGCCGAGAGCGCCTCGATGAAATTACGCAGGCTGTCGGCGATGGTCAGATAGCCGTCATAGGTCAAGAGGCTCTGCAGGTACGATATGTCCTCCAGATGGCTTTTGCTTTCCATCAGGATGCTGCGCGGCGAATGCACCACGCCAAAGGTCGGGACATCGGTGGTTTTCGGCTGACCCGGCTCGATGGCCAGGACGAAATCCGGCGCCGCCGCGATGATCTCCTGCGAATTGTGCACCCTAATGAGCTTGCAGCCGATCCGTTGCGCGGCCATGGCGAGCGACATGAAGGCCTGGATCTCGGCCCCCTCTCGCCACGGGTTCAAGAACCCGATGCGATAGCGCCGCGAGGTCGGCGCGCTGATCGGGCCGGCCGCAATCATCCTTCGCTGACCATATAGCGGCGCACGTCGCGCAGCCCCAACAGCCCGAACAAGGTGATCCCGGCGAGGGTGAAGCTGAGCCGGGT
>JBAUYT010000021.1:0-9037 GCA_049584935.1 Steroidobacteraceae bacterium
GGCGTATGCCGGCGGCAACGGCCAGGTCGTGGTGCGCGGCGCGCGCGAACACAATCTCAAGGACGTGGACGTCGAGATCCCGCGCGGCCGTTTCAGCGTCGTCACCGGCGTCTCCGGCTCCGGCAAATCGACGCTGGCGTTCGACATTCTGTTCAACGAGGGCCAGCGACGCTACCTGGAATCGCTCAATGCCTATGCGCGCCAGTTCGTGCAGCCCGCGGCCCGCCCGGACCTCGACGCCATCCACGGCATCCCACCCACCGTGGCAATCGAACAGCGCGCCAGCCGCGGCGGACTCAAGAGCACAGTCGCAACGTTGACCGAGCTCTACCATTTCCTGCGCCTGATCTACGTGCGCCTCGGGACGCAGTTCTGTCCGGACTGCGAAGTGGCGATTGCACCGCAAAGCCCGGAAGTCATCGTCGCGACGCTGCTGCGCGACTTTCGCGGACAGGCGATCCGGCTGCTGGCGCCGCTGATCGCGCATCGCAAGGGACACTATCGAGAGCTGGCGCGCTGGGCCGCCGCGCGCGGCGATGAGCAGCTGCGCGTCGACGGCAAGTGGGTGCCCACCGATCCGTTCCCGAGCCTCAAACGCTTCGTCGAGCACAGCATCGAGCTGCCGGTGGCCGAGGTGTTGTGCGCGCCGCGCGCGGAAGCCGCGGTGCGCGCCGGGGTCGAGCAGGCGCTCGAACTGGGCAAGGGCGTCATGCAGGCGCTGCCCACCAGCGGCGCCGCCCGGGTATTCAGTGCGCGGCGCGCCTGCCCATCGTGCGGGCGCGGCTTCCCGGAACCCGATCCGCGGCTGCTGTCGTTCAATTCGAGCCAGGGCTGGTGCCCCGGATGCTTCGGCACCGGCATACGCAGCGAGCAATTCGAGGCGGAGCAGACGGGCGAGGAGTCGCAGTGGCTCGAGGCCGAGCAGGCACAGGCCGCTGCGGTCTGTCCAGTTTGCGACGGTGCACGTCTCAACCCGGTGGCACTGCACCTGCGCTTCCAGCAACGTTCGGTCGCCGAGCTGACGGCGCTGCCGGTCAAGGCGCTGCGTGCGTTCTTCGACACCCTCAAACTGGACGCGCGCGAGGCCACGATCGCGCGCGACGCGCTCGCTGAAATCCGCGCGCGCCTCGAGTTTCTCGAGCGCGTGGGCTTAGGGTATCTGGCACTCGACCGCGCAGCGCCCAGCCTCTCGGGCGGCGAGGCGCAGCGCATCCGGCTGGCCGCGCAACTCGGCTCGAATCTGCGCGGCGTGTGCTATGTGCTTGACGAGCCCACCATCGGTCTGCATCCGCGCGACAACGCCATCCTGCTCGATACCCTGTCGACGCTGGCGCAGCGCGGCAACACGCTGGTGGTGGTAGAACACGACGAGGACACGATCCGGCGCGCCGATCACATCATCGACTTAGGGCCAGGCGCCGGCGTGCGCGGCGGCTGCGTGGTCGCCGCCGGCACCGCCGCTGAGCTCGAGGCGCATGCCGACTCCGTCACCGGACGCTTCCTGGCGCAGCCGCTGCTGCATCCCGCGCAGCCGCGACGCGCCACCAACGCGCGCAGCGCCGCCATCGAAATCGACTCGGCGCGCCTGCACAACCTGCGCAACCTGGATGTGCGCATTCCGCTGAGCCGGCTGGTCGTGGTGACCGGCGTGTCGGGATCGGGCAAGTCCTCGCTGGCGCGCGATGTGCTGTACGCCAATCTGCGGCAGCAGATCGGCAACCGCTCGCCACCGGCGCCCGTGGGCGCGGGCGCGCTGCGCGGCATCGAAGCTATCGCGCGGGTGCTCGAGGTGGATCAGACGCCGATCGGCCGCACCCCGCGCTCCTGCCCGGCCACCTACGTCGGCTTCTGGGATGAGATCCGCAAGGTGTTCGCCGGCACCAACGAGGCGCGCGTGCGTGGCTATGCCGCCAGCCGCTTCTCCTTCAACACCGCCGGCGGTCGCTGCCCGGAGTGCGACGGTGCCGGGCGGCGCACCATAGAAATGAGCTTCCTGCCCGATGTCAAAGTGCTGTGTGAGCGCTGCGGCGGCAAGCGCTTCGATCGAGACACCCTCGAGGTGCAGTGGCGCGGCCGCTCGGTCGGCGACGTGCTGGCCATGAATGTCGAAGAGGCGGTCGAGTTCTTCGCCGCGCAGCCGCGCATCCGCCGGCCGCTGCAACTGCTGGCCGATGTGGGCCTCGGCTACCTCACGCTCGGCCAGCCGAGCCCGACGCTCTCCGGCGGCGAGGCGCAGCGCATCAAGCTGGTGACCGAACTCGCGCGGCTGACCGATTCGCCGCGCGCGCGGCCGGGACACACGCTCTACGTGCTGGACGAGCCCACTGTGGGACTGCACATGGCGGATGTCGAGAAGTTGCTCACGGTACTGCACCGGCTGGTCGACGCCGGCCACTCGGTGGTGCTGGTCGAGCACAACCTCGACATCATGGCGGAGGCGGACTGGATCATCGACATGGGGCCCGAGGCCGGGGACGCCGGCGGCCGCATCGTCGCCACCGGGCCTCCGTCCGCCATCGTGGCGCGGCGCGAGCGCTCGCACACGGGCGAAGCGCTGGCGCAATTCCTGGCCACGCGCACCGCCAGCTGACAGCCGCGTCCCGGGCGATGTGCCTGCCCGCGTGCGCTCTCTATAATCCACGGCATGGCACACGACCTGGTCTGCTGGAAGTGTGGCGCCAGCCTCGCGCATCTGAGCCTGCCGCTGTCGCGCCGCGACGAATGTGCGCGCTGCCGCGCCGAGCTGCACGTGTGCCGGATGTGTGTGGAGTACGAGCCGAGTGTCGCCAAGCAGTGCCGCGAACCGACCGCCGAAGAGGTCAGTGACAAGACCCACGCCAACTTCTGCGATTTCTTCGCGCCGCGCGCCGGCGCCTATGTGGCAGCCGACACCAGCGCAGCGGAGCGCGCCAAACTGGAACTGGAGAAGCTGTTCGGCAAAAAACCCTAGCCCGCGGCAGCCGCGCGCCGCCCGCGGGCCGTGACGGATTCCGGCGGGGGCGGCAGCGGCAGATCCAGCGGCAACCTTTCGACCAGCTGGGCCCCGATACCGAGCCGCTCGATCAGAAACTGCGCACGCTGTGGCGCGCTGATTTCGGTCTGGCGCCAGTCGCCGCCGCCATCGAGCTCGAGCTGCCGCCCGAAGGCGACACCGATCACCGCATCGCCGCGGTTCGAGCGCGCATAGACCGAATAATTGAATGGACTCCACGGCCGCGAACGCTCGTGCCGCTGCTGGAACTCCGTTGCCGAAACGCGCAACCGCTCGATGCGGCATTCCAGCCCCGACAGCGTGTGCAGCGGACGCCAGTGCACAAACCAGTTTCGGCCGCGACGCTCACAGCGCACACCCCACGCGCCGTGCACAATCTGCGTCGGCGCATGCTCATCCAGCGGCAGTGGCTCACCATGCAGAATCGAGGCATCCAGCAGATAGCGTCGCGCATCGATCAGGACGATCACCGTGCCGTGATTGGGTGGCAGATTCGGCGCCGCCAGCATCGTGCCGAGACCACGCCGCGCGTCGAACGACAGCGAGCGCAGCAGCGCGTGCAGGGCCCCATTGGCCGCCCAGCAGGTACCGCCGGCACCGTGCCGCAGCCAGCCCTCAAAAAAATCGACCGGATCGTCGCCCGGCAGGGGGCCTGGATCGCCGGCGCGCACATGGATGAGCTTGCGCAGATTGTCGAACGGCACGCGCTGACACCAGGCCGTGTACAGGCGCCGCAGCGGCTCGAATGCCAGCTTCGGGCGCGATTGGAATCCGAGCCGCTGCAGCACTCGCTCGAGCAGCGGCGGCGGCAGATGAAACCCGTCCCGGGTCATCGGTATAGGATAGCCTCAGGAGGACGGGCATGAGACTGGATGACAGCCGACGTAGCGACAACGTCGAGGACGAACGGGGCGCCGGCGGCGGCTCCGGCGGTGGCTATGGGCTGCACCTCGGCATCGGCGGCACCCTGGTGGTGCTGATCGTCGGCTACTTCCTGGGCTTCAGTCCGCAGCAGCTGCTCGGGGTGCTCAATGGCGGCAGCGGCCCGGCGCCGGTCAGTGCGCCCGCCCCCGGGCAGCCACCCGGCGCCCAGGCTGCAGACCCGCAGGTGGATTTCGTCCGAGCCATCCTCGGTGAAACCGAGGATGTCTGGAGTGCCTGGTTCCAGCAGCACGGCCGCACCTACACCCGACCCAAGCTCATCCTCTTCAGCGGCTCGATCGATTCGGCCTGCGGCTTCGCCAGCGCCGCGGCCGGTCCGTTCTACTGCCCGGGCGACCAGCACGTCTATCTGGACCTGGCGTTCTTCCGGCAGCTCTCGAGCCAGTTCGGCGCGCCGGGCGATTTCGCGCGCGCCTACGTGATAGCCCACGAGGTGGGCCACCACGTCCAGGATCTGCTCGGTATCACCAGCCAGGCATCCAGCACCGAGCACCGCAGCGATCGCGTGGCAGCCAACCACGTCTCGGTGGAAGTCGAGCTGCAGGCGGACTGCTATGCCGGGGTCTGGGCCGCGCAGGCCAACCAGGCGCGCCACATCCTCGAGCCCGGCGACCTCGAGCAGGGACTGCGTGCGGCCTCCTCGGTGGGCGATGACACGCTGCAGAAGCGCATGCAGGGCACGGTGGTCCCCGACAGCTTTACGCACGGCACTTCCGCGCAGCGGGTGCGCTGGTTCCGGCGTGGCTATGACAGCGGCAAGGTCGAGAACTGCGATACGTTCGGCGCCGGCTCCTCGCTCTGAAGCGGCACCTCGTGCCCACGTCGTCCTGGTTTCCAACGCGGATCTACCGTGCGGCACTCCCGGCGCGCGGTATGCGCGTGCTCAACGCGCAGCTGCTGCGCGAAATCCGTCAACTGCGCTTGGACGATGCGGCCGGGCGGCGCTGGTCGGCGCAGAACTATCCGGCCGGCTTTACCTCCTACGGGTCGGCGAGTCGCCTGCATCGGCTCTCACCCACCTTCGCCGCGCTCGAGCGCCGACTGAACCCGCACGTGCGGGCGTTTGCGCACTCGCTCGAGCTCGATCTGACCGGGCGGGCGCTGGCCATGACCGACTGCTGGGCCAACATCATGCATCGTGGCGCCGCCCACGGGCTGCACCTGCACCCGCTGGCGACCATCAGCGGCACTTATTACGTCCAGGCACCCCGAGGGTCGTCCGGCCTCAAGTTCGAGGACCCGCGGCTCGAGCGCATGATGGCCGCCCCGCCCCGACGAGCCGACAGCCGTCCCGCCAACCGCCTCTGGGTGACGTTCGAAGCCAGCAGCGGCGATGTGCTGCTGTTCGAAAGCTGGCTGCGCCACGAAGTGCCTCCCAACGCAGCCGCGGGTGACCGCGTCAGCGTCAGTTTCAACTACGGTTGGTTCTGAGTTTTTCCAGCAAAGACCGCGCCCTATGGCGCGGGAAGAGTCCGTCGGACGGTGATGTCATCCACGCTTCCGAGCGCTGCCACAAAACTGTAATGGTCGTTCGGTAGCGTGCGAGGTCCTGTCGCCGGAGAAAACCTATGAATACGAGCGCAGCGGCTATCGACACCGCACACGCCCCAGCACCCCGCCCTCGGTTGGACTACAAGGCCGGCCCGGCCACAACCATTATTTTCGTCGGCCTGCTGGCAGCGGGCCTGCTCTACACCGCCTTCAGTCTCATGACCGACGTCACCGCGGCGGGCGTTCCCACCCGCACCCTGGCGCCGTTCATCCTGCTGGGCGTAGCGCTGCTGATCGCACTCGGCTTCGAGTTCGTCAACGGCTTCCATGACACGGCCAACGCCGTGGCCACGGTCATCTACACGCACTCGCTGCCACCGCACGTCGCGGTGCTCTGGTCCGGAACGTTCAACTTCCTCGGCGTGCTCGCCTCCAGCGGCGCCGTAGCCTTCGGCATCATTTCGCTGCTGCCGGTGGAACTGATCCTGCAGGTGGGCTCCAGCGCCGGCTTTGCGATGGTGTTCGCGCTGCTGATCGCGGCCATCATCTGGAACCTGGGCACTTGGTGGCTGGGCCTGCCGGCCTCCTCCTCGCATACCCTGATCGGCTCCATCGTGGGCGTCGGCATTGCCAACGCGCTCATGCACGGCCGCGATGGCACCAGCGGCGTCGACTGGGCCCAGGTCACCAAGATTGGCGAGTCGCTGCTGCTGTCGCCCCTGGTCGGCTTCTTCGCCGCGGCGCTGCTGCTGCTTGCGCTGCGCGTCGTCGTCAAGAACCGGAAGTTGTTCGAAGCGCCCAAGAGCAGCCATCCGCCGCCGTGGTGGATTCGCGGCATCCTGGTGCTGACCTGCACCGGAGTGTCGTTCGCGCACGGCTCCAACGACGGTCAGAAGGGCATGGGACTCATCATGCTGATCCTGGTCGGCACCGTGCCGCTGGCGTATGCGCTCAATCGCGCCATGCCCGCCGACCAGGTCACGCAGTTCGTCGCCATGTCCCAGGTCACTCAGCAGTCGCTGGCCAAAGACCTCAGCAGCGGCGCGGCGACCGGCGCCTCGATCGAGCAGACCCGCGCCACGCTATCCGATTACGTCCGCACCAAGCAGTATCAGCCGCGGGTGCTGGTCGCGCTGTCCGATATCACCAGCAGGATCGGCGCGCAGGTGGGCGGCACGCAGAACTCGCTGGCCCGCATGCCCGCCGCCATCGTGCCGAACGTTCGTAACGACATGTATCTGGCGTCCGAGGCCATTCGATTGCTGCAGAAGGACGCCAGGGTCAAGCTCGACCCGGTGGCGAGCGCCAATCTCAAGACCTTCAAGAAGGAAATCGACTCGGCTACCAAGTTCATACCGCTCTGGGTCAAGGTGGCAGTCGCCATCGCGCTGGGCCTGGGCACCATGGTGGGCTGGAAGCGCATCGTGGTGACGGTGGGTGAGAAGATCGGCAAGTCTCACCTGACCTATGCGCAGGGCGCCTCGGCGGAAATCGTGGCCATGGCGACGATTGCCGCAGCCGACAGTTTCGGTCTGCCGGTGTCGACGACGCATGTGCTCTCCTCCGGCGTCGCGGGTACGATGGCGGCGAGTGGCTCGGGCCTGCAGATGGCGACCGTGCGCAATCTGCTGCTGGCCTGGGTCCTGACCTTGCCCGCCGCGATCATGCTGTCCGGTACGCTGTACTGGCTGTTCTCGCGGCTGTTCTAATCGGCCCCTCTAAATCGGCTATAGTCCGCCTCCGCCGGCCTGTCGGGCCGGCGGAGGCTCCGATGCGATCGCACCGACTGACGGCTTTTCCCGCTGGCCGCAGGCCGATCACGCAGCTCGCTGCGTTGACGCTGGCGGCAATACTGGCTGCAGCCATCGCGTTACCTGCGCGGGTACATGCAGCGCAGGACACCTGTCGGGGCTTCAGCTGGGACGTCACGCGCGAGCGCAGCCTGTTCGACGGCAGCGCCGAAGCCGTTGTCGCGGGCGCGGACAGTGGCGCGGCGCCCGCGCTTGCTACCGCGCGCCTGTACGCGCTGCAGCTCAAGCCGACCGCCCAGGTGAGCTTGGTCACCGCCCCGGGCAGGCAGAGCCCGAACGATGTCGGCTACGCCGGGCTCGCCACGCTCAGGATTCCCGCCGCCGGTCTGTACCGCATCTCGGTGGATGCGCCGGTATGGATCGATGTCGTGGCCGACGGAGGTCTCATGGGGGTGCGCGACTTCCAGGGTGCCCACGACTGCGCCGCGCCGCGCAAGATCCTGCTGTTCGAATTTCCGGTGCCACGCCAGGTGGTGCTTCAGATCAGCGGCGCCAGCAGCGCCAGCGTCCGCCTCGGCGTCACCGCGGCCAGCGCACCCTAGCTGCCGATACCCGAGAGTCGCTCGAGCAGGCGCCCGATGCGTGAGGGCTTGTCCTTGGTGGCGTCGGCCGCCGGCAGCTTGGCGAGCCCGTCGTTGATCGAGGCGCGTCGCCCCTCATCCATCTGCAGTTCGCCGGCGCCCAGGATCTCGAGCGTTTCCTCCAGCGTCATTGCCCTCGGCTTGGCACGGCTGTTGCCTTGGCGGCCGGAACGGCTCTTGGCGCGCTTGCCGGGTGCGCCGCGCGGCGAACGCGCAGCCGGCGTTACGCCAGCGGCTGCGGTTTGCACCTGCGGCGGCTGCTTGTCTTCGATGAAATCGAAGCTCGCAGCAGCGGCCGGCTTGGCAACTGCCGCCGCAGCGGCAGCAGGGGGCGCGGCGGGTAGCGGCGTGGCCTCGGGCCGTGCCGCGGCGAGCTTGGCGCGCTCGCGCTCACGCGCGGTGACGGGTACCACGGAGACGGTCGAGAAATCCGAGCGCACGTAGTGCGCGACCTGCTTGGCCGAGACCGCATCGGTGAAGAAGCCGAGGCGCACGCCATACCAGCGGCGACCATCGCGATTGCCTTCGGCGCCGTAGAGCGTGTACGCGCTGAATATGGCCAGCTGCGGAATCTGCGTAATGTCGATCGGCTGCACCGACCACAGCAGCTGCACGGCGAATGCGGGCTTCTCGTTCTTGCCGGTGGGCGAAGCATCGGCCGCTGGCAGCCGCGGCTGGTTCACCGTGGTGTCGGAGGTACTGTCGCGGTTTTCGAGTACGCGCAGTGCAGCCGTATCGCTCAGATCACGGGCGGCGGTGGCCGCTGCGGTGGCGGGCTTCGGAACGGCCGGAGCACGCGCCGCCGGCTTCAGCTCCGGCAGCGGCACGATGGTTGGCGCGTTGGTGGTGGTGTCGCCGAGCGAGGCGATGGCGGCGCGCACGTTGCTGAGGGCCCGCGCGGCTGCGTCGCCGTCGTCCTTCCTGGTCCGCGGTGCGTCGATGCGGCGGCCCTCGTCGGGCACCAGTGACAGCGCCGGCAGCTCCATGGCGCCATCCGGCGGCGTGCTCGTGTCATTGGCGGACGGTTGTGGGGCAGCGGCAACCGGCTCGAGCGGCGCAGCCACAACCACAGGCTGATTGATCGTGGGTTCGGAAACCTCGTCCGGCCGCTGGATGATGGTCGTGGCCGTGTCCGCCGCGGGGGCGGGCGCAGCGGCTACCGGCGTTGCAGCCGGTGCGGCAGCCGCCTGCGGTACCGCTGCTGCCAAGGCGCTCTCGGC
>JBAUYT010000022.1:0-30197 GCA_049584935.1 Steroidobacteraceae bacterium
GGGAATCTGCATAAGGCCGGGCTCATCGATTATCGACGCGGCCGCATCACTGTGCTCGACCGGCCGAGGCTCGAACGGCGCACGTGCGAGTGCTACGCCGTGGTGAAGAAGGAATATGATCGGCTGCTCCCCGCGACGATGGCTGCCTGAGTAAGTCTTCTGATCGCTGCGGCTGATCCAAAAGGCGAAGCTACTCGAAAGCTGTTCCGCCGCGTCGATGCACTGATTCCGGTCGAGGCCGGTGCGTCACTGCCCCGCAGGGTTCGTGTAACTCGATTGAGCTCGAGGATTCAGGGCAGCTGGGACAGGGCAGCGAGTTTACCGTGCGGCTTCCGGGGCGAGATTGAGGTAGCTAAACGATTCTCGTGTGGGCGCTGGGCCCAAAGCCGGTTTCGTGTGACGGTCGCCAGCGCCGCGCCCTGCACCTGCACCGATGCAGCCCAAGGTTGATCTTGCTCACCGTGTTGATGTGCACACCCATATCCGCAGCGATGGCTTTCGGCGTGTTGGCACGGTAGAGCGTGAGTCGCCGTTCGATCTCGGCGACATCTCGCTCCAGCAACATCCGCAAGGGCCGGCGAACCTGCCCTGAGCCGTCGGCAGTCATGGCCCCACCTCGGCGATCAGCTGCCGCAGCGCGGGCGGCATGATTGCCCGCAAGAGTTCGCGAGTTGATGCGTCCGCTAGCTCCTGCCACTCCTGAACGTACTTGCGATACTCCGCCGACCCTCCGGCACCGCGTGGGCGCGGCGCTGAGCTCTTGCGCAGATGGGTTTTTAGGGAGCTTTACGCAGGGCTGGAGTGCGCCAGATCCGCTATCACGACCTGCGGCACTCCTGGGCGAGTAACCTGCTCGCGACGGGCGTCGACCTCGTGACGGTGAGCAAGGCGCTCGGGCATGCCACCGTGCACATTACGCTGACCACTTACACGCACGCGATGCCTAAGGAGCGGCACGGAGCTGCGGATGCGATGGCGCGCCTTTTGAGGGTTGATGGAAACAAAATGGAAGCATCGGCCCCAAAAATGGGGGTTGCGGGCTTGATCAGCGGCGTGCAAGTCCTTGAAGATACTGAAATGCGGAGAGGTGGCAGAGCGGTTGATTGCACCGGTCTTGAAAACCGGAGGCCCTTCACGGGGCTCGTGAGTTCGAATCTCACCCTCTCCGCCAATACCTCCAGGAGGCGTTAATCATAGTGGGACTGTACTTAGCCTTATCGGCGACTGAGAAGCTGAACGATTATCTCCCCCCATCGAGGTGACTTCGCCACTCGAGTTACGGTGAGCCGGCGCAGGCACTCAAGCGCTGAGGCCACTCCAGCGTTTACTGCCGCGCAAGTGCGTGCGCCGAGGTGCAGGAAGCCGGGGAACAGTAACTTCACGGAAGAGCTGTCGGGATGAGTGTCAGGAAGCGCTTCTGCGCTAACTAGCGCGATCGGTGCGCGCGAACCACCTTAGAGAAGAAATCGTAAATCTCGGAGTCGCCCATACGCCGGGCATTTGCCAACTCACCGGCCCCGGTTGAATAAACCACTTTCTCGGTCGGTGTAACGACGACCGCTGCCGGTATGACCTTCTGAATCGGATTGCCATACCTGGCAGCGAGGTCCAAATTCTTATCGAAATTTCCGACGTTGATCTTTGCAACGACAAATAACGGATCAATCAGAGAGGCGCTCGAGCCGTGCATCGCTTTGTCGAGATCGCGACAGTCCTCGCACCAGTTGGCGCCAAAGGTCACCAGCACATCTTTGTTCTGGCTCCGCGCCTCCATCAGGGCGCCGCGCAACGCTACATGAGGATCCTCAGCGTCATCGTAGGGAGCGACGCGGCCGGAGCCACAATCGAAAATCCACTGCCCAAGAGGGAGGCCATCAACGCCTTCATAGCAGTGCCCATGCGGCCGAGCTGCGCTATTCTAGCGGCTCCGTGTGGGAATTTGCGTGGCAGGCTGACTCGGCTGCGCCTCTGGGCTTGAAGGAACGCGACCACCACGGTAGACCATGAACCCAGAGAGAATCGTCGGCCACCACTTGGCGGGGCACTAGCTTTGCGATACAAAGTAAACCATCGTCAATGGCGTTTAGAGCGGTTCGGCCAATCGCATGTGAACCTCGGGCGCCTGAAATCCGAATGGCGCTACGACCGCTGCGAAACGCCAAGCCGAATATTGGTTAAGGATAAAGATAAGGACGCGGATTTGGGCCAGAAGGGCGAATCTATCCGGCGCCCGCCGGATGGCGAGGCGCTGCTGCATGTACGACATACGCTGGGCGGGAAGCTGCTAGCGGTAATCGGCGTGGCGTTGCTCCTGCCGCCATCAGCGCGCGCACAGGACGTGCCCTGTGACATGGATACCGATCCGACCTGCCCTACCCCCCTGAGCCGTATTGGGGGCGTGCTCAAGGACTATGTGACCGCGCCGCTGCACTGGAGCGGCACCGACTGGTGGTTCGTCGGCGGCACGGCGGCCGCGATTGGCATCGCGCACGGCCTGGATGGCTCGGTAAGAAAGCACTTTGTCGGCAATTCATCCGCCGCGCTGGTAAATCCTAATACGCACGAGCTGCAAGATGCGCTGCCGGCGGCGGCGCTGTTCGTCGGCACCTGGGGTTATGCCCATCTGATTGATGATTCCAACGGTAAACGTGAAGCGGGGGCTATGATCGAGTCGAGCATCCTGAGTGTTGGGACCGCGTATATCCTGCAGTTTGCCGCAGGGCGCCAGCGTCCGGATCAAACCACGGATCCGAACCGATGGCGTGCGGGGGGTAGCTCGTTTCCATCCGTACATACCACGGCCGCGTTCGCCATCGGCAGCGTGCTCGCAGAGTCCGGCAATGACGAGTACCGCTGGATTCGACGGCTGCTAGGCTACGGCGCTGCGGGGTTCACCCTGTATGAGCGCCTGGATCACAACGCCCATTGGCTATCGGATACCGTGGCGGGGGCTGCGCTTGGAACAGCTACCGCGCATTTCGTAATGAACCGCGACCGGTTGGCTGCCTCCCAGGACGCGGCGATAGGGTTGGCGCCGATGTACGATGGGGTGATGCTGACGTACACCGTCCACTTTCACTGATCGCATTCGGAGCTGGAATGAGTAAGAACCAGCCCCTCCTGCATCGACTCCGCTTCGCGCTGGCCGGTATCGCGCACGGGCTTCGCACCGAGCGCAGCTTGCGTACCCAGGCTGTCGCACTAGCGCTGGTGCTGGTATTGCTGGCGATCGCACGGCCGCCGCCGTTGTGGTGGGCCCTGGTTCTGCTCGCGAGTAGCGCTGTCTTGGCCGCGGAACTGTTCAATACCGCCATCGAGCGACTGGCCGACCACCTGCATCCCGAGTTGCATCCGGAAATTCGTATCGTCAAGGACTGCGCGGCCGCAGGCGTGCTGCTCTGCACGGTGGGCGCAGTTTGTGTCGGCGTTGCGCTGGCGGTCGATTTGCTACGCGGCCTGTTGAATCGGTGAGGAGCTCGAGACTGCGCCAACCCATTCGAATCGACTCCAAAGCGCGCTATGGCCCGGGCGCCGTTGCGTTTCATTGGAGCGCGGCCATTCTGATCGTCGTCGCCGGCATTCTGGGCTTGTTGCACGATTCTTGGCCAAAGCGCACTCAAGCGTTTTGGATCAACCTGCATGCCATGGTCGGGCTACTTTTCTGGGTGCTGGTGATCTGCCGCATGCGATGGCGTATGACCCACACACCCCCGGATCTTCCACCAGAGGTCGGGGAATTCTCGCGCCGTCTATCCTATCCGGTGCATCTTCTGCTCTATGCCCTTATGTTCTGCATACCGATCCTCGGCATCGTGACTTTCATCTGGCACGGCCGCGTCTTTGATTTTGGCTTGTTCGACGTGAATTTTGGTGTGCGCGCGAACCGCGCGATTTTTCATCCCACCGAAGACCTCCACGGTTATCTCGCCTATGCGTTATTCACATTGGCTGGCCTTCACGCAATGGCGGCGCTTTGGCACCACCTCATTCGTCACGATGGCGTGTTACCGCGGATGTGGCCTGGTTCCCGGCGTTGAGTGACCGAGAGGGGAATGAGTGCCACCGCTTCGCATCCATGGTGCGGCTAAGACGATGTGGCGCTCGGGTCTAGCTCCGCAGCTTGGACTCCAGCAGCGACCTGACATCCTCGACGATAGTCAGCACCTGAGGTTCGATCAGTATCTCCGAGTGATTGCAGGGAAGGCTGACGACGTCGAGGTCGGCACAGTAGTTGTCCCAGCCGAGCGCGCCCAAGGGATTGGGATATCCACGTAGATTGCGGCTGGCGCGGAACAGGTGCACCCTGCCGCCATAGCTCGGCGGCTGCCATTCCAGCGCCTGAGCAATGAGCAAGCGCATTTCCGCGGAATCCACCAGACCCTCGGCTTCGCCGAAATCGGGACCGGGTACGTTGCGGGATCGGCGCCAAAGCTGATCCTTCAGCCACGCATATCGATCGTGCCAGGAAAAGCGCCACAACTCCTGGAGGCGCAGCTTCAGTTTGGTCCAGCCTCTCGGCAGTCGACGGGGCACCCCGGCATCGAGTAGCAACACCAGCGGTACCAGGCGTCCGGCCTGTCGCAGCTGTTGCGCCATTTCGATTGCGAGGGCGCCGCCAAGCGAATAGCCGATCAGCATGATCGGACCGCTCGAGGCCGCCATGACCTCCTCGATGTAGGCGCCACACCGCTGCGCCAGCGAATCGTAGCGCTCCTGGCCCGTGCCGGCTTCCACTCCGAACAGGGTCAACGACTCGCCGAGGTGATGTACCAGCCGGCCGTAAGGAGCAAGGTGACCGCCCATCGGGTGCACGAATACGACTGCCGCGCGGCCCGCACCGGAGCGCAGCGGCAACAGGTGGCGTGGGCGCGCGACGCCGGAGCGCAGCTGTTCCAGTCTTGCCGCCATGCGCCGCGGGGTCGAATGCAGGAACAATTCGCCGCTCGTCACTTCCATTCCCTGGTCTTGCGAGAGACGGGACACGAGCCGCAGCGCCTCCAGGGAATCGCCGCCGGACTCAAAGAAATCGCTATCCAGCGTGATGGTGCGTCCAAGCGAGCGGCCGAATTGCTCGAGCAGTGATGCCTCGAGAGCCGAGGCCGAAGCGGCTGGCGCTTCCGCATCAGGCCCCTCTGCCCTTGGTGCGGGACTCAGGCGCGCAAGGCTACGGCGATCCACCTTGCCGTTTGGCGTCAGCGGCAGCGCTGCCAGTTGCAGAAAATGATACGGCAGCATGTATTCGGGCAACCACTGTCGCAGCTCCGCGCGTAACGCCGCGCTGGAGGGCAATGATGTGCCCGGCGCCGGGACGAGGCCGGCGATCAGACGCGCGTCGCCGCTGGCGGATCGGTACAGCGCTACCGCCGCCTGCGCTACCTGCGGCAAACGCAGCAGAGCCGCCTCGACTTCTCCGGTCTCGATGCGATGTCCGCGAATCTTGATCTGATTGTCGTTGCGGCCAAGCAGCTCTACCGTCCCATCGGGCAGCCAACGGGCCAGATCCCCGGTACGGTACAGCCGCGCGCTGCCACTGCGGAACCGATCAGCGACGAATCTTTCTGCAGTAAGCTCGGGACGATTGAGGTAGCCGCGTGCAACTCCGTCACCACCGATGAAAAGTTCGCCCGGCACGCCGATCGGGAGTGGCCTCAGCTGCTCATCGAGTACGTGCAGCTGCGTGTTCGCGATGGGCCTGCCAACGCGCACGCGGCCCACGGGCTCCGACAACCGCCAGGCTGATGACCAGATTGTGGTCTCGGTGGGGCCATAGAGATTCCAGGCTTCTCCACAGCTCGATGCCAGCGTCTGCGCCAGATCTGCCGGTAGCGCCTCGCCGCCCACCAGACCCTTGAAATGCGCTCCGCCAGACCAACCCGAGTCGAGCAGTCCGCGCCAGGTCACCGGCGTGGCCTGCAGTATGGTGGCATGGCTGCGTGCGAGCGCCTGCCGCAGCAGCTCGACATCGACGATTTCCTCTCGGCCCGCAAGACATAGGCGCGCGCCGCAGAACAGCGGCAGCCAGATCTCGAGGCCGGCGATGTCGAATGATATCGATGTGACGGCGAGCAGCGCGTCATTCGAATCGATGGTCACTATGCGGGCCATGCCGCAGAGAAAATTGACCAGCTGCCGGTGCTCGATCTCCACACCCTTAGGTTTGCCGGTCGAGCCGGAAGTGTAGAGGACATAGGCTACCGAGCCGGCATCGGCAGGCATCTCAACCCCATCCGCGGGCGGCACGGGCAGTTCGTCATCGACGCAGATCACCTGCGCCGCGTGCGGCGGCAGCTCCGTGAGAAGGGCGCGCCGGCTGACGATGACGCGAAGGTCGGCGTCCTGGATCATGAAAGACAATCGATCCCGCGGAAATGCCGGATCGAGCGGCACGTAGGCTGCGCCAGCTTCGTGAATCGCCAGCATGGCCTGCGGCAGCGTGGCGTGACGGTCCAAGTACAGCCCCACGCGGGATGCACGCGTCACCCCGGCATGTCGCAATCGTGCCGCCAGCGTGTCCGCGCGCTCAAACAGCTCGGCGTATGTAAGCCGAAGATCGCCAGCCTCGAGCGCGATGGCCGCCGGAGTGCGCGCCGCCTGCGCGCGTAGCAGCCGATTGAGCGGCTGATCACGCGGGTAATCCGCGTCCGTGGCGTTCCAGTGCGCCAGCTGCGCTTGATCGGTGGCGGAAATCCAGTCGAGCTCGGACACTCTGATTCCGGGCCGCTGTCCGAGTAATGCCAGGCAGTGCTGCCACGCATCGGCCAGCCGGGCCAGCTCGGCCGCGCTGAATAGTGCCGTCGCTCCGGCGATCTCGACAGTCAGCCCGTCTCGTCTTTCCTCGACCGTAAGACGGAGGTCGGTGTGTTTCAACGTCAGGTCTTGAGGCACCTCGGCGAGCGGCGCCGGGCCGAAGGACGGCGGTTCGCCGCGTGCGAGGTAGCCGAAGAAGATCCGGAAGGCACTCAGGCGCTGACGACCGGCGCCCAAGGCGCGCACCAGTCGTTCGAACGGAATCCGATGCGAGAGCGCGTCACCGAGCTGCGCACGGTTGGCGCGCGCAAGTTCAAGCAGCGGCGGATCGCCCGACAGGTCCGCGCGCAACGCAACCGGTGAGGTGAACAGACCTATCTGGTCCTGCTCCAGTTCCTCGCTGCGGCCGGCGAAATCGAGCGCAATGAGCTGCTCGCTCTCTCCGCTCCACCGCCACAGCAGGGCCTCGAAGGCTGCGAGACAGAGCATCGCCACGCTGAGGTGGTATTCGCGGCCGCGTTGCCGCAGCCTCTCCGTGAGCTCGACAGGAAGGCTCCGGCACAGGTGGCAGGTCTCACGCGCTCCGACCGTGTCGGCCGACGTAGCGCCAATTCGCAGCTGACCCGGCGCGCCGCCGAGCTGCTGCCGCCAGTAGTCCTCGCGCGCCTGCATGGTCCCTGGGTCGAATGCCGCACGTTGTTTCTCTACCAGTTCGAAATACGTCGCCGCCAACGGCGCCAAACCCGCGAGTGCAGGCGTTCCACTTTCGAGATTGCGATAGATGAGCGGCAGCTCCCGCCAGAAGATCTCCTCCGACGAGCCGTCATAGGCGCTGTGGTGCACCGCTAGCCAGAGTTCGCTCTCGCCAGGACGATCGGCATCGGGCTGCAGGGTGACGCGTAGCGGCAGTTCCCGCCTTAGATCAAAGGGCCGGTTGCGCTCGCCGCGGCGCGCTTTATCGAGTCGCGCTGCCGTGAGGGGCTTGGCGCGTAACAGGATCAATTCCTCCTCGGGCCGCAGCTCGAGCCCCGGTTCAGCGTCGGCTGCCCCGACGAGTCGGCAGCGAAGCGCCTGATGGCGGCCCAGGAGTGCGCGAAGCGCTTGTTCGAGCAGGTTCGCATCCAGGGGCGCGAATACGCGGTAAGCCCGGAACACCACGGCCGTGGCGTCGGTCGGATCGAGCTGCTGCAGGCGCCAGAACCAGGTCTGCCACGGTGAGCACAGCACACTCTGCTGCGGCCCAGAGCCAGCTTCGGTGGCGGGGCGGTGCTGCCTAGAGACCAGCTGCAGCACATCAGCGACATCGCCTCGCTGCATGACCTCGCCGATCGACAGATCGAGGCCCATACGACTCTTTAGCCGCGCGACCAGACGCACGAGAGCGAGCGAATCGGCGCCGAGCGCGTATAGATTGTCGTGGCGTGATACCGGTTGCGACAGTAGCTCGCCCATCACAGCAAGCACTGCGTCATCGGTGCCGGATACCGCGCTCGACGCTGGCCTTGGTGCTGGCGTTGGTGCGGCTGTCGCTACTTGCGCATTCGGGCTCGGCAGTGCCGCAACGTCGAGTTTGCCATTGGGCTTCAAGGGAAGCTCGTCGACGCGGACAAACGAGGCCACCACCATGTACGAGGGCAGCCGCTCGGCCAGATGCCGCGCCAACTCGCCAGCGAGATCCTGGATCTGATGCCCCGCCTCCGGCACTACGTAGGCGGCCAGACGGGTCTCGCCCGCGCTCGTCTTCCGTGGCACTACGGCAGCCCGGCGAACGCCGGAATGCTCGGTAAGCACAGCGGCAATCTCGCCGGGTTCGATACGGTGGCCGTTGATCTTGAGCTGCTCGTCGAGGCGGCCAAGAAACTCGAGCAGGCCATCGTATCTCCACCGGACACGGTCGCCGGTTCGGTAGCGACGAGCCGCCGGCGAAGCCGATCCTGGATCGACCACGAAACTGCGCTGCGTCTGCTCTGGCAGACCCACGTAGCCGAGGGCCACTCCATCCCCGCCGGCAAACAGTTCGCCGGCAATGCCGATCGGCGCCAGGTTGCCCTCGCGGTCGAGCACTTGGACCGAGCTGTTGCCGATAGGCCGCCCGATCGGGACCGAGCGGCCAGGCGCGACATCGGCGCTCGTAATCGGGTGGCAACAGGTAAATACGGTGTTTTCGGTGGGCCCATAGCCATTCACGAGTCGCACACCCGGCAACCGTTCCAGGGCGCGGCGGACGTGGGCCGGCGAAAGCACCTCGCCACCGATCAGGATCAGGCGCAGCCCCGCAAGGCATTCCGGGCTCTCATCGACGAGCACGTTGAACAGCGAAGCGGTGAAATAAGCCGATCTGGCGCCTTCGCGTCTGATGACGGCGGACAATAGAGCCGGCGTCGGCACATCCGCTTCGATTACGATACAGCTGCCGCCGTTGAGCAAGGGAGCCCAGATCTCCAGCGTGGAGGCGTCGAACGACGTCGGTGCCATGTGTAGCCACGAGTCATCAGGTCCCATGTCTGCAAAGTTTTGCCCGCGCACGAGCCGCACGATCCCGCGATGCGGAACCTCGACGCCCTTGGGTCGTCCGGTCGACCCCGACGTGAACATCACGTAGGCAGCATCCTCGGCGCTGGAGGCGGGCAGCACCGGCGCCACGGGCTCACGACCTTCCGCCACATTCACGTTCAGCCATTGCAGGGACATCGCGGCCGCAACCGCATCGCCAATGCCAACCCGCGCGCGCAGATCGCCGAGCAGACGCATACGCCGATCCTGCGGCAGGGAGGGATCGATCGGCACATAGGCGGCACCCAGCTTGAGTACAGCCAGTGCGCAGACAATCAGCGCCGCGCCGCGAGGCAGCAGCAGTGGCACGCGCTCGCCCGATGTGACTCCGCAGCGATGCAATGCATGCGCCACGGCGTTGGCGCACTCGTCGAGCTGCCGATAGCTCCAGCGCCGCGGGCCCGCGATCAGCGCGACCGCCTCGGGCTGGGCCTGTACCACATCCGCGAAGAGTTCGACGATTGTGCGTCCCTTCGGATAGGGTCGTTCGTTCCGGCCCCATTCCTCGAGCCGCTCTTGCTGCTTCGGTGCCAGCAGCGACAGCGTCGACAGCCTGACCTCGGGCCGTTCGGTGGCGTCCTGCAGCAGCGCCTCGAGATTGCTCAGCAGTCCCGCCGCCATTTCGGGATCAAGCAGCCCACGCAAGGACTCGAGCAGCAGTGTGTCCTCCCCGTCCCCCTGCACGACCCGCAGTGACAGCCGGGGTCGTTGGCGGATCTGTGCGCCGGGTTCCGGCGGCCCCAGCGCTTCCGACAGGCTAAAAGCAAAATCTGCGGGGGAAGAATCGTCACTGGGTTGTTGCTGCCGCAGCAGCTGTTGCCAGCCCCGCGTCAGCTCTCCCACGGTGCCGCGAAAACTCCCGGCCGGATCGAGCGACATGTGCAGAGTGCGCGCACTAGTAGCGCCGCCTTGCGCCGACACCGGCGAGGCTACACTCAGGGCATCGCGCTCCGCGTATACCCGCAGCAGCACCAGGTAAGCTGCAAAATACAGGTGGAATGGCGTCGTGCCGAACCGCAGCGCCGACTCGCGGATGCGCGCAGTGAGCGCCTGCGACAGAAGGCGTTGCGCCTGTACCCCGCTCATCTCCTCACCTGGCTGACAGGGCAGGAGCGGCGCAGGCAAGTCCGGGGCTTCAGCCGCAGAACGCGCGTCTGGCGAGTGGCCCGCCGCCAGCAGCGTAGCGATGCTCCGGCTGCCGTCCGCCGCAGCGATCTGCCTGATTATGGAGTTCAGCCGGCGCGCGTGGCGCGCCAGTTCGCCGGCGTCGTAGAGTTCCGCGTTGCCATTGAGATCGATGCGCAGCTCAGCGGCTCCCGGAGGATCGAACACGCCTATAACCAGATTGGCGATCGGACCGTTGGAAAGATTGTGCGTGCTCGCGGGATGGCCGGCGAAGGAGTTTCCCGGATCGAAGGGCATGAAATTGACCGCCACGCCATAGACATCCGGCATCATTGGCAAAAGGCGCAGATCACGGCGGAGAGCCTGTGACGGATAGCGTTGATGTTTCATCAGCTCGCGGATCGCGCTGGCGCTCTGACTCAACAACTCGTCTATCGTTGTCGCGTCACTGAGGTGCAAGCGCAGCGGCAAGGTATTTGCGAGCATCGAAGGCGTGCGGCGGTCTGCAGCATCGGCGCGGGCGCTGACAACGAGTCCGATTACAACGTCGTCGCCGCCCAGCTCGCTGCGCTGAAACAGCGCAGCCGCCGCCACAATTGCCCGCGCCAGGCTGGCACCGGCGACAGCGGCACGCAGGCCTGCCGCGGACGGAGCAGGAAGGTAGGTCGTATCGCGCTGGAACCTGAGGACAGCAGCAGTGGGCTTGCGCGACAGCGTAGCGTACGCCGGTCGCTTCTCGAGCAGCGCGGCAAAGAAGCGTCGGTCCTCCTCGAAATTGGCCGAGCGATAGTATTCCTGTTGCCGGGCGAAGCGTTGCCCGAGCGGTTCGAACCCTGTCGGTGCCACCGACCCCTGGGACGTCAGCGCCGCATACACGTGCTCGAGTCGGCGCCAGACCAGGTTGCGCGAGAACCCATCCATGATCAGGTGGTGAACCTGGAAGCTCCAGACGAAGCGCTTCGGATCCAATCGCAGCAGCGTCCAGCGAAAGGCCCGGCCACGGCAGGGATCGATTGGCTGCGCGAGCTGATCTTTCATCCAGGCGACCGCGGCCGAGTACGGCTCGGGCCTGCCTGATAGATCGATCACCGGCAGCGACCAATATCCGGCTGGCTGCACCCATTGCATCGGCTGCCCGTTCACTTCGCCGAAACGAAGCCGCAGCGCCTCGGTCTCCTCGATGACTCGCCGCGAGGCGCGCTCGAAAAGATGGATGTCGATTGCTCCGAGAATCTCCGAGTATTGAGCCGTTACGCTGGCGCTGCCGCCGGGGCTCATGTATTCGGCAGCCCACAGACCCAGTTGCGGCACTGAAAGCGCAAAAGCGCCTTCCTGCGACGCATCGACGAGCGGCTCGGAGTCAGCGCCGATCATCGCGACGTCCGTGTGCGATCTGACATCTCCACTTCCGCGGCGCTGATGGATTTGAGGGGGCGAACAATAGCACGTCGTTTCGAATCGAAAGTGACGTGCGTCGCTCGTTTTGATTGATTTCACAGAACGAAGCAGGCACCCCATTGCGCCGGCTGGAAGATTGCGGCAGCGCTCACATTTCGCTGAGCGCGCTACCTCAGCGGGCCGCAGTTCCGTTCGGCGGGATGCCGTGACGATTCCCGCCCGAGCTCTAGTGTCGTGGCGCCATCCAGTGGCAACTCGAATGGTGTCACTGCCAAGCTGCGCAGAATCGGCTATGCGATACCTGGTTGCTGGCGCCGAAGGCCGGGCATAGCCTCGCCGTGGCGATGGCAACAAGGAGCCAGGCCGACCCAGGAGCGAATGGGGGTCGAACTCACGCTATCGGCGCTGCGGCGCGCGGCATTCGCACCGTGAAAACCGTATGGGTACCTCCGTTGGAGAGCACCTTGACGCCGCCCCGATGTGCCTGCGCAATCTGTTGCACGATGTAGAGTCCCAGCCCCAGGCTGCCGCCACGGCTGGGGTCATGAACCCCAGCGAACGGATCGAACAGCCGCGGCAGGATGGCCGGCGGAATCGAGCCTAGATTCGCCACCGACAAGGTCACTTCTTCATCGTTGGAGCCGTCGAGTTGCACCTCGATTTCGCCGCTCGGGTCGCCGTGCTGAATGGCGTTGCCGATGAGATTGGAAGTGAGCTGCGCCAGCCGCACCGGATCCCAGTGGCCCGAGAGGTTGCCGCTGTTCTCGACCAGGATCGCCCGCTCGGCATGCGCCGCTTGATGCTCGCGCACCACGCGTTGTACCAGCGGGCCGAGATCTACCGCCTCGGGCTGAATGGGGATGCCGCCGCCGAGACGTGCCCGCGACAGGTCGAGCATGTCGTCGATCATGCGGCGCATCCGCCGGCCGCTGGCGAGCGCGCGCCGTGCGGCCTCCTGCACCAGGGAGTCGTTGGAGCGGCCCTGAATCGCGGCGGCAGATGACAGGATGGCGCTCAGCGGACTGCGCAGGTCGTGACCCAGCACCGCGGCGAACATCTCGTTGAGGCGCAACGTCTCGGTACGCTCCTGCAGGTCCCGCGCGAGCTGTTGTTTCTGCCGATAGAGCTGAAAGAACACATCCGCCTTGTTGCGAAGAATCCTCGGATCGATGGGCTTGTAGATATAGTCGACCGCGCCGCTCTCGTATCCCTTGAACAGGTGCTGCTGATCGTGCGAACCGGCGGTCAGCAGGATGATTGGAACCTGGCGCGTGCGTTCGCTGCCGCGCATGATCTCGGCGAGCTCGATCCCGTCCATCTGCGGCATCTGCACGTCGATCAGGGCAAGGGCAACCTCGTGCGTGAGTAGCAGTTCGAGCGCATCGGTACCGCTGCGTGCGCTCAGAGTCTGCACGCCATCTGCGCTCAGCAGCGCCGTCAGAGCGACCAGGTTTTCCTCGCGGTCATCGACCAGCAAACATTTGACCAGGCTGTCCATGCGTTACCGCTGCATTTGGCCCAGCGATGCGAACAGGTCGGCCAGCGCGGGCACGGTCAGCACAAGATCGGCTGGACAAAGCCGCAGCGCGGCATTGGCCATGTGCGATGCGTACGAAGCATCCGGTTCCTGCACGGCTGTAACGCCGCCCGCGGCTTTGATCGCAGCCAGCCCGGCCGCGCCATCCTGGCTCGCGCCGGTAAGGATGACTCCCAGTAAGCGCTGCCGATACAGGTCCGCTGCCGATTCGAACAGCACGTCGATCGAGGGCCGCGAGAAGTGCACGGGCTCATCGACCGAAAGGGCGGTTTGCGGTCCCCGATCCAGCAGCAGGTGGTAGTCCGGCGGTGCGAAATAGATTGTTCCGGGCTGAACCGGATCCTTGTCGACCGCTTCCTTGACGACAAGGGCGCAGCGGGGCGCGTAGATCTCCGCTAGCACGCTGTGGTGCTCGCGGGGCTGATGCAGCACCACAAAAACGGCGGCGCGCGTGGACTTCGGCAGGGCCGGCAACAGCGCCGAAAGCCCCTCGACGCCGCCGGCGGAGGCGCCGATGACAACGGCGTCGATGCGCGTGGCCAGGTCTGCCGGGGGCTGTGCGCCGGGCCGCGGGTTCACGCCGCCTCGCGCTTGCGAAAAATGCGGTTGGGACCGTCGATCTCCTCGAAGTCATCCGCATAGGCTGAAAAGCGCATCGACTCCTTGGAGCCGATGCCGAGGAACCCGCGCCGGCAGAGTGCATCGCGGAACAGCCCAATGGCTCGATCCTGCAATTCCCGGTTGAAGTAGATCAGCACGTTGCGGCACAACACCAGTTGAACTTCCGCAAACACACTGTCGGTGGCCAGGCTGTGATCGGCAAACACTATATGCTTCCTGAAACTCTGGTCGAATACCGCACGCCCATAGGCCGCGGTGTAGTAATCCGACAATGAAGTCGGCGCGCCCGAGCGCCGATGGCTTTCGGTGAAGCCCGGAATCCGATCCGCCCCGTAAACGCCGGCGGCGGCCTGCTGCAGACTGTGCGCGTTGATGTCGGTGGCGTAGATCAGCGAACGCTGCAGAAGTTCCTCCTCGCGTAGCAGAATTGCAAGCGAGTAGGCTTCCTCTCCAGTGCTGCAGCCGGCGATCCAGATCTTCAGGGACGGATAGGTGCGCAATACCGGCACGACATGCTGCCGCAGAGCCAGAAAATACGCCGGGTCCCGGAACATCTCGCTGACCGGCACCGTCAGGTAGTTCAGCAGCGCGGTAAACATGGCCGGCTCGTGCAGCACCTTGTGCTGCAGTTGTGACAGCGATTCACAACCCAGCCTGCCGGTGGCCACGCCCAGGCGACGTTTGAGTGAGGCAAAGGCGTAACCGCGGAAGTCGTAGTGATACTTCTGGTAGATGGCGTCGATGAGCAGGTCCAGCTCGATATCGACGATCTTGCTCGGCACCGACGTCACTATTTGGGCATCCAGACTCGAATCAACGACAGCAGCTTTTCCACGTCGAGAGGTTTGGCGATGTAGTCGTTGGCACCGGCAGCAAGGCATTTCTCCTGATCATCCTTCATCGCCTTGGCCGTCAGGGCGATGATCGGCAGCTTGCGCCATTCGCTGCGTTTGCGAATCTCGCGCATGGCGGTGAAGCCGTCCATTTCCGGCATCATGATGTCCATCAGGACGAGATCGACCTGTTCAGCGGGGCTGGCGGCGGAGTCGAGCTCTGCCAGTGCCTCACGGCCATTGCGTGCAATCCTGACCGATACGCCCTTGGGCTCGAGCAGGCTGGTCAGTGCAAAGATGTTGCGCACGTCATCCTCTACCACCAGGATCTGCCGTCCCTCCAGGGTGGCGTCCCGATCACGAGCCAGCTGCAGCATGCGGCGCCGCTCTTCGGGCAGCTGGGACTCGACCTGGTGGAGGAATAGCGTTACTTCATCGAGCAGCCGCTCGGGCGAGCGCGCATCCTTGATGATGATCGACTTCGAGAAGCGGTGCAGCGATTGCTCCTCGTCGCGCGACAGCGCACGCCCGGTATAGACGATCACCGGCGGGAAGGCGAGCTCGTCCTGTTCGGTCATCTGCTGCAGCAGATCGTAGCCGCTCAGGTCCGGCAGATTCAGATCGAGTACCATGCAATCGAAGGTCGTCACCTTGAGTTGTGACAGCGCCTCGGCGGCGCTGCCGACGGCGGTGATCAGTACGCTGCCGTTGGCCAGCAGCTGCGAGATACTCTCGCGTTGGCGCGGGTCGTCTTCGACGATCAGCAGGTTGCGAATGTCCTGAGAAAACTTTGCTTCGAGCCGCTTCAGCGCCTGCTCCAGTTGCTCGCGGCGCACGGGCTTGAGGGCGTAGCCGATGGCACCCATTGCCAACGCCTCGTGTGAGTAATCGGCAACCGACACGACGTGCACCGGAATGTGGCGGGTTTGCGGATCGTGCTTGAGCTGATCGAGCACGCTGAGCCCGGACTGATCCGGCAGATTCATATCCAGCAGCACCGCCTTCGGGCGATAGAGCGCTGCCGCTGCGGCACCCTCGCGGGCCGTCTGCGTAATCACGCACTGAAAACCCATCTCATGGATGAGGTCACGCAATATGGTCGCAAACGCGGAGTCATCCTCCACGATCAGCACCAGCCGTCCGTCCGCCT
The DNA here is from genome assembly GCA_049584935.1 of Steroidobacteraceae bacterium. Lineage (GTDB taxonomy): Bacteria > Pseudomonadota > Gammaproteobacteria > Steroidobacterales > Steroidobacteraceae > FEN-1191. The sequence continues at coordinate 15,965 of JBAUYT010000022.1, forward strand.
TGAGCCGCTCCCGATCATCCTCGAGCGTCGCCGCACCCAGCGGCGCAACCGCGGCTGACGCCAAGGTCCCCGATGGCACCGGGCGCAGGCGCGACGCGGTCGCAGCGACAGTCCCGGGCCGAACCGATTCGGCCGGTGGGGCTGCAAAGCCCGAGGCGGGTGTGGCCGCTGTGGCGGGGCGATATTCAACCGGCAGTGTCAGCGTGAAAGTGCTGCCCTTGGCGGGCTGGCTGATCACCTCGATTTCCCCGCCCAGCAGCCGCGCCAGGTCACGGGAGATCGTCAGGCCGAGTCCGGTGCCGCCGTACTTGCGATGGGTACTGCCGTCGGCCTGCCGAAATGCCTCAAAGATGATTCCCTGCTGGTGCGGCGAGATGCCAATACCGGTATCCCGGACGGCGAAGGCGAGCCGCGCGGAATCCACCGCCGACACCGTAATCGCGATCTCGCCACGCTCGGTGAACTTCACCGCATTGGACAGCAGGTTCTTGAGAATCTGGCCCAGGCGCTGCGCGTCCGTGAAGATTTCTTGCGGTGCGTCAGCGGACACGTCGACCCGAAACGCCAACCCGCGCTGCTGCGCCAGCGGCTGGAAGCTCCTCGCGATCTGTTCGACCGCCGCCGGCACCTGCACCCACGCGGCCGACAGATCCACCTTGCCGGCCTCGACCTTGGACAGGTCGAGCACGTCATTGATGATGGCGAGCAGGTCGTTTCCGGCCGACGAAATGGTGCGGGCGAATCGCACCTGATCCTCGGAGAGGTTGCCGGACTTGTTGTCCGAGAGAATCTTGGCCAGGATGAGCGCCGAGTTGAGCGGGGTACGCAATTCGTGGCTCATGTTGGCCAGAAATTCGCTCTTGTACTGGTTGGCCCGTTCCAGCTCGGTGGCGCGCTGCTGCAGATCCAATTGCACGCGCTGCAGGTCATCCCGCTGCTGTTCCAGGGTTTGCGATTGCTCTTCGAGCTGGGCATTGGTCTGTTCCAGTTCGGCCTGCTGGTTCTGCAGCTGCAGCTGTGACTCCTTGAGCGAGTTGGCCTGGACTTCGAGCTCCTCGTTGCTGACACGCAGCTCCTCCTGCTGCGTCTGGAGTTCCTCGCCCTGACGCTGGGTTTCCTCGAGCAGCTCTTCGAGCCGGGAACGGTCCCGGGATGAGCGCACCGCCACCGCCAGGATCTCGGACACGCGCGACAGCAGCTCGAGGTCGGCATCTTCCAGCTGACGGAAGAAGCCGAACTCCATGACCGCCTGCACCATGCCGTCGACACTGGCCGGCGCTACCAGCAACTCCGCTGCGGCAGCACTGCCGAGGCTCGAGCCGATGGCAAGATAGCCTGGCGGCACATTCCGGACATGCAATGGCTGGTTTTCGCCGGCCGCTTGTCCCAGCAGGCCGTCACCGGGGCGCAGCTGCGCCAGCTCCGAGCCGTCCGCGAGCGCGTAGGCGGCAATACGGCGGAATTGGCCGTCCGGTTCCGCCAGATACATCGAGCCGGCCTGCGCGTTCAGGTAATGCGCCAGGTAGTCGAGTACCTGGGGCCCGAGAATATCGAGCCGCTGCTCGCCCTGGATGCGCTCTGACAGCCCTGCATGGCCGGTGCGGACCCACGACTGGATCTGCCGCGCCCGATGATCCCGCGCGGTGCGCTTGGCCGCGAGCAGAATGAAAGTCAGCAGTAGCAGCGAGCCGCCGACCGTGGCCCAGGAAGACAATCGTGAGTCGCTGAGCCACTGTTGCTGGCGGGCCGCCAGCGCGCGGCGCTCCTCGGCCAGCATCTCCGCGACCATTGTGCGGATCCGATCCATGAGGTCCTTGCCGCGATCGGTACGCAGGATGGCCATGGCACCCGCGGTGTCGTTGCGCCGACGCAGCGCGACCGTCTGTGCGAGTTCGGCCATCTTGTCGGTGCAGAGCTGCTCGAGACCCTGCAGTCGCCGCCGCTGCTCCGGATCCGCGCTGACGAGGTCCTCCGCGGCGGCGATTTCACCGGCAAGCGCGGCCTTGGCATTGGTATAGGGTTCGAGGTATGCCTCATCTCCCGTCAGCAGGAAGCCTCGCTGTCCGGTCTCGGCATCCTTGATCGTCGAGAGCAGCGCCTGCAGCTGCTCGACCAGCCGCAGTGTGCGAGTTACTCGTTGCGCGTTGCCGAGATTGTTCTGCAAAGCGCTGTACGACAGCACCGCCATCACCACGATGGCTGCGATGGCGATCCAAAAGCCGATCAGTGTCGCGGTCGGCAGCATAGGGCCGAAACGACCAGAGCGGCCGGGGCGCAGATCGAACGGAAGAACTGGCATGGGGATGGAGACCGTGACTTTCAGCGATGGTAAGGCCTGAGCGAGGCCGGCTCAACGACATGGAACTTCGATGTCAGAATGCGCCGACGTTGTACGGCAACGCTGCCGGCGGGGTGTGCGGGGGAGCGCCGCTCGATGTCGCGCTCAATTCTGCCCGGAGGGGAAGATGAAGACCGCGGCCCGGCGGATAGCGCCCAACTCGGCGCCGCCCTCGGCGTTGCCGATGACCACATAGAACATGTCGATGTGCCGGCGTTGTGGATTTGCGAGTATGGGCACCTGCAGTGTCATCGATTTCTTACCATCGGGAATGTCGACGACTCGGGCGCGCGTACCGACGTAGTCCTCGCTGGATCTGGCGCTGGAAGGTTGCGTCCACCAGACGAAGCTCGCATCGCCGCTGCCGGTCCGCTCCACCGTGAACTCGACTGTCCGCTGGTGTGGCTGCACCAGATAGCGGTCGGCCGAGAGCGAAACCACCGTGGGATCGTGATCGGAATCCGACACGGGAGCCGCGACCGTGCTCACGTCGGGCGTAATTGGTTCGAGTAGTTCGGGCGGATCTTGTACCTGGGTCGATGCCGCCACGCCGAGCACGACCGCTATCAGACCAAGCGCCGGAGAGGTCTGAAAGCCGCGTCGCCAGCGAGCGGGATTGGCCTTCCCGGTGGCCTTGGTGGATTTGAGGTCAGGAGTCCGCTCACCGGCGGTCGGTGCGCGCGCCCGCACCCGCTCTGCCTCACGCGCGATCGGCAGCGTCGGCGTCGTCAGCAGCATCTCGACGCCATCAGTGCCTAGCGAGGTGGCATCGGTCTGTGCGACCGTCGGCGGAGTCTTCGGCGCAGCTGCCGACGGGCCGGCTGCGGGAGCCTGCGATGTGGCCGTGGGCTCAGGTCTGGGTGGCGTCATTGCCGCCGGGTGTTGCAAGTGCATTCCGGCGGCGGCCATCGTGGCGGCGAACAATGGGTCAGGGTCCGCATCGTGCGGCTCCACGGCGTGACCTTCGAGGCGCATCGCATGCGCACCGATCTGCAAGCGCAGCGCGCGGCACAGCGCATCTGATAGCTTGCGCTGACGATAGTAGCGATCCAGCAGTGCCAGTGCCTCCCAGGCGCGTTCAGGCGAGGGACTGCATACGGCGAGCAACTCGCGCTCGAACACTTGGGCGCTGCATTCGGCGCCCAGAAACTTGTCGAAGAGCTGGGATATCAGGTCGCTCATAGGGCCTTCGCATTATCCTCCGCCGCCGCGTCTGGCGCGCGCCTGGCGCCGGCCTGCCGGTTATGTAACGCCAGGCAGCGCCTCAAATTTCGCAACCGACGAGTATCGCCATCGCGGCGACCGGGGCTCTGTCGGACAGAGGCTGATTCGCCCGCTAGCACCGCACCGGGCCTCGTTGCGCGGTCGGGGTTGAGGTAGCCATGAAGCAGGCCGGCGCGCTAATCTCATGATTCTGTTCCAAGGCTGGAGCGCCCGGTGCCCGAAGACGGTTCCAATCTGATCCCGCTGCGTGCGGCAAATTCGCCGAATCCGTTCGATTTGCGCCGCATCGGCGCGCACCCGGACTTCTGGTATCCGCTGGCCTGGTCGCATGAACTCAAGCCCGGTAGGGCCCTCGGGCGGCGGTTTGCCTCGGAGCCCATCGTGCTTTACCGCGGCGCCGAGGGTCGGGTATTCGCACTCGAAGACCGCTGCGCCCATCGCCAGGTACCCCTGCACTTGGGCGTGGTGTGCGGCAACGAACTCAAGTGCCACTATCACGGCTGGGCCTACGACGGCGCTGGCAAGTGCGTCGACGTACCCTACCTGGGCAAGGACCGTCTGCCGAACGGCGTCAAGAGCTACCCGGCGCGTGAGGTCGACGGGCTCATCTTCGTATTTCCAGGCGATGCATCGCTGGCCGATGCCAGAGCACCTACGCAACTGGGATCCGCCAGGCGCCGCGACTACAAGACGCGCGAACTCAACCGCAACGTGGCCTGTCACTACACCTTCATGCACGAAAACCTGTTCGATATGAACCATCAGTTCATGCATCGCAAGCAGATGGGCTCGATTCGGGCCAAGTGCATCGGCAAGCAACATGGCGAGGACTGGGCGCAGGTCGAGTACACCTTCAGCCGCACCGAGGGCAAGCCATCGGTGGGCGAGCAGGTCATCGTCGACCTGGTGCGCAAGCGCGGCGAGGCACGCAAGGACTTTCGCGATCACATGTGCATCCGCACCGACTATCCCAACCAGACCCTCAAGGTCTGGGTGGGACGGGATATCCAGCCCACGGATGATCCGGTGCTGGATGTCTGGCTCGGTTATACGCCGCTCGATGCCCAGCAGCGCACCAACCGCACCTTCGGGTATCTGTCCGTGAAGAAGCCGCCGATACCGGGTCTGATCCATGCCGTCTGGCCCTTCGTGGTGTGGTTCACGGAGAACATCTTTCGCGAGGACAAGGAAATCGTGGAGTTCGAGCAGCGCGCCTACGATGTGCAGGGCGCCGACTGGAACAACGAAGTATTTCCCGCCATTCGCGATCTGCGCGCAGTGCTGACACGCTGCGGCCGCGCGATAGACGCATAGGCCGCAGGCCGTGCAACCTCTGCGCTCAGACTTCGAGCGTGGCTGATCGCTTCAGTACCCGCGTCAGGACGGCGTAGTAGACGATTCCGGTCAACAGCCAACAGACACCTATGACCTTGGCTGCCTGGTTCATTTCGACCAGCACGTAGGCGATAACGGCGAAGCCCAGCAGCGGGCACAGCAGGTGCCGTCCCCAGCGGCCGCTGCGGCCGCGGATCAGGAAGTGGCGGATCACGGCCAGATGCAGCAGCAGAAAGCTGCTGAGCGCGCCGAAGTTGACGATGTCGGTCAGGATGTCGAGGTTGTGTTCGAAGCACCAACTGATGACCAGCGATATGCCGGCCACGATCAGCGTGCTGAAATAGGGCGTACGGAAACGCGGATGAATGCGCGCCAGAATGGCCGGCAGCTTGCGATCTCGCGCCATTGCAAACAGCATGCGGGAGACGGCGGCCTGCGCTGCCAGGGCGTTGGCTATGCCTGAGGCCAGCGCGTTGACGGCGACTACCGTCAGCCGCAGCCAGGGGCCGCCGGCGCGTTCGCTGACCTCGTAAAAGGCCGTAGCGGCCGAGGTAAACGCGGTGCCGTGCGATAGATCGGTCGCTATCCAGGTTTGCAGCATGAACAGCGCGGCAACCAGCAGCAGCGCCAGCACCGTGGCACGTCCGACCGAGTCCTGCCCGTCCCGGCTTTCCTCCGACAGCGTCGAGATGCCGTCGAATCCGAGGAAAGACAGCACCGCAATCGACGTAGCGCCGGCAACGGTGGCGAGCGAGAAAGCCTGCGGATTGTAGATGGGCGCCAGCGTGAGCCTGCCCGCTCCCTGGCCGTGGTACAGCGCGTACAGACCTATAACTACGAACAGCGCCAGCGTCAGCAGCTCCAGGATTAGCATGTACCAGTTGATGCGATTGGTGAACTGGATGCCGATCAGGTTGATCGAGGCATTGAAGACGACGAAGCCGACGATCCAGACCGGAAGCGGCACGCCTGGAAACAATGGCTGCAAGCCAATGGCGCTGACCAGGTACAACAGCGCCGGAATCAGCAGGTAGTCGAGCAGGATCAGCCAGCCCGCAAAGAACCCGGCGACCTCGTGCAAGCCGCGCTGCGCGTACGAATACACCGAGCCCGCGACTGGAAACGCCTGCGACATGGCGGCATAGCTCAGGGCGGTGAACAGCATGCCGACCAGGCCCAACAAATAGGCCAGAGGCACCAGGCCCCTGGAGCCTTCGAACACGAAACCGAAGATAGCGAATGGCGCGATCGGCACCATGAAAACCATGCCGTAGACGACCAGATCGCGCGTGCTCAGTGCGCGCCTGAGTTGCTGCTGGTAGCCGAACGAGCTGAGATCGGTTGCCGTGCCGGTGCCGCCGCTGGCGATCACGTCGACGGAGCCAGTCTGAACTCCGGCACCACCGTGCCTTCCATGAGAGTCTGGAGCAACCGCTGGATGCAGTCTTTATCGGTGTCATCGAAGCGACCGGGAACGGGACTGTCCAGATCGAGCACCCCCACCAGCCGCCCGTCCTTCAGCACCGGCACGACCATTTCGGACTGCGAGGCTTCGTCGCAGACGATGTGCCCCGGAAAGGCGTGCACGTCCGGCACCAGCACGGCCGCGCGCTGCAGCGCTGCCGTGCCACAGACGCCGTCGCCCATGGCGATGCACGAGCAGGCCGGTTTGCCCTGGAAAGGGCCCAGCACCAGGTCCGTGCCGCGCAGTAGATAGAAGCCGGCCCAGTTGAGACTCGGCAACGAGTTGAACAACAGCGCCGCGAAGTTGGAGATGTTGGCAAGGAAGTCGGTCTGGTTCCGGATCAGCGGCAGCAAACCGACAGCGAGCTGCTGGTACACGGCAGTTTTGGATGTCTGATCGTTCATGCGGCGTGGATTGTGCGGGGTTTTCCCGCCGCTGTGAACCCGCGATGCTGCGCCAAAGCGCAGCATCGCGGATCGGCTGCTAGCAGCCGGCAGTCGTCAGCGCCAGTGACCCGGCGCCAGACGCCAGCCGCCACGATAGGCCACCCAATGATGCGGGACCCACGCGTGATAGCCCCGCGGTGGGGCTTCCCAGCGTCCCCCGACCCATACATGGCGCCCGCCCACCCAGTTCCAGTAACCGCCTACCCAGACCATGCCGGGCGCCGGCGCTACGCCGACCACTTCGACCTGCGGCGGAGGCGGTGCCACCATCACGGGGCCTTCGGCGTAGTAACCGGGCGCAGGTGCGACTACGCAGCCCGTCAGCGCGACCGATGCCAGCGCCAACGCTGCGACAGCAGCTGTGATGCCTCGTGCTCTGTACATGAAAAACTCCTGTGCGTGGTAGCTCTAGCCTAACAAACGCAGCGCGGCCGCTTCGGATGACTGCGTCACGAATGCCGCTCTGTGCTAGCTTGGCCGTTCAGCAGCCGTTCATTCACGAGGTGCGCATGGGTCTGGATCTGGTCACAGCGGGTAATCAGGCGCCGGATATGTTCAATGTGATCATCGAGATTCCGATGAACGCCGATCCGATCAAATACGAAGTCGACAAGGAGACCGGCGCCATCTTCGTCGATCGCTTCATGGGCACTGCCATGCACTACCCGTGCAACTACGGCTACGTGCCGCGCACGATCGCTGGTGATGGCGATCCGGTGGATGTGCTCGTGATTACGCCGTTTCCGCTGTTGCCTGGGGTCGTGGTGCGTTGCCGGCCGCTGGGACTGCTAAAGATGACCGACGAGAAGGGCGATGATGCCAAGGTGCTCGCGGTACCGGACGACAAGGTGTTGCCCATCTATAGCCACTGGCGCAAGCACGATGACATCAATGCGCACCGGCTCTATCAGATTCAGCACTTCTTTGAGCACTACAAGGATCTGGAGCCCGGGAAGATGGTGCGCGTGGATGGCTGGGGCGGTAGCGACGATGCCAAAGCAGAAATCGCTGAAGGCATGAAGCGCTTCATTAAATAAAAATCTAATAGATTCAAAATGTTGTAGGTCGCGCCACTGTCGTGGGCCACCCTGGCATTGCTTTATATAATATCTATTGATATAGTCACATAAGTGACCATGTGAGCGATACCGCCGGGCAGTCGGGAAATGGGAGCAGACAATCTGCGCAATTTCGGCTTTCTGGTCCGGGACGTCTCACGGCTGTGCGCCCGGCGGTTCGAACGCAATGCGCGCGGGCTCGAGCTGACATTGCCCCAGTGCAAGGTGCTAGCGCACCTCTCGCGCAACGAGGGCATAAGCCAGGCGCGGCTGGCGGAACTCACAGAAACCGATCCCATGACGCTGGTACGCACGCTCGACCGTATGGAGCAGGATCAATGGATCGAGCGCCGGCCCGATCCCGCCGATCGTCGCGCGCACCGTCTGTACCTTCGGGACGCGGCCAAACCCGTCATCGAACGCATCTGGAAATTTGCCGAGGAGACCCGCAGCGAGGCGCTGGGCGTACTCGAACCGGCCGAACGCGAGCAGTTGGTGAACTTGCTCGAGCGAGTCCACGGCACTCTGCTGGCTCTCGAGGCCAAGTGAGGCGAGACATGGATGCACCAGTGCAGGAATTCTCGGCCGCTGCGGCCGCCACCGAAGCCGCCGAGTTGGCGGCAGCCTCGCGCCGGCGCTCGCGCTTGCGCTGGTCGCTCATGGGCGGCGGCGTGCTGCTCGCGCTGGTGCTGGCTCTCGCTTACTACCTTTTCACGGGGCGCTATGTCTCGACCGATGACTCCTCGGTGCAGGCAGCGCAGACCTCGATCAGCTCCAACGTTCCCGGCCGCGTGATCGAACTCGACGTGCATGACAACCAGACCGTGCAACGCGGGCAGCTACTGTTTCGCCTCGACGAACGGCCGTTCCGGATCGCGGTCGAGGATGCGCAGGCCAAACTGGAGGCAGCGCGCATGCAGATCGGTGCCGCCAAGGCCACCTATCGGCAGCAGCTCGCGAGTGTCGCGGCAGCCCGCGCCACGCTGGCCTATCAGCAACACGAATTCGAGCGCCAGCAGCACCTGCTGCAGTCGGGGATCAGCTCGCGCGCGCAGTTCGAACAGACACAACACGCGCTCGAGCTGGCGCAGTCGCAACTGACGTCGTCGCAGCAGCAGGTGGGCAGCGTATTGGCGCTGCTGGGCGGCAATCCCGATCTGCCGGTTGATCAGCATCCGGTGGTGCAGGAGGCGCAGGCTGCGCTCGACAAGGCCAATCTCGACCTGTCCTATACGGTCGTCAAGGCCCCCGACGACGGCATCGCGGCCAAGGTCGAACAGCTGCAGGTCGGTGACTACATCACCGCGGCCACGCCGGTGTTCAGTCTGATCTCGAATAACGATATCTGGGTAGAGGCCAACTTCAAGGAGGACGAGCTGACCTACATGAAACCCGGGCAGTCGGCGGATGTGCGCATCGACGCTTATCCGGGTCGGCGCTTCAAGGCTCACGTCACCAGTCTGAGCCCCGGCACCGGCGCGCAGTTTTCCCTGCTGCCACCGGAGAACGCGACCGGCAATTGGGTCAAGGTTGTGCAGCGGGTGCCGGTGCGGCTGCAGCTGGATGACAAGGATTTGGACGGCGTCCCGCTGCATGCGGGCCTGAGCGTCGTGGTGACGGTCGATACGCAGCATCGGCGCCATCTGTTCGGCGGCAGCGGCGCGGAAGTCGCGCTGCGCTGAGGCACCGCACGTGAAATCCGGCGCTGACGGCGTGCCGCTTCACCGCGGCATGATTACCGGCACGGTGATGGTGGCGTCGATTCTGCAGTCGCTCGACAACACCATCGCCAATGTGGCGCTGCCGCGCATGCAGGGCAGTCTGTCGGCGACTCAGGACCAGATGACCTGGGTACTGACCTCGTACATCGTGGCCGCGGCCATCCTGACACCGCTCACGGGCTGGCTGGCCGACCGCTTTGGCCGCAAACCCCTGTTCCTGGTGTCCATCATCGGCTTCACGCTGGCCTCGGCGTTGTGCGGGCTCGCCGAGTCACTCGATCAGATCGTGTTGTTCCGCGTGTTGCAGGGTGCCTTCGGCGCGGCGCTGATCCCGATGTCGCAGGCGGTGCTGTTCGATGCCTACCCCCCGGCGCAGCACGGCCGCGCCATGGCGATCTGGGGCATTGGCGTGGTGCTGGGTCCCACGCTGGGTCCGATGCTCGGCGGCTGGCTCACCGACAACTACAGCTGGCGCTGGGTGTTCTACATCAACGTGCCGTTCGGCATCATGGCGGTGGCCGGAGTGCTGGCGTACTTCCCCGACACCACGCACGAACGCAAGAGCTTCGACTTCTTCGGTTTCAGCGTGCTCAGCATTGCGGTCGGCGCGCTGCAGATATTCCTCGATCGCGGACCTAGCCAGGACTGGTTCAACGCCACCGAGATCAAGGTCGAAGCGCTGGTTTCGGCCGTGGCGTTCTACCTGTTCGTTACTCACACGCTGACCGCCCAGAAGCCCTTCATCCGCCTGGCGCTCTACAAGGACCGCAATTTTCTCACCGGCAATATCCTGATCTTCCTGGTGGGCATCGTGCTGTTCGCCACGCTCGCGCTGCTGCCACCGATGATGCAGGATTTGATGGGTTACTCGGTGCTGCAGGCCGGCATCGCCACCGCGCCGCGCGGGGCGGGCACGCTGCTGGCGATGCTGTTCATCGGTCGGCTGGTGGGGCGTGTCGATGCGCGCCTGATCATCGGCGGCGGCTTCGTACTGACCGCGATTTCGCTCTGGATGATGACGCACTTCTCGATCCAGATGCCCATGGATCCGCTGATATGGTCGGGAGCCATACAGGGACTCGGCACCGGCATCGTCTATGTCCCCATGGCGGCGCTGACCTTTGCGACGCTCTCGCCCGCTTTTCGCAACGAGGGCACGGCCTTGTTCAACCTGATCCGCAATATCGGCAGCAGCATCGGCATCTCGGCGGTGCAGGCGCTGTTCGTGAGCAACACTCAGATCGTGCACGCCTCACTGGCAAGTCACATTACCGCCCAGAGCCTGAGACAGCATGCACTCGGACCGCTGCACGGCGCGGTCGCCAACGCCGCGCTCAACCAGGCGGTGACGGCGCAGGCCGCCATGATCGCCTATATCGATGACTTCTATCTGATGTTGCTGCTGACGTTGATCGCGTTGCCGCTGCTGCTGCTGGTACGGACGCCGCGGGGTGGCGGCGCTGGAGTCAAGAATGTGGCGATGGAATAGAACAGCTCATGCCGGGGCTGGCATGTTGCTGACGGCGCTCGCGCTCGGTGGTTGTGTCGCCGGGCCGGACTTTTCGCCGCCGCAGACCGATGCTCCTGGCCACTTTACCACTGCCCCCGTATCGGCATCGACCCCGTCCGCCGGGGCGCCCGACGTTGCCCCCGCCGACTCTGCTGCCTGGTGGCTGGCCCTGAACTCGCCCCGGCTCGACGCTACCATTCGCGAGGCGCTGGCGCACAATCGCAATCTCGCCGCAGCGCGCTCGACCCTGGCACAGATGCGGGCGCTGGCCGCTGCCAGCGAAGGTGCGGAGTATCCGCGGCTGGATCTGGATGCGAGCGCCGGCCGGCAGAAGTACGGTGCCGCCTTTCTGGGTCCGGAGAAGCTGCCGCCCTTCACGTTCTATTCAGTCGGCTTCGGAGTGAGCTATCTGTTCGACTTCGCCGGCGGCGTGCGGCGCACGGTCGAGCAGCAGCGTGCGCTCGCCGAGTCGCAACAGCACGAGGTCGAAGCGGCGGCGCTGGCGATCAGCGGCAACGTGGCGCACCAAGCGCTGATGGCGGCGTCGGCGCGTGCACAAATCGAGAGCGTCGAGTCATTGCTGGGTGACGACGAGAAGAACCTGAAACTGGTGCAGGACTCATTCGAGGCCGGCAGTGCCAATCGCGTCGACGTACTCAACGCTCAGAGCCAGCAGGCCAACGACCAGACGTTGCTGCCAGCGTTGCGACGTCAGCTGAGCACAGCCGACCATGCCCTGGCGCTGCTGGTCGGCCAGGCGCCGGCGGCCTGGACCGTGCCCGACTTCAGGCTGGCGGAGTTTTCGCTGCCAGCGTCGACACCAAGCACCTTGCCGGCAGAGCTGGCGCATCGCCGGCCCGATATCATGGCCGCCGAGGCGCAGCTGCATGCCGCCACTGCGGCTGTCGGCATCGCCAGCGCCAATCTCTATCCGCAAATCACACTCACGGCCAGCGCCAGTCTGGAATCGACCGTGCTGCATACATTGTTCGATTCCGGCAGCGGTGCCGCGGGCCTCACCGGCAGCCTGACGCAGCCGCTGTTCGACCATGGTGCGCTGCGCGCGCGTCAGCACGCCGCGCGGCAAGCGCTACAGGCATCGCTGGCAGACTACGAGCAGGTGGTGTTGCGCTCATTCAGCCAGGTGGCTGACGCGCTCGAGTCCCTGGATGACGACCAGGAACTCATCGACAGCGAGCAGAGCGCAGTCGCCATTTCGGGCGACAATCTGGGCCTGACGCGCGAGAGCTACTCCGCGGGCAACACCGGTGTGTTGCAGGTGCTCGAGGCGCAACGCCAGAGCCAACAGGCACGGCTGGGGCTGGTGCGAGCGCAGGCGCAACGCTTCGAGGACAGTGTGGATCTGCAGCTGGCGCTGGGCGGTCGCATGCCGGCGGGCTGAGCTTGGAGTATCCTGACTCCACAGTATCTGCATGCGGGGGCATCATGTCAGGATTCATTCGCGCCGGCGCCGTGCCGGTATCGTGCGCGCTGCTGGCGCTGCTCACGGCCGCGGCCGCGACCGCCGCCTCGATTCCGGCCTACATCACCGCCGCCGTCAACAATCCCAGCCGGCCGGACAAGGACCGCGAGCGCGACGTCAACCGCAAACCGGCGGAGGTCCTTGCCTTCGCCGGCATCAAGCCCGGGCAGAAGGTGGGCGAGATCATGCCGGGCGGCGGCTATTTTTCGCGGCTGTTCTGCCAGATCGTCGGTCCGTCGGGGCATCTCTACACCGTCAGCGTCAATCGCGCCATCAAGCGCGATCCGCCGCCGCCGGATGCAGCGCCGGCCGCCGCGCCGCCGCCCAATCCCTGCACCAACATCACGGCCTCGAGCGTCGAGGCCGCCGATTTCAAGATGCCGGGCGGCCTCGATGTGGTCTGGACCAGCGAGAACTATCACGATTTGCACAACGCCATGTTCGGCAAACCCGACATGAAGGTTCTCGACAAGGCCATTTTCGATGCGCTCAAGCCCGGTGGGGTATTCCTCGTCGAGGATCACGTGGCAGCTTCCGGCTCGGGCGCGCGTGACACCGATACGCTGCACCGGATCGATCCGGAGCTGGTGAAGCAGGAAGTCACGAGCGTTGGTTTCAAGTTCGAAGGCGGCAGCGATGTGCTGCACAACCCCGACGATACGCACGATGCCAAGGTGTTTGGACTGCAGGGCCGCAGCGACAAGTTTCTGTTCAAGTTCCGCAAGCCGAAGCACTGACGGCCAGGAAGCGGACTGACAGGCAAAGAGCAGCGCGCCGGCGAATCCGGCGCGCATCCGGCAGGGAGGACGGCGCCGGTCGGCGGGCGCTCAGCGCTTGCGGATGACCCCGAGTCCCCGCATCGACGCTGCGTTGGCAGGCGAGATGATCGGCTTGGCTGGTTGCTGCGGGCCAGTGGGATTGCTCGGCAGTGGCTTCGCCGGACCCACGGCCACCGGTGCCGCAGTGGGCGCAGGAGCCTTCGGTGTCTGCGGCTTGACCGCAACCGGCGCGCGCACCGGCAACATCTCTACCGACACGTTCAGTCGCCGCAACTCGCCGACCTGCAGCACGCCGACGCCCACGACCTGGCGCGTCAACTGCTGTCCACGATCATCCTTGACGTCGAGCACCACGCAGTACTCGCACGGCTCGCTGGCCTGGGTGTGCGCGATGGTGCCGTCGACACTCAATGCGCAGTAGCCTTCACCGGCGTCCAGCACCTGTCCAGCTCCGCCGAAGCGCAGATGGTGCCGGCATCCCGGGCACACAGCTGCGCTCTCGAGCACGGTCGCCTTGCAATGCGGGCAAACCCGCGTCGTACCCGGCGCACCTGAGCGGATGAGGCTCATACCGATCGCGACGTGCCCTTCAGCTCCACCGCAGCGTGCTTGTCTTCCCAGCCGAACTCGACATGTCCACGCATGCGCGAGCCGGCGGCGACGGTGATCGAAGCGGCCTTGACGTCTCCGACGATGACACCGGTCGACAATACGTCGACCTGCTTGGCGGCGTCGATATTGCCCTGCAATTCCCCGCCCACCACGACCACTCCCGCGCGCACCTGACCCTCGAGGCGTGCGCCCTGGTCGATGCGGAAATTCCCGTCGACCTGGACGTCACCCTTGAAGCGACCGGCGATGCGGACATCACCAC
>JBAUYT010000023.1:0-9767 GCA_049584935.1 Steroidobacteraceae bacterium
GCCGTGAATGGTGATGTGCTCATCGCCCGAGGCGAGCGCCGGATCGGCAGCGTTGGCATCCACCATGCGTCCCTGCTCCAGCCGGATCTCGCGCCGCCCCAGCGCCTGTACCAGCCGGCGATCGTGCGTGGCCACGAGCACCGTGACACCCACTTCGTTGAAGCGGCGGAACAGCTCCATGACCTCGCCGGCCAGCGTCAGGTCGAGATTTCCCGTGGGCTCGTCGGCCAGCAGCAGCGGCGGCTTGCTGACGATGGCGCGCGCGATGCCGACGCGCTGCTGCTCACCCACCGACAGCTCCAGCGGGGCCAGTCGTTCCTTGCCCAGCAGGCCCACCTGGTCGAGCGCGGCACGCACGCGCTTGTCGATCTCCTTGAACGAGTGGTCGGAGACGATCAGCGGCAGCGCGACGTTGTCGAACACCGGCCGGTCCATGAGCAGGCGGTGATCCTGGAACACGACGCCGAGCTGTCGCCGGAACAGTGCCACGCGCCGCAGCGGCAGGCGCGCCGTGCCCTGGCCGTTGACCACGATCTGTCCGCGTGTGGGCCGCTCGAGCAGCGCGATGAGCTTCAGCACGCTGCTCTTGCCGGCGCCGGAGCGTCCGGTCAGAAACACCATCTCGCCGTCGGCGATTTCGAAGCTCAAATCCGACAGCGCTTCGCGGCCATTGGGGTAGCGCTTGCTGACATGCTCGAAGCGGATCACGACACGGCCCCCTCGATCAGCGCGCTGGCAAACGCCTGCGCGTCGAAGCTGCCGAAATCCTCGGGTTTCTCGCCCACGCCGATGAAGCGGATCGGCAGCTTGAGTGCGCGGGCAATTGCCACCACGATGCCACCGCGTGCGCTGCCGTCGAGCTTGGTCAGCACCAGACCGGTGACGCCGAGCGCCGCATTGAACTGCTGTGCCTGCGCCAGCGCGTTCTGCCCCTGGTTGGCATCCAGCACCAGCAGCACTTCCTGCGGCGCATCCGCATCCAGCCGCTGGATGACGCGTTTGACCTTCTTGAGTTCGTCCATCAGGTGAGTCTGACTGTGCAGGCGGCCGGCGGTATCCACCAGTACCACGTCGAGTTTGCGGGCCTGCGCCGATTGCAACGCGTCGAAAACGACCGCGCCCGGATCGGCGCCGGTCTGCTGTGCGCTGAAGGCGGCGCCGGTGCGTTCCGACCAGATCTTGAGCTGTTCCACCGCGGCCGCGCGAAAGGTATCGCCGGCCGCCAGCAGCACGCTCAGGCCCTGCGCGCGCAGCGTGCGCGCGAGCTTGCCGATACTGGTGGTCTTGCCCGAGCCGTTGACGCCGATGATCAGCACCACGTAGGGCTTGTCGCCGCGTTTGATTGCCAGCGGCTGCTCGCAGGGCTTCAGGATCTCGGTCAGGCGCGCCTTGAGCGCGCCGAGCAGCGCATCGACGTCGTCGAGTTCGTGCCGGGCGACGCGGCGATTGAGATCGCCGAGGATATCGTTGGTGGCCTCGACGCCGACGTCCGCCGTCAGCAGGCGCGACTCGAGATCCTCGAGCACGGCGGCGTCGATCTTGCGGCCGCGAAACAGGTTACGCAGGTCGCGTGCAATCGACGCGCCGCCGCTGTTGAGGCGGGCTTTCAGGCGGGCGAGGAAGCCGCGTCGCTCCTCGGCCGGTTGTTCATCGGCAGACATGGCTGCGATTGTCGCACGGCGCGACAGCTCCCTGCGGTACGCTCCGGTCGCATGGGAATCGAGCGCACCAGGCCCGAGCGCACGCTGCGCATCATCGCCGGACAGTTGCGCGGCCGAAAATTCCGCTTTCCGCCGCTCGACATCCGGCCGACGCCCGATCGTGTGCGAGAAACGCTGTTCAACTGGATCGCAGCGCATATCGAAGGCGCGCGCTGCCTCGACCTGTTCGCGGGTTCGGGAGCGCTTGGGCTCGAGGCGCTGTCGCGCGGCGCCGCGGGCGTAACCTTTATCGAACAGCAGCGGCTGGCGGCCACGGCCATCGAGCGGCTGCTGGCCGACTGGCAGGTCGCAGGCGGCGAAGTGCGGTGTGACGACGCGGTGCGATACCTCTCCGGCCGCCCGCCGCAACCGTTCAATCTTGCCTTTCTGGATCCGCCGTTCGGCTCCGGGGTGCTGGCACGTTCTGCCTCCGTGCTGGCACAGGGCTGGCTGGCGCCGGGTGCCCGCATTTATGTCGAACACGCGCGCCGCGAGCCCGTTCGCGGCCTGCCCGAGAGCTGGCAGCTGCTGCGCTCCGGTACTGCCGGCGAGGTCGGGTATCATCTCTACGGCGCGGGCTGAGGAACGCCGGCGGGGAGAGGCTGAATAATGAGACCCAGGGCGGTGTACCCAGGCACGTTCGACCCGATCACACGCGGGCACGAGGACATCGTGCGCCGCGCCGCGCATATCTTCGAGCAGGTCGTGGTCGCCATTGCGGCCAATCCCAACAAGGCGCCGACGTTCCCGGTCGAGCAACGCGTCGAGCTCGCGCGCGGCGTGCTGGCGGACATTCCCAACGTCGAGGTGGTCGGTTATCGCGGCCTGACCGTGGAGTTCGCGCGCCAGCGCGATCTGTCGGTGGTGGTGCGCGGTCTGCGCGCGGTATCTGATTTCGAGTTCGAGTTCCAGCTCGCCAACATGGGTCGGCACCTGCAGCCCGACATAGAGACGGTGTTCATGGTGCCGAAGGAGAAGTTCACCTTCATCTCCTCGACGCTGGTGCGCGAGATCGCAACGCTCGGTGGCGACATCAGCGCCTTCGTGCACCCGCTGGTGCAGCAGGCATTCAAGGAGCGGCTTGCCAACCGGTAGGCGCCGCTAGTACCCGAGCGCCACGCCCTCGCGCCGCGGGTCTGCGCCGCCATCGAGCGTCCCATCGGGCAGCACGCGCAGTCCGGTCAGTCCCGATTCCTCGTACTGGCTGGCACGTACATTGAGACCGTGCGTGGCGAATTCCTGCATCAGCACCGGGCCGAACTTGTCGGGCTCACCGCTGAAGTTGGCGCCGTGCGCGACCAGATTCGGCAGCGCAACCGCATCCCGCATCGGCATGTTCCAGTCGAGCGCCGCAATCAGGGTCTTGGTGACGTAGGCGATGATGGCAGGGCCACCGGCAGATCCGGCCGCAGCCAAGAAATGGCCCTGACCATCGAGCACGATGGCCGGTGACATCGCCGACCGCGGACGCTTGTTCGGCGCCACGGCATTCGCGGCCGGACGGCCGTCACCATCGAGCGGCGCAAAGCTAAAATCGGTCAGCTGGTTATTGAGGAAGAAGCCGTCGACCATGCGGCCGGAACCGAAGATGCTTTCGACGGTGGTGGTCATCGAGACCACGTTGCCGAAGGCATCGACGATGATGTAGTGCGTGGTGCCGCCGGGCTCGACCGTGTGATCCGGTCCCATGGCTTCGGCGCCGGGTGGCGTGCCTGCCTGCGGCGCGATCGGCGACATGCGATCACCGATGAGTGCGGCGCGGGAACGGATGTAGTCGGCATCGAGCAGGCCCGCGACCGGCACATGCACGAAATCCGGATCGCCGACGTAGCGGTCCCGATCGGCATACATGAGGCGCTCGGCCTCGCCGATTTCCACCCACGCTACCGGATCGTCGGCACCGCGTCTGGCGATGTCGGTATCTGCCAGCAGCAGCATGGCCTCCAGCAGTCCGATGCCACCGGCCGGCGGCGGCGGCACGCAGATGACATAGCTCTGCCAGGGATGGCATAGCGACGCGGATTCCTGCGGCCGGTAGTGCGCCAGGTCGCTGAGTGACAACGTGCCCGGATACTCGCCCTCGTGCACGCGCCGGACGATGTCCTCGGCGATCGGGCCGTAGTAGATCGCATGTGTGCCCTCGCGCGCGATGCGCTCGATGGTGGCCGCATACGCAGGATTTCTGAGCAAGTCTCCCGCCACCAGCCGCGTACCGTCTGGCTTGCTGAAGTAGCGAAGTGCATCCGGCTGCGAGGCCTGCGGCGCACGGCTCGCAATCATGCCCGCGAGGCGCGGGCTCACGGTAAAGCCGCTGCTCGCAAGCTGCCAGGCATCACCAAACAGGTCCCGCCACGCCAGCTTGCCATGCTCCTTCTGCAGCAGCTCCAGCGCCGCCAGCGCGCCCGGCACTCCGGTGGAGCGGCCGCTCAACACCGCAGTGAAGAATGGCAGCGGCTTGCCATCCTTCCCTAAGAACATATCCGGTGTTGCACCGGCTGGCGCAGTTTCGCGGCCGTTGTAGCTGATGACCTGCGCCGAGCGTGCGTCGTAATAGCTGATGAAGGCGCCCCCGCTGAGGCTCGAGCTCTGCGGCTCGACCAACGCCAACACCGCCTGTACGGCCACGGCCGCATCGGCAGCCGTGCCGCCCCGGCGCAGCACTTCGAGCCCGGTCTTGGCGGCGAGCGGATTGGCTGCCACGACCATGGCGGTGTGGGGACCGGGCGCCGGCGTTGTCGTGGCAGCGGCCGGCGCAGTCACAGCCGGTACCGTGGAGGACGGCGAACTCGCGCCTGGTCCGGAGCGCGCCGGCGCGTGACAGCCCAGCAGCAGCGCAGCCGCCACTGCTGTTGCCGCCGCAGTGGCAACCGATAGCTTACGGATAGGGGTCATTGCGAAAAGCATAGCATTGCCGACAGGGCGGCTGGACGGACGGTAAACTCGGACTCCTATGCGCGCGCCGTGCTGCCTTGACCTCGATGGCACCTGGGTGCCCATTGCGGCCGAAGTCTCCGGACGCCAGCTTCCCGTGGCGGAGCTGCGCGTGGCGCGTTTCGTGATCGAGCGCGCGAGCTATCGGATCGTCGATCGCAGCAGCAATGTCGTCGACTGCGGCGAGCTCATCATGGACAGCACCGCCATCCCCTGTGCGCTCGACATCATCGGGCGCGAGGGACCGAACGCCGGCCGCCGCATGCGCGCCATCATCGAGTTTGACGGCGACCGGCTTTGCATCTGCTACGACCTCGAGCGCTCGTCCCGCCCCGACACCATGCGTGCCAGCGGCGATCAGCTGCTGCTACTGATCACCTATGCACGTATACACGCGCCAGCTCGGTGCTGAACTCGTGAGGACGGTCGCAGCCCTGCTGCTGCTGATCTGTGGCTCACGGGCGCTGGCCGCGTGCCAGCTGGCACGCTACGCCGAATTGCCCGTAACGATCTCCAATGGGCGCGCCTATGTTTCGGGCTCGGTAAACGGCGTCGATACGCGTTTTTTCGCCGACAGCGGTGCCTTCTTCAGCATCATTTCCGCCGAGGCGGCGCGGCGCTTCAACCTACGGCTGGAGCCGCTGCCCGGCGGAATGGAGGTCCGCGGCATCGACGGCGGCGGCGACTATTATCTTGGCAGGGCCAAGGAGTTCTCGCTCGCAGGCATGGGGGATTTTCATGACGTCGAATTCATAGTCGGCGGCAATGCCTTCGCGGCAGACTCGGCCGGCATTCTCGGCCAGAACGTCATTGGTCACGCGGACACCGAGTACGACTTCGCCAACGGCGTCATGCGCCTGCTGCGTTCCAAGGGCTGCGCGCACGCCAATCTGGCGTATTGGCAGAAGGGTGGCGATGTTTCCGAGTTGCCCATCGATGCAGTGTCGCCGGCAGCACCGCACTTCATCGGCCAGATCACTCTCAACGGGGCGAAGATTCGCGCCATTTTTGATTCCGGTGCCATGCGATCGATGCTCGACAAGCGTGCCGCACGGCGCGCCGGCATCAAGCTCGACGGGCCGGATGTGACTTCCGGTGGTGTCTGGGGCGGGCTCAACGGACGCACTACCGAAACCTGGATTACGCGTTTCGATACGCTGGATCTCGGCGGCGAGACCATCCGCAACGCGCGGCTGCGAATCGCTGATATCGATCTGCCGATAGGTGCCGATATGTTGCTCGGCATGGATTTCTTCCTGTCGCACCACATCTACGTGGCCGGCGGCGAACACAAGATATTCTTCACCTACAACGGCGGTCACGTGTTTGATCTGCGCCCCACGGTGTCTGGGCAGCAGACCGCGGCCGATGCGCCGGCGCCGAGCGTAGCGACCAATTCGAGCACCGGCGCCGACGCGGCCGAGCTCCGACGGCGTGGCGCGGCGTCCGCGGAGCGCAACGATTTCGCGCGTGCGTTGCCCGATCTCAACCGCGCGGTGGAACTTGCGCCGGATGATCCCGAGAACTACCACACGCGCGGCGTGGTGTACTGGCGCAGCGGCAACGGCGAGCAGGCGCTCCGAGACTTCGACCAGGCGCTGAAGCTGAAGCCGGACGATGTGGGTCTCCTGCTCGACCGCGGCAGCCTGAGCCTGCAGCACAACGACGAGCCCGGTGCGCGCGCCGACCTGGATCACGCCGAATCGCTTGCGCCTACAGACGCCAATGTGAGCCTCCGCATTGCTGCGGCCTATGAGGGCGCGGGAAGGTTTCAGCAGGCGGTGTCGTATCTGGATCGGTGGGTGATCGCCAATCCGCGCGACG
Source organism: Steroidobacteraceae bacterium (assembly GCA_049584935.1). Taxonomy (GTDB): domain Bacteria; phylum Pseudomonadota; class Gammaproteobacteria; order Steroidobacterales; family Steroidobacteraceae; genus FEN-1191. The sequence continues at coordinate 6,456 of JBAUYT010000023.1, forward strand.
ATCGGATGCCCGGCGTGCTCGGCGATTGTTGCTGGCTGCGCGCATTGATGCCCCAGGTGCCCGATCAGGCGATCTCCGACTGCAGCAGGGCGCTGAGCGGCGGCCAGCACACCGCGCGCGCCTACGAAGGACGCGGACTGATCTATCTCCGCAGCCAGAGGTTCGACAAGGCCATTGCCGACTTCAGCGCCGCGCTGCGGATGCAACCCAGGGACGCGGAGGCACTGTACGCACGTGGGCTAGCCGAATCCGGCAAGGGCCTCGAGGACCGTGGCGATCAGGACATGAAGGCCGCGATGGCGCTCAGGGCGTCGGCGCCCGAGCAGTTCAAGAGTATCGGCCTGGTGCCAGCGCACTAGCCAGATGCCTGGGCGGCTGCTGCCATCCCGGACATTAACGATTGGTGAACTCCTGCTCATGTGGACGCCCAGCGCGTCGTTCCGGCTATGATCGCGGCCCGGATTTCTTGCGGAGAGCTTCCATGCTGAAAAACAAGCTGAGTCTCGTTCTGTCGGTGGCGCTGATCTGTGCCGGCGGCGTCATGGCTGGCGAACCCGAGCACGGCAACCGCGCACCGGCGCATCCCGCGGAGCCCCATCAGGGACCGCATGGCTACCAGCGCGTCACCGAGCCCAAAGGCTGGAACGCGCGGCCTGCCACGGTCGACCGCGCCACCTACCAGCATAATTTCCAGGCGGCGCGCAGCTACCGTATCGGACCCTACCACCGCCCGTCAGGCTGGGCCGCACACCGTTGGGGTTATGGCGAGATCCTGCCGCGTGCTTACTGGGGTCCGCAGTACATCATCGGTGATTATTGGTTGTTCGCACTCGAGGTGCCCCCTGCCGGCTACGAGTGGGTGCGCGACAACGCCGACGCGTTGCTGATCAGCACCGATAGCGGCGAGATCCTGCAGGTCGAGTACGGCGTATTCGCCTGATCGGTCGCCGCCGGCGGTTACTTGCGGCGCGCCTTGGCCGATTTCCCGGCCTTGCGCGCGCCGCTCGCCCGGCGGCTGCGCCCGCGTTTGGCTGCTCGCTTGGCCTTGCGCTTGACCAGGGCGACGCGCGGCGGCGTTGCGCACGTCGGCAATGCGCCATCACGCGCCAGCTCCGCGGCGCGCCACAGGTACCAGGCCGCTACGCTGCGATACGGCTTCCAGCGCTCGCCGAACTCTGCCAGCGCGCGCGTTGTCGGCATGCCCTTGAGTCCATACGCCAATCGAAAACCGTTGCGCACACCGAAGTCATCTACCGGCAGCACGTCCCGCCGTTCGAGCTGGAACATCAGCATCATCTCGACGGTCCAGCGGCCGATGCCGCGCACGCTGCTGAGCCGTTCGATGATCTCGAGGTCGCCGAGCAGCGCGAGCTCCCTGGCCGGCGGCACCACGCCTTCGAGTGTCTTGCGCGCCAGATCTTTGAGTGCGGCAATCTTGGCAAACGAAAAACCGGCGGCCCGCAGTTGCGCGTCTGGCGCATCGATGATCTGCTGCGGTGACGGAAAGGTCAGCGGTGCGAACGGCGCGACCAGCCGCGAGAGGATGGTGCGTGCCGCTGCCCCGTGCAATTGTTGATGCGCGATGGCGCGCGCCAGCGCTTCGAAGGGTTCCTGCCGCTCACGCGTGCGGATCCTGCAGGGCCCGGCGGCCGCGATCAGTGCCGCCATGACCGGGTCGGACTTAAGTACGCGGTGTGCGTGCGCGTGCATGGCCCGGGTGCTCAGCGCTGATCGTGCGGGCAGAAATAAGTCGAGCGCTGCCCCTGCGTGATTTTCTTGATCGGTGTGCCACAGACGCGGCAGGGCTCGCCGTCGCGCTCATAGACGAACAGCTTCTGCCGGAACTCACCGGGATCGCCGCTGGTATCGACGTAGTCCCGCAGGCTCGTGCCGCCGGCGCGGATGGCGGCGTTGAGAGTCGCCCGCACCGCGCGCACCAGCCGTCTGGCATCATCCCGCGTGAGCCGTCTTGCGTGGCGGCGCGGCGAGATGCGTGCGCGAAACAGCGCCTCACTGGCGTAGATGTTGCCGACGCCAGTGACAAGCCGGCCGTTCATGATCACCTGTTTGATCGCCGCGCGCCGCCTGCGCGTGATACGCCAAAGGTATTTCGTGTCGAACGTCTGGTCGAAGGGTTCCGGGGCCAGTGAGCGCAGCAGGCGATGCTGCGCGGGATCCTCCTGCGTGTAGTGCAGGCTGCCGAAGCGGCGCGGGTCGTGAAAGCGAAGCTCGGGGCCACGGTCGAACGCCAGCGCGTAGTGATCGTGCTTCAGCCGCGGCGTTTCGGCATTGCGCAGCCGCAGGCTGCCGGACATGCCGAGGTGCACGATCAGGCTGCCGCGCTCGAGATTGAGCAGCAAGTACTTGGCGCGGCGGCCGATGCTGAGAACCTTCTGGCCCGCCAGCGCTTCGGGCAGGTGCCGTTCGATCGGCCAGCGCAGGCGGTGATCGTAGACGACGAAGGATTCGATACGGCGCGATGTCAGCGCGCGTTCGATGCCGCGGCGGGTAGTCTCGACCTCGGGCAGTTCAGGCACCGAGCATCCAGGCTATTTGATCTTGGTTTCCTTGTACGCCACGTGCTTGCGCACGACCGGATCGAATTTGCGCACTTCCATCTTGTCCGGATGCAGCCGCTTGTTCTTCATGGCGACATAGAAATGGCCGGTCCCGGCCGATGACAACAGTTTGACCTTCTCGCGCATGCCGGGGTCCCCTTAGATCTTCTGGCCGCGCGCGCGCATACCGGCGAGCACGGACTTCAGGCCATTCTTCTCGATGGTACGCAGCGCATTGGTCGACACGCGCAGCGTCACCCAGCGCTTCTCATCCTCGAGCCAGAAGCGCTGCGTGTGCAGATTGGGCAGGAAGCGGCGGCGCTTGCGATTGTTCGCATGCGAGACCGTGTTCCCCGTAACGGGCCGTTTGCCCGTAACCTGACAAACCCGGGACATGAGCATAACCCTCAGAATCAGTGGCTTACGCGCGCCGGCTGACGCGTCGTGGGGGCGCTTTATAGCAGTCTTGCGGGTATTCCGGCAAGCGACGCAGTTGCGCGCCCCGCATCGGCCGGCTCAGATCTTTTGGTATTCCGCCGATTCGGGCACACGGGCGACGACCGGCCGTCCCCTGCCAAAGAACCAGCGCTACGCCGGCAACGACCAGCACCGCGCAGAGCCCCTCCACCGACGTGACACGTTCGTGCAGGACCAGCGCCCCCAGCGCCAGGGCGATGACGGGATTGACCAGCGCGTAAGTGCTCACTTGGGTGGCAGGAACATGCGCCAGCAGAGGTACGAGTAGCAGTTGACC
>JBAUYT010000024.1:0-30396 GCA_049584935.1 Steroidobacteraceae bacterium
CCGCATGGAATCGGTTGCACGCATATCTGCTACCTCGGATTGCCACGCTAGATCCCAGAGCTTTGCTCGCGGCAAAGCGTCGAGGCGAAGCAGATTGGCAGAGCTCGAATCATATGCCCGCACAGTAGTGCGGCCCGAGCTGCTCTCCTCTGGTACCTCCGCCGGACAAGCAAGAGGCTCCACTCTGCTTCGACTCCTGTCCTGACGTCGCGCTGGTTAAGCGCGTGCGGGCATGTGCCAACCCTACGTGGCTACCGCTCTGAGCCTCCGCTGCTCACGCCACTCCTGTAAGCGCTAAAGGAAGCGCATTCCTTGATCTCGACCTCGCGGCCGGAAGTGTACCGGGCGGAGGTGCACGCGCGGGACGAGACGCCGACTCAGAACCAACGGGTTGCGGTGGATGGCGCACTGTTGAGTTCGCGCGAGCCGTTGATTGCCACCTGACACCACCAATCGCGCCTGACGCGCGCGGTGGCAGGTACTTGCTGATAGGCGCCAGCGTTGAATGCGCGAGCCAAGCAGCCGTGCGATACTCAAACCGTTTGCTTCTGAATTCCCAACAACAACAGGGACAGTACTATGAAGAAATTGATCGCAGCAGCGCTGCTCAGCTCTGTGTTAGTAGGCGGATTTGCATTCGCAGCCGACCCCATCTTAGGAACCTGGACGGCTGATCTGGCGAAGTCAAAGATCACCTCGGGGCCGGCGCCAAAAGCCTTAAGTCGCACCTATACGGAATCCGGTGGCGTTTATACCCTTGAATCGAAATCGACTGCCGCCGATGGCAAACAAACATCGCAAAGCGTGCAATATCGCAATGGCGAGAATATGAAGGTGTCAGGGGAGGCAGGCGTCGACACGATTGCCGCCAAGAAGATCAACGAGAGGACCTGGGACTTTGAGCTGAAGTCCGGAAGCAAAGTGATGGGTCGCGTACATCGTGTCGTATCGGCTGACGGAAAGACCCTCTCGGTGCATAACACGGGTACGCTACCCGACGGCTCCAAGGGCGATGACCACTTGGTCTTTGAGAAGCAACCGTAGCTCGCAGACGTCGCTATCGCAGCTACTGCGGGACGATAGGCCGCCCTATGCGGACGGGGCGGCCCATCGTCATCGGTGTCGCAGGCGCGCCTGCACCGGATGCCGACGGACTGGTGCGGATCGGTACCATCTTATCTGTCGCGATCCTGTCAACCCGTTCATCTGCCGAGCGATTTGAGATGCCATGCTGTCGCCCTCGAAGCTCGCCTGCTGTGCGTTGACGATGAATCTGCTGGCACCCGCGGTGTTTGCCGCCGGGCAGCAGATGCTGCAAATCGACGTCGCCGGCCAGCAGCGCGACTACATCCTGGTGACTCCGGACGCGATGCCCACCGGATCTCGCCCGCTGGTGCTGCTGCTGCATGGTCACATCGGTACGGCCGCCAACGCGTTGGGCGCAGGGCTGGCGCCGTCGCCATTGTCCGCGTGGCTCGACATCGCCGACCGGGAAAAGATCTGGCTGGTGGCGCTGCAAGGCCTCAAGGGTTCCGATTACCGCACCGGCTGGAGGGACTGCCGCAGCGATGACATGCGCAATCCGAACGCCGACGACGTGGCGTTCGCCGACGCGGTAGCTCATGCGCTGATCGCGGCCGGACGCGTCGATCCAAAACGCCTCTATGTCATGGGTATGTCCAACGGTGCCATCATGAGCTACCGGCTGGCACTGGAAATGACGCCGACGCCCGCCGCGATCGCCGCAGTATCGGGAACCATGGCGGCACGCGCGGACTGCACCCGCAATGCGCGGCCCGTGTCGGTGCTCTTGATCCACGGCACCGACGATCCCATTGTGCCCTACGCAGGTGGTGGCGTGGGCTTCGGCAGACGTCGCGTCAGCGAGGTGCTGGGGGCCGAAGCGACCCGAGACTTCTGGCTGCGTGTGGATGGGCTCACGGCTGCGGTGCCCACGAGCTATACGTTTCCGCATCTGGCTGCGGATGACACCACTGCAGTCAGGACCCGCTACGGCAGCGACACAGGACCGCAGGTAGAATTCATCGCCATCGAGCGCGGCGGTCATGTTGAGCCAAGCCTGCAGTTTCACTACGGCACGTTCTACAGCCACCTGGTGGGGCGGCAGAACCGCGATTTCGAGAGCGCCGAGGAAGCCTGGCGCTTCTTCGCCGGCAAGCGCGGCGGGTGACTTTCTCCAGCGCATCGATCCGACTCTAGCGGTCCTGGATGCGACCCTTCCAGCTACCTCCGCGCCGCAAGCTGTATTGCAGCGCCGAGTGCAGCGTCGCAGCCGCATAGAACACTGCCACCGCTGGCAGCGTCATGCTCCACAGTGGCGAGAGTCGATAGAAGCGCACGATGGGTGCATAGGCGATTGTCATGAGCAGCCACGCGACTGCGCCGAGCGAGATTGGCCACGCCTGTCCCGATAGCAGCAGCGCCGGCGGCAGCACGTAGGTAATCCCGAGGGCGAGCAGGGTGCCGGCCAACAGCAGGTACGAGTGACGCAGCTGATTGAAGGCGGTGCGCGAAATCATGCGACCAACCGCGGCGAACGAGCCATACGGCCGCGTGCTGAACGACTGGCGCGTGAGCCCGAGCCAGACGCGGCCGCCGGATCTCTTGACTGCGCGGGCGAGCGCACAGTCGTCTATCAGCTCGGAGCGGATGCTGGCCAGGCCGCCAATGGCGTCGAGGGCGCGCGGCCGCATCAGCATGCAGCCGCCGGCCGCTGCCGCCGTGCGCCGGTCGAATCGGGCGATCCACGCCGGCGGGTAGAGCATGAAGAAGAAAAACACGAAGGCCGGCACCAAGGCGCGTTCGGCGAACGACTTTGCGCGCAGCTCCACCATGCACGAGGTGAGATCGCATTGGGATTGCTCGGCCTGCGCCACCAGTGCCGCCACTGCCGAGGGCTGATGATGGATGTCCGCGTCGGTGAACAGCAGGTAGTCGGGATCGAACTGCGCCGCCGCCTCGACACCCTGTGACATCGCCCAGAGCTTGCCGCTCCAGCCGGCAGGCAGAGGGGCTCCCCGCAGCACCGTGAGTCGCGTGGCGGCGCCCAGTGCGGTCGCAGCCTGCGCTGCCACTGCGGCAGTGCCGTCGCTGCTGCCGTCGTCGATGACGATGACGCGCAGATCGCCGCGATACGACTGCCGCAGCAGCGAATCCACGCTGTCGCCGATCGAATCGGCCTCGTTGCGCGCCGGAATGATGACAGTTATCGAGCGTTCCGGGATGAGGGTCGGAGGCAGCGGCAGGCGGTCGCTCAGGCGCCAGAATCGGCCGCGGCAACAGAGCAGGTACAGCCAGACTCCCAGGGGCGCTGCAGCCAGCGCGAGCGTGATCACGCGCGTGATCGTAGCGGGATCAGATCAGGACAGCCAGCCGGCTACCAGGCGATTGATCGAGCCGCCGCCGACGATCAGCCAGACGAACAGCATCCCCGCCAGCAGCAGCGGCTTGAAGCCGGCCTGGCGCACGGCGCCGATGTGCGTGCCGAGGCCCAGCGCGCCCATCGCCATGGCGAGCAACAGCGTATCGAAATCAATCGCGCTACTCACCACATGCTGTGGCAGCAGCGACAAAGAATTGAACACCACCACCGCGATGAATCCGAAGGCGAACCAGGGGACCGGCAGCTTCTGGGCCGGCGCCGGCGCTGCGCCCGGGAGGTTCTTCGCGGACGCCTTGCCGCGCATCAGCCACGCCGACAGGCCGATCAGAAAGGGCGCCAGCATCATGACGCGTACGAGTTTGGTGATGACGGCCGTGTTGGCGGTAGCGGCGCTCACCTGCCGGCCCGCGGCGACCACCTGTGCGACCTCGTGGATGGTCGAGCCGGCATACACGCCGAAGGCATCGGCCCCGGCGGGCAGCAGCGACCAGTGCAGGTTGAGCGTGTAGAGCAAGGGGTAGAGGAACATCGACAGCGTGCCGAATACGACCACGGTCGATACGGCCACCGCCACCTGTTCGGGCTTGCCGCGCACCACTGGTTCGGTGGCCATGACGGCGGCGGCGCCGCAGATGGCGCTGCCGGCGCCGATCAGGCTGCTGGCAGTCTGGTCGAGACCGATCATGCGGCCGAGGGCCTGCGCCAGGCCGAAGGTCGTCAGGATGACGAGGGCATCGATCAGCACGCCGGCGACACCCACGTGGCCGATGTCGTGCAGCGTCAGCCGCAGGCCGTATAGAACCACGCCCGCGCGCAACAGCGTCTGCTTGGAGAAGCCGACACCGGCACCGGTTTGCGGCGCGAGGCGCGGGTAGACGGTGTTGCCGAGCACGATGCCCAGCACAATCGCCACAGTCAGGGCGCTGAGCCCATGTGACATAAACCAGGAAGTCCCGCCGAGCGCACTTGCCAGCAGCGCGATGGCGGCGGTCAGCGCGAGCCCCGGCAGCAGTGGAAAGCGGTGCATGGAAGCACTTTAGGCACCGCGCAAAAAGCAATCCAATGACTTATTATCGTCATATCAACCTATAAAGCAGGTTGAAGGTGACCGCCCATGTCCACTCTGCGCCTCAGTCTCCGGCAATTGCAGGTGTTCTGCGGCATTGCCGACAGCGGTACGACCGCCGCTGCTGCGGATGTCATCGCGATGTCGCAGTCGGCCACCAGCGCCTCGCTGCTGGAGCTCGAGCACGCGCTCGGCCTGCCGCTGTTCGAGCGTATCGGCAAGCGTCTGCAGCTCAACGACAACGGCCGAGCGTTGCTGCCGCAGGCGCGCGCGCTGCTCGACGGCGCGGGATCGATCGAACGCTGGGCGCTGGACCGGGAGGCGCAGATCGGCCGCCTGCGTATTGGTGCCAGCACCACGATCGGCAACTACCTGCTGCCGGCGATCGTGGGAGCATTCCGCGGCACGCTGCCGCCGGCTGCGCGTCTGGCCCTGAATCTGCAGATCACCATCGCCAACACCGAGGCCATAACACGCCAGGTGGCGGCCTTCGAGCTCGATCTTGGATTGATCGAAGGCCCCTGCCACGAAAGCGAGCTGGTGGTGCGGCCGTGGCTCGAGGACGAATTGCTGGTAGTGGCGGCCCCGGAGGATCCGATCGTGCCCAAGTCGCGCCGGCCGATCACGCTGGAGGCGCTGCGTCGCGCCACCTGGTTGCTGCGCGAGAGCGGATCGGGCACCCGCGAGATGATCAATCAGCTGCTGACGCCGCACCTGCAGCAGCTGCGCGCCGGCGTCGAATTCGGCAATTCCGAGGCCATCAAACGCGCGACCGCCAGCGGTATCGGCATCAGCTGCCTGTCGCGCTATGTGGTAGCGGATTTTTTGCGCACGGGTCAGCTGCTGGCGCCGCGTACGCAGTTGCCGCGCCTGGCCAGACCCTTCCACCTGGTGCTGCACGAGCGCAAGCAGCGCACCCGCGGTCTGGATCTGTTGCTGGCATATCTCGAGACGTGGCGTCCGCCGGAATCAGAAGGGTCCGATGGTCCACGTGCCGGCCGGAATCACCGCGCCCGCGCCAGTCGCCGTCAGGCCCGCAGCTGAATCTGTGCCACCAGCAGCTGGCTGCGGTCGGCACACGGACCGACCAGCAGCTCGACCTCGCCGGGCTCGAAGGTGGGCCGCAGCTCCAGGTCGAGAAACCTCAAATCGGACGCAGGCAGTGCAATTCGCGCGGTGCCGCTCTGGCCCGGCTGCAGGCTGATGCGCGTGAAGCCCTTGAGTTCGAGCAGCGGCCTCGCGACGCTTGCGATCTTGTCGTGCGCAAACAGGAACACGGTCTCATCGGCTGCGTGCCGGCCTTCGTTGCTGACTTCGACCTCCACCGTAATGACATCGTGCTGTGTCACGACCGCCGGCGTCACGCGCAGGTTTGCCAGCCTGCAGCGCCCATAGGTGAGACCGTGGCCGAACGGATATAGCGGGTCATTGGGGAGATCGAGATACCTGCTGGTGAAGTGATCCCTGGCATCCGCCGGGCGCCCGCTGGGACGCTGAGCGAAGAACACCGGCACCTGGCCGATGGCACGCGGCCAGCTGATTGGTGTCCGTCCGGACGGCGAGACACGGCCCAGCAGAACATCGGCGATTGCGTTGCCGGACTCGTTGCCGAGGAACCAGGCAGCCAGTACCGCGTGGGCATTTGCAGCCAGCCACGAAATCATCAGTGGCCGTCCCGAGAACAGAATCGCCACGGTGGCAATGCCGCGCGCGTGAGCGTGTTCGATCACCGCCTGGGCCAGGGCATTTTGCTGACCCGGCAGCGACGGATCAGCCCGGCTGGCCGCCTCGCCGCTCATGGTTGCCGCCTCTCCCAGGCACAGCAGTATGGCATCGACGCCCTCGCAGAGCGCGAGGGCTGGCGCGATATCGCGGGTGTCATCACCCTCGATGGCCACACCCGCGGCGTACCGGATTTCCGCCTGCGGCAGCGCGTTTCGCAGTCCCGCCAAGAGACTGATCTGCTCGTCGGGCTGGCCCGCCGCCCACCAGGGACCGCGCATCTCCGCTGGCGCATCCGCCAGCGGTCCAATCAGAGCGAGCTTCCGAACCGAGGTGTGCAGCGGCAGGGCTTCCGCCTGATTCTTCAGCAGCACGATTGATCGGGCCGCGATGCTGCGCGCCAGCTGCCGCCGCTGCGCCAGCGTCGTCGCCGATTCGGGCTGCGCCCCGCGGGAAAAGGGATCCTCGAACAACCCGAGCCGCTCCTTGAGGCGCAGCACGCGCCAGACGCACTCGTCGATCTCCGGGACCACCACCAGGCCGCGCTCGAGCGCGATGGGCAGCCCGCGGCGGTAGGCATCGGACATCATGTCGATGTCCACACCGGCGCGGATTGCCAGCGCCGCCGCTTCGGCCAGATCCGTCGCTACGCCGTGCTTGAGCAGCTCGCCGATGGCGTTGTAGTCGCTCACGAGCACGCCGCCGAAGCCGAGCTGCTCGCGCAGGCAGTCGCGCAGCAGCGGTTTGTGCATGGTCATCGGGATGCCGGCCAGATCCGTGAACGCGGGCATGACTGCTACCACGCCGGCCTCGACCGCGGCGACGAACGGTGGCAGGTGCACCTCGCGCAGCGTGCGCTCGGAGATGTCGACCGAGGCGTACTCGCGGCCGGCCGTGACCGGGCCGTAGGCGACGAAATGCTTGGCGACGGCGGCGATCGAATCCGGCGCCGACAGTTGGCGCCCCTGGAAGCCGATCACCTTGGCGCGCGCGATGCGCGCGCCGAGCCACGCGTCCTCACCCGGCCCCTCCGCCGTGCGTCCCCAACGCGGGTCGCGCGATACGTCGAGCATGGGCGCAAAGGTCATGTGCAGACCATCCGCCGCGGCCTCGCGGGCGGCCTCGCGCGCGGAAGCGGTCCAGGCCTCATCATCGAAGCTGGCCGCCTCGGCCAGCGGAATTGGAAACAGCGTCCGATAGCCATGGATGACGTCCAGGCCGACGAGCAGCGGAATCTTCAGTCGCGATTGTTCGACGGCCATGCGTTGCATCTCGTGGATCGGCTTGGCACCGGCAAGATTGAGCAGATTGCCGATTGCACCGGCGCGGATCGCATCGGTGGAGTCCCCGGCAATGACCGGGCCGGTGACGGCGTAGCCGCAGGCGGTCATGGTGAGTTGCCCGAGCTTCTCCTCGAGCGTCATCCGGTCGATCAGCTGTTCGATCCTGCTCATTGCCGGATCATGACACCGCACAGGTATTTGCGGGACTGGGACGGGTTCCTAGTGCTGGCGCGCTCAATCGGATTTAATGCGCTCTGTTTGAGTCCACGGCCGCGAGGCTGCCGGTCGCGTGGCGTGGAACTTGCTAGGAGACACTGTCACCATGTCCAGACCCAAACAGGCGCTCGAGCTCGATACGGACAGTCTGGCCCCGGCAGCGCTGGCGGAACTGCCGGATGAGGCCTTGCTCGAGCACGTGCAACGTCAGACTTTCCGCTACTTCTGGGAGGGTGCACATCCCGGCAGCGATCTGGCGCCCGACGGCATACCCGGCCGCAGCCACCACCCGCAGGATCTGGTGGCCGTGGGTGGCTCGGGCTTCGGCATCATGGCCATGCTGGTGGCGGTCGAGCGGGGCTGGATCCCGCGCGAGGCGGCGCTGGAACGGCTCGGGCGCAAGCTCGATCTGCTGACGCGGGCGACTTGCTATCACGGCGCCTTTCCGCACTTTCTCGACGGCCGCACCGGAGCCACCATTCCGTTCATGCGCAAGGACGACGGCGGCGACCTGGTGGAGACCTCGCTGTTATTCATGGGATTGTTGTGCGCGCGGCAATATTTTCAGCGCGACAACTTGGCCGAAAAGACCGTGCGGGATCTGATCAGCTATCTCTGGGACGAGGTCGAGTGGAACTGGTACACGCGCGATGGGCGCGATCTGCTGTACTGGCACTGGAGTCCCAACAATGGCTGGGCGATGAATCACGAGATCCGCGGCTGGAACGAGTGCCTGATCACCTACCTGCTGGCCGCCAGCTCACGCAGGTACGCTATCGATGGCAGTGTCTATCACCGCGGTTTTGCCAGCGGCCGCGATTTCATCAATGGCCGCCAGTACTACGGCATCGAGCTGCCGCTCGGCGTGCCCTATGGCGGTCCGCTGTTCTTTACGCACTATTCGTTCTGCGGCATCGACCCACGCGGCCTCAGCGACCGCTACGCCGATTACTGGCAGCAGAACGTACGCCATGTGCAGATCAATCGTGCCTATTGCAGCGCCAATCCGAATGGCTACAAGGGGCTGAGCGCGCTCTGCTGGGGCCTGACGGCGAGCGACGATCTGAGCGGCTACGAGGCGCACTCACCAACCAACGACAACGGCACCATCTCGCCGACCGCGGCGCTGTCGAGCCTGCCGTACGCGCCCGTGGAAGTGATAGCGACGTTACGGCATTTCCTCTCCGCGCACGGTGCGCGCATCTGGGGACGGTATGGTTTCGTCGATGCCTTCTGCGAGCAGCGCAACTGGTACGCGCGCTCCTTCCTGGCGATCGACCAGGGGCCCATCGTGGTGATGATCGAGAACCATCGCAGCGGCCTGCTGTGGCGGTTGTTCATGAGTGCGCCGGAAGTACGTGCCGGCCTGCGGCGGCTCGAGTTCACCAGCCCGCTGCTGCAAGAGAGCGCCTGATGCAGTCGCGCCCGGGGGAGCCAATCGGGCCGTGGCTCGATCTGCAGTACGCCCGCGCCGGCGTGGCCATGCTGCGCAGTATCTCGCCGGTCGGCATCGTCAAGACGCGCCCGGGGTTCGGGCAGACCATCCGGCCGCTGCGCGGCTCGATCGTGGCCTCGCCCGTGCTGGCCGGCTATGATCCGGACCCGGACTATTTCTTTCATTGGTTCCGGGACTCCGCGGTAGTGCTGGATGCACTGCGCCTGCTACACCAGCGGGACCAGGTGGGCGCGCCGGCACTGGCGCATCTGCACGACTTCGTCGATTTCAGCCTGTTGCTCGGGGCGCTCGACGGCCGCAGGCTGACATCGTCGCCTGTCTGGCGTACCGCGGTGGCGCCCGACTACGTCAAGTTCTTGCGTACGGATGCCGATCTTGCATCCGTGCACGGCGATGCCGTCGCCGGCGAGACCCGCGTCAACCCGGACGCCTCGCTCGATATCTCGAGCTGGGCGCGCCCGCAGTACGACGGCCCGGCACTGCGCGCGCTGACCTTGCTGCGCTGGCTGCGGCTCGACGCGGTGGCGCGCGCGCCGCAGAGCCGGCTGCCGTTGCTGCTGGGTGCGGACCTGGAGTTCATAGCCCGGCACTGGCGCGAGCCGTCGTACGACATCTGGGAAGAGGAGAAGGGGCGGCATTACTACACGATGTGCGTGTCGGCAGCGGCACTCGCCGACGGGGCGGCATGGCTGCAAACGCAGGATCAACAGGCGCTCTCACAGCGCTATGCCACCGAGGCGCAGGCCATACGCTCGGCGCTCGGTGATTTCTGGGACGCGCAGCACGGCTACATGCGCTCGCGGCTCGGGGTGGAGCAGGCCGCCGGCAACTCGAATGCGGCCAACCGGCAGCTCGACATCGCCGTCGTGCTGGCCGCGATCCACGCCGGTGGCAAGGGCGAACACTCGGCGGAAGATCCGCGCCTGCAGGCCACGCTGGCGCGGCTCGAGTCGCTGTTCGATGCCGCCTACCAGATCAATCATGGCCGCCCGGCGGGGCGCGGCCCTGCCATGGGTCGCTACGCTGGGGATGTCTATTATTCCGGCGGTGCGTACTATTTCTCGACTCTGGGTGCGGCAGAGTTCTGCTTCCGGGCCGCGGCGTCGGGCCACGAGGCGGCAGACTGGTTCCGCCGCGGCGATGCCTATCTGGAGACGATACGGGCCTATACGCCCGAGAATGGGGACATGTCGGAGCAGTTCGATCAACGGACCGGCGCGCAGACTTCGGCCAGGCATCTGGCCTGGAGTTACGCCTGCTTCATTTCCACGATCGAGGCGCGTGGCGCCGTCGCCGGCCTGGCGCGTCCGGGCTGAGGCGTAATGGCGCAGTCGCAGCCAGCCGCTTCCGGCGCCGACGAATACACCAATGCCGGATTGATCCGGCAGGTTCGCATGATCCTGCGCTCGCTGCGGTTGTCGGCAGTGGGCAAGGCGCTGCTGACCCTGGTATTCCTGATCACCGCGGTAATCGTCCTGACGGCCTTCGCGCAGGTGCGCCTCAATAGCTGGAACAAACCGTTCTTCGATGCCCTGTCGCGCCGCGACATCCACGACTTCCTGTACCAGCTCGGCGTGTTCTTCGTCATCGCCGGTGCGCTGTTGATACTCAATGTGGCGCAGCGCTGGCTGGTCGAAACGCTCAAGGTCAAGCTGCGCCAGGGGTTGACGCAGGATCTGATCAAGGACTGGCTGCTGCCGCGACGTGCGTTCTGGCTGGCGAATGCCGGGCCGATGGGTGTGAATCCAGACCAGCGCATCCACGAGGACGCGCGCAAGCTGTGCGAGCTGTCAGCGGATCTCGCTACCGGACTGCTGCAGTCGGCCATCCTGTTCGGCAGCTTTGCCGGCGTGCTGTGGGTGCTGTCCAGCTCCTTCAGCTTCCGCATCGCGCACCACGACTACGCCATTCCGGGCTTCATGCTGTGGGCCGCGGTGCTGTATGCCAGTGCCGGCTCGCTGGTGAGCTACTGGGTGGGCGGCAATCTGATCAATCGCAACGCCGAGCGCTACGCGCGCGAGGCGGATCTGCGCTTTTCGCTGGTGCGCATCAACGAGCATCTCGACGGCATCTCGCTTGCCGGCGGCGAGGAGGACGAGCGTCGGCGCGTCGAAATGCATCTCGGCAACGTTCTCGCCGCCATGCGGCGCCTGGTTACGGGACTCACCAACCTGACCTGGGTGACGGCCGGCTTTGGCTGGGTCACCAACGTGGCGCCGATCCTGGTGGCGGCGCCGCTGTACTTCACTGGCAAGATCACCTTCGGCGGCCTGATGCAGGCGGCGGCAGCATTCACCCAGGCACAATCCTCGCTGCGCTGGTTTGTCGACAACTTCAGCACCATTGCCGATTGGCGCGCCACGCTGCTGCGCGTCGCCAGCTTTCGCCAGGCACTCTCAGAGGCCGCCGAGGGGCGTGATTTCGAGAGCAGCATCAGCTACATCGACGGCGCCGCCGGCGTGCTCAGCATCGAGGCGCTGGAGATCGCCTCGCCCGACGGCGGCGATCAGCTGCGCGAGCGCAGCGTCGAGCTGCGCGCGGGCGAACGTGTGCTGATAGTGGGCGCGCCCGGGACGGGCAAGACGCTGTTGTTCCGCGCGCTGGCCGGCCTCTGGCCCTGGGGCTCGGGCCGCATCACGCGGCCGAAAGAAGAAACCATCTTCTATCTGCCGCGCGGCACGCCCTACCTGCCGCGCGGCACGCTGCGCGAGGTACTGGCGTATCCGTGGACGGTCGACCGGTTTGGTGCGGATTCATTCGGCGTCGCGCTCGAGCGGCTTGGACTCGAGCGGCTCAAGCCGCTGCTGGACGAAATCCGCCGCTGGGATCGGGACCTGAGCCAGGACGAGCAGCTGGCGCTGGCGTTTGCGCGCATCCAGCTGCAGGCGCCGCCGTGGGTGCTGATCGACGACTCGATCGGCTCGCTCGACGATGAGTCGCGCGAACGCGTCAGCGACATTTTCAATCAGGAACTGCGGCAAACCACGGTTATCAACATCGGCAAGGCCACCGAAGCGCGCGATCCGTTTTTCTCGCGGGTGCTGCACCTGGTTAAATCGCCGGCCACGTCCCTGGGCGCTCGCAGCGGGCCGCAGGCCCAGGATGCGACGGCCCCAACGGCATCCGCTCCCGGCAGCACATGAGGATCAGGGCATTCGGCTGGGCTCTGGCGCTCTCACTGCTGCCATGGTCTTGGGCCGGCGCGCAGCAGATGGACTTCCGCACGCCCGCGCGCGTCGATGATCCGTCCACCCCGGCGGTCATGAAGGACCTGGCCGAGCGGGTGCTACCGGTCTACCAGGAGGACAACCCGGAGCTCTATCTATCGAATCTGTCGGCGCTGCAGCTGGTCGCGGGTAGCTACGACGCCGCCACGGGCACGCGCCAGACACTGCGGGAGCGGCGGCTCGCCGCCGAACCGGACCGGTTCGATGGCCGCGCGACCATGACCGACATCTATGCCGATGCCATGGTGTCCGAGCAGCGCACCAAGCAGCCATTTGCGCAGGCGTTCGAGCAGGCCTTTCGCAATACGCTGCCGAAAATCCGCGATCAGAGTGCCTACTACGTCACCAACTGGCATCCACCCGCCATCGCCGGCCTGCAGGAGGCCGCGCAACGGGCATTTGATCAGCGCCGTGGCCAGGACAGCATCTCGGTAGCCGATGCGGTCGAATTGATTCGCACCTACCTGGCCTACGAAATGGTTCGCAGCTATGCGCCGTTGCTGGCCGCGCTCGACGCCGAGGACGAGCAGCGACGCTACCTGCCCGAGGAGCAGGTGGTCGTCAAGGGCAAGGGCGGTATCAGCATCAAGGCGATTGTGGTGCGGCCTAGGGACGCGCCCCGGCCGCTGCCGGCATTGCTGGAATTTACGATTTACGTCAACTCGACCAACTTCGCGCGCGAATGTGCAGCGCACGGCTACGTCGGTGTGGTCGCCTACACGCGCGAGACACCTGGCACGCCCTATCGCGTGGTGCCGTTCGAGCACGACGGCGAGGATGCGCGCACGGTCATCGAGTGGATCGCACAGCAGCCCTGGAGCGATGGCCAGGTGGGCATGTACGGCGTCAGTTACAGCGGTTTCACCCAGTGGGCCGCCGCCAAGCACCTGCCGACGGCGCTCAAGGCGATCGCCACCGCAAGCCCGAACGCACCCGGCGTCGACTTTCCGATGCGCAACAACATCTTCCGCAATGCAGCTTATCGTTGGGCGTTCAATGTCACCAACAACCGTGGCTGGGACGACACCTACAACGACGCGCACTGGCACGAACTGGAAGAGACCTGGTACAAGAGCGGCAAATCGTATTTCGAATTCGACCATACCGACGGCAGGCCTAACCGCTTCTTCCACAAGTGGCTGCACCATCCCAGCTACGATGCCTACTGGCAGTCGCTTATTCCCTACCGCAGTGAATTCGAGCGCGTCGATATCCCGGTATTCAGCACCGCCGGCTACTACGGCGGGGACATGCCGGGTGCGCTCTATTACTTCAGCCAGCACAACCGGTTCAACCCCAATGCAGATCAAACACTACTGATCGGTCCCTATGACGACGGCGCCATGCAGCGGGCGCCCCTGGCGGTGCTGCGCGGTTTCCAGGTTGATCCGGTGGCGCTGGTCGACTTGCGCGAGCTGCGCTACCAATGGTTCGATTTCGTGCTCAAGGGAGCGCCCAAGCCGCTGATCCTCTCGGACCGAGTGAATTTCGAGCTGACCGGGGCCAACCAATGGCGTCACGTACCCTCGATTACCGCCATGGCAAATACGCAGCAGCGCTATTTCCTGGATGCCGCGTCCACTGCGGACCAGCATCACCTGCTGGCGCATGACAGAAGCGCAAAGGCCGCATTCATCCGCCAGAGCGTGGACTTCGCCGACCGCAGCGATGCGAGCTGGACCTCGCCGTACAACATCATCGGCAGTGTGCTGCCGCTGCACAACGCGCTGGCGTTCGTGAGCGAGCCGCTGCAGCACGCTATCGATGCGGCCGGACTCATTTCGGGGCACCTGGATTTTACCGTCAATCGGCAGGACGTCGACCTGACGGTTGCGGTCTACGAGCAGCTCGCCAACGGCGATTATCTGGCGCTGTTCGACCCTATCTACTCGTTCCGGGCCAGCTATGCCGCCGACCGCACGCATCGGCGGCTGCTAAAGAACGGCGAGCGGCAGCAGCTGTCGTTCCAGATCGAGCGCCTGATCAGCCGGCGGCTCCAGGCAGGCAGCCGCCTGGTGGTCGTACTCGGCGTCAGCAAGACCCCTGAACTGCAGATCAACTATGGTGGCGGCGACGACGTCAGCGCCGAGACGCTCGAGGATAGCGGCGCGCCGCCGCTCGAGCTCCGCTGGTTCAACAGCAGTTATATCGATCTGCCGGTGCAGCAGCCCCAGCCTGCCGTCGCCGAGCCGTCGTCGGGGCACTGATCTCGGCACTGGAGCGAACGCGGCCTCAGCCTTCCATCGGTAGCGAGGAGTTCGGCGCCGGAGGTGCGGTCACCAGATTCTGCACCTGCCCCGGCGTAGTCTCTACCCCTGCAACCGCTGCGGGTGCGCGTAGATCACGTGCCGGCGCGCGCGCGCAAAACCAATCAAGGTGAGCCGCGCCTCCTGCGCGAGCCGTACCGCCAGCGCGGTGGGGGCAGATACGGCCGCAAGCAGCGTGATGCCGACGGTGGCCGCTTTCTGCACCATTTCGTAGCTGGCGCGGCTGGTAATGACCGTATAGCCGGCACTGCAATCGGTGCCGGCGCGCACCAGCGCACCGATGACCTTGTCGAGTGCGTTGTGGCGGCCGACGTCCTCGCGCACGATCTGGATGCCCTTGCCCGGGAGCGCCCAGGCAGCGGCATGCACGCTGCCGGTCTGCGCATTCAGTGATTGCCGCGCCTGCAGGTCCAGCAGTGCCTGGTGCAGCTCGGTCAGAGTGATGGTGGGGCCGGTGCCAACCGCGGCGGGGTGGCGTATCGCCTGTTCGATGGTCTCGGCGCCGCAGAGGCCGCAGCCGGTACGTCCGGTCAGATTGCGCTGCCGCTCGAGCAATGCGGCGAACCGGGAGCCGGCGATGCCGATGCGGACTTCGTAGCTGCCGGCGTCTCGAATGAGCTCGACCGACTTGATCTCGTCCGGGCGCTGCACGACCGCTTCGCTGAGCGTGAAACCCACCCCGAGGTCTTCGAGATTGGCGGGAGTTGCCAGCATGACGACGTGCGGCGTGCGCTGGTAGGTCAGGGCGACTGGCTCTTCCTCGGCCACGCGATCGAGCACCTGTTCCGAGCGCCCGTCGACCCAGCGCTGAACGTTGATTTCGCTGTAGAGCGGCGACCCGGGGCTCGCGGCGATGGCCGCACCGGCGGCGGCCTGATGCTCCGCATCAGGCAGTGCCACCGACACCGGGTGCGGGTCAGGTTCAATGTTCAGACAGGCTCCTGCTCCCGCCGCCTGACGATCTGGCCATGCCCGCGCACAATGCGCCGCTGCTGCAGATCACAGGCTAGAGGAGGGAGGCTGGAATTGTAACAAAATCCGCCTCGTAGCCGGATGCAACGTCGGAGCGCATCAGCCTGTAGGCCCGAGCCGGTCGTCGAGCCACTCGATCCAATGGCTTACTGTAACCGGCGACCTCCCGGCCAGATGCGTGATGCATCCCACATTGGCTGACAGGATGACATCGGGTCGCGCTTCCAGCAGGGCGCCGAGCTTCTGATCGCGCAGCTGTGCCGACAGTTCGGGTTGCAGCAGCGAGTAGCTGCCCGCCGAGCCGCAGCAGAGATGCGCGTCGCGAAACGGCACGACCTCCGCGCCGCACGCACGCAGCAGCGCTTCCACCACGCCGCGGATGTGCTGCGCGTGCTGCAAAGTGCACGGCGGGTGAAAGGCCACGCGTGCGGCGATTCCATCCCTGAACGGCGGCAGGCGTGGCCCGAGCAGTGCAGGGATCACCTCGGCGAGGTCGCGGGTGAGCGCCGATATTCGCGCGGCCCGTTCGGCATAGACCGGATCATCGCGCAGCAGGTGGCCGTATTCGCGCAGGTGTGCGCCGCAGCCGGAGGCATTGATGACGATCGCTTCGGCGCCTGCCTCGATGAGCGGCCACCAGGCGTCGATGTTACGTCTGGCCTGCGCCAACGCTCCGCTGGCATCATCGGTGTGATGCCGCAGAGCGCCGCAGCAGCCGCCGCCGCCGTCGGGCACCACCGTCTGGATTCCCATTGCATCGAGCACGCGCGCGGTGGCTGCATCGATGTTGGGTGCAAGACTGGGCTGGACGCAACCGGCGGGCAGCAGCATCTGGCGCGGGTGCTGCCGGGTGGGCCACGCCCCCGGCGCGCGTCGCGCTGGAATCTTCCGGCGCAGCAGCGGCGGCAGCAGCGGGCGCAACACCCTGCCGAGCCACAGCGCCGGACCGAACCAGGGACCATTGCACAGAGAGCGCACCAGCGCCCGCGCGAGCCGCTGACGTAAGGGTCGCGGCACGCGTCGCTGCGCCACCTCCCGCCCGATGCCGACCAGCCGGCCGTACTGCACGCCGGAGGGGCAGGTGGTCTCGCAGTTCAGGCACGTCAGGCAACGATCCAGATGCAATTGGCTGCTCTGTGTGGGTACTGCACCTTCCAGCATCTGTTTGATCAGGTAGATGCGACCGCGCGGTCCGTCGAGTTCGTCGCCGAGCAGCTGGTAGGTTGGGCAGGTGGCGGTGCAGAAGCCGCAGTGTACGCAGCGCCGCAGAATGGCCTCCGCCTCGCTGCCCGCGGCGGTGCCGCGCATGAAGTCAGCCAGCGTTATCTGCACGATCGAGCTCCGGATACAGACGGCCGCCATCGAAGATGCCGTCGGGGTCGAACTGCGAGCGCAGGCGGCGATGAATCGCCAGCAGCGCGGGCGGAAGCGGCGCGAAGACGCCGGCCGAGCGGTCGCCGCCACGGAACAGGGTCGCGTGGCCACCCCGTTGCTGCGCGCGCGCGCGGAAGGCACCAGGGGACTCCGGCGAGCGCAGCCAGCGCAGCGCGCCGCCCCACTCGATGAGCTGTGCCGATCCCAGACCGATTGGCGGGGCGGTGGACGGCACCGACAGGCGCCACAGCGGCGCATCGCCGGCAAAGAAGGCGTCGGTCTGTTCGCGCAGCGCCTGCCAGTCCGCGGCTGCCGCGGCGGCATCGATGCGGGTGCCGCCGAGCCGCGCGCTGGCTGCGTTCACGGCAGCGTCCGAGCCCGACAGGCGCAGGCGCAGCGTGTCCTCTCGCCACGCAGATGCCGAAATCGGCAGCGGCTGAGCGCCCCAGAGATTCAGTTGACGCAGCGCCGGAGACTCCCCCAGATCGAACTGCAGCGTCGCCTGCGCCGGGTGCTTCGGCACCACCTTGAGCGCAACTTCGACGATGACGCCCAGTACACCCAGCGATCCGACCAGCAGGCGCGCGGCGTCGTAGCCCGCCACGTTTTTCATGACCATGCCGCCGAACGACAGCAGCCGACCCCGGCCATCGAGCAGCCGGGCGCCGAGCACGAAATCGCGGACGCCGCCGTAGGCGTAGCCGGCGGCCGCACGCCGTGGACCGGCAAGGCCGCAGGCGATGCAGCCGCCGACGGTTGCGGCAGAGCCGAAGTGCGGCGGCTCGAATGCCAGCATCTGCCCCTCGGCGTCGAGCAGAGCCTCGACTTCGGCCAGCGGAGTGCCGCAGCGAACCGCTAGCACGAGTTCCGTGGGTTCATAGCTGACCACGCCGCGCAGTGCGCGCGGATCGAGCGGTTCGCCGCGTGCAGCGTTGCCATAGAAGTCCTTGCTACCCCCCGCGCGGATGCGCAGATGCTCGCGGCGGCCGGCAGCCGCAGCAATCCGTTCGGCCAGAGCATCGAGCGCGGCCTGCATCAGAAGCGCGGCAGATCCGGAAAGCGCGCGCGCTCGACGCCGGCACGCCGCTTACCGTACTCGCCGCAGCGATGCAGGCTGGGCACGACCTTGCCCGGATTGAGCAGCCCGCTTGGGTCGAAGGCCTGCTTGATGCCGAGGAAGGCGTCGAGCGTCGGCCGGTCGAACTGCGCACACATTTGATCGAGCTTCTCGACACCGATACCGTGCTCGCCGCTGATGGTGCCGCCCAGCTGCACGGTCAGTTCGAGAATCTCCGCACCGAAGGCTTCTGCGCGCGCCACCGAGTCCGGATCGCCGTCGTCAAACAGGATCAGCGGGTGCAGGTTGCCGTCGCCGGCATGAAATACGTTCGGGCACTGCAGGCCGTACTTGCGCTCCATCTGCTGGATCGCCAGCAGCATCTGCGCCAGGTGGCGCCGCGGGATGGTGCCGTCCATGCAGTAATATGCCGGCGCGGCGCGGCCGGCGGCCGGAAACGCGTTCTTGCGGCCGGCCCAGAACCGCAGCCGTTCAGCTTCATTGCGTGACACCTGTACGCGCGTGGCGTGTGCGCGCTCGAGCACCGCGCTCATGTGCGCGATCTCCGCCTCGACCTCCTCGGGCGTGCCGTCCGATTCGCACAGCAGCACCGCGGCGGCTTCGAGGTCGTAGCCGGCGTGTGCGAACGGTTCCACCAGCCGCGATGCTGCCTGGTCAAGCATTTCCAGACCCGCCGGGATGATTCCGGCGGCGATCAGTGCCGCCACTGCGTGGCAGGCATCGCCGATCTGCGCGAAGCTGGCCATGATGCAACGGGCGTGCTGCGGCAGCGGCACCAGCCGCACTGTCACCTCGGTGGTCACGGCCAGCATGCCCTCGGAGCCGATCGTGACCGCCAGCAGGTCGAGGCCCGGGGCGTCCAGCGCTTTGCCACCAAATTCGACCACCTGGCCCGTGATGGTGAGCGCGCGCACGCGCAACACGTTGTGCAGGGTGAGGCCGTACTTGAGACAGTGCACGCCACCAGAGTTTTCGGCGACGTTGCCACCGATCGTGCAGGCAATCTGGCTCGAAGGGTCGGGTGCGTAATAGAGCCGGTGAGGGGCCGCGGCTTCGGAAATCGCCAGGTTGCGCACACCAGGCTGCACAGTTGCCGTACGCGCGTGTCCATCGACTTCCAGGATGCGGTTGAACTTGGCCATGGACAGCAGTACGCCGTCGGCGTGCGGCAGCGCGCTGCCCGACAGCCCGGTGCCCGCGCCACGCGCCACCACTGGGACCTGCAGCGCGTGGCACGCCTGCAGCACCTGCGCCACTTGCTGCTCAGCTTCGGGCAGGACCACGACCAGCGGTAGCTGGCGGTAGAGCGTCAGACCGTCGCATTCGTATGGCCGCGTATCCTCCGGCCGATGCAGCACGCAGCGCTCCGGCAGCAGCGCGAGCAGCGCCGCCACGATCTGATGCCGATTGGTACCGCCCGCCTCGCCCAAGAGCTTCCCCGTGACCAGCAGACAGGCGCGAGAGCACGCCCGAACGGCGATTATCTACCGTTTTGCCTCGGGCTTCACCGGAACGGCTGAAGTCAGCACTTGCCAGAGCGAGTTGGCTTCCGTGGCAAGCTGGCCACTGACGTAGGCATGCAGCACCAGCCGTTCGATCTCGTTGGGCTCTTCGAATTTGACACTGAAGAAATGCACGCCCGGATGACGCCCGTCGCAAGCACCCAGGGCCGCGACGATCTTTGCCTTGAGCGACAGCTCGAAGCGCGAGTCGATCATCTCGAGCTTCAGGTCGATCTGCAGATCCTGTCCTCGATGGTCGAGCTGCGAACCCTGCTCCACCGCCAGGCGGCCGCCGCTGACACTCAGGTCGATCAGGACAGCGGACGTCGGCTGCGGCGCCTCGATTGCAACCGGCATGAACACCGCCGCGCGCGGACGGCTGCGGACGGTGCGCTGTTCGACGTGCTTGGGTGCCTCGATCAGTACCTGCGGAAAAGGCTCGTAAACCACCTTCATGACATTGCTGCGAAAGCGGAACGCCGTGGTCAACTGGAAGGCCCGGCAGACCCAGGCATGACCGACCTTGACCGGCAGCAGTGTTCCATTAGGCAATCGCGGCGCCGTCAGCAGGATGTTCTTGTCGTGCACGCCGACTACCCAGGCCGAATAAGCTTCCTCGGAGTCCCCGGCGGAAATGGTCAGCGTCAGGCGACGTCGGGCGTTGGCGGTTGCGTAATCGCGCCGTAGCTGCGACAGCGGCGTCTGCTCCCCGCCCTCCGTCAGGCTGTCAGCGCCCGTGTCAGCCGCGGGCTCGGTGATGGCGTCGCAGTACACGCCGTTGCGTAGTAACCGCAGCCGCGTGTGGTCACTCTCGACGATGGTGCCTTCGGCAAGCAACAGCTGGCCTTCGGCTCCGAACACTGAGAACGGCAGCGGACTTCCGACCCGAATCTTGTCGCGCTCCGCCTGTTGCGGTTTGTCGCTCATGGCGGCGCAATTTTAGGTAAACGCGCCATGGTGCCGCAGCGCCTCGACTGCAATCTGTGACGGGGCGCATGTTTGCGGCGCCCGTGGGCGTCCCTTGCGGGTTTGTGCCGCGCCGTCGGCGGCGCCGGCGCACGGCAGGCGGCTACATGCGCGCGTGCCGCGCCAGACCCATGTGGTCCATGATGCGGCTGGCAATCTCCTCGACGCTGCAATCGGTGACGTCGAGATAAGGCACGCTCAGGCGTTCGAGCAAGGTGTGCGCGGTGCGCACTTCGTACTGCACTTGCTGTGCGGAAGCGTAACGGCTGCCGGGCCGCCGCTCGGTGCGGATCTGCTGCAGCCGCTCGGGCTTGATGGTGAGGCCGTAGAGCTTGCTCTTGTACGGCACCAGTACCGACGGCAGCGTGCCTGCCTCGAGATCCTCCTCCGCCAGCGGGTAGTTGGCGGTGAAGATGCCGTATTGCAAAGCCATGTAGAGCGACGTCGGCGTCTTGCTCGAGCGCGACACGCCGATCAGGATCACCTCGGCGTTGCGGTAATTGCGCTGGCCGGCGCCATCGTCATTGGCGAGTGCGAAATTGACCGCATCGATGCGCGCCACATAACCCGGGTCACTGCTGGCGCCGTGCAACGCGCGGCCGCTGGCATGCGCCGATTCCATCTGCAGCTCGGTCTCCAGCGGGCCGAGAAAGGCCGCAAAGAAATCCAGGAACAGGCCGTTGGCCTGCTTGACCGTGGCGCGCACCTGATCGTCCACCAACGTGCAGAAGATGATCGGACGCGAACCTTCCTCCTCCGCTATGGCGTCGATCCGCCGCGCCACTCCGTGCGCCTGCTCGACGCTCGACACGAACGGCATGGTCACGGCGCGGAACTGCAGGCCGTCGAACTGCGACAGCAGGCTGTGTCCCATGGTCTCGGCAGTGATGCCGGTGCGGTCCGAGACGAAGCAGATGGTGCGCATGCGCGAATTTGAGCTCAGGTCTTGAGGCCGGCGAGGAACATCCAGGTTTCGATTACGGTATCCGGGTTGAGCGATACGCTGTCGATGCCCTGTTCTACCAGCCAGCGCGCCAGATCCGGGTGATCCGAGGGGCCCTGACCGCAAATGCCGACGTATTTGCGCTGGCGCCGGCAGGCGCTGATGGCCATGCTGAGCATGGCTTTGACGGCATCGTCGCGTTCATCGAACGATTTCGCCATTACGGCCGAGTCTCGGTCCACACCCAAGGTCAGCTGGGTCATGTCGTTGGAGCCGATCGACATGCCGTCGAAGTACTCCAGGTAGCGCTCGGCGAGCAGCGCGTTGGTCGGCAGCTCGCACATCATGACCAGCTTCAGCTCGTTCTGGCCGCGCCGCAGTCCGTTGGCGGCCAGCAGTTCGGTCACCTTCTTGGCCTCCGCCAGCGTGCGTACGAACGGCACCATCACCTGTACGTTGGTGAGACCCATCTCGTCCCGCACCCGCCGCAGTGCGCGGCATTCGAGTTCGAAACACGGGCGGAAGGCAGCGTCGATGTAGCGCGCGGCGCCGCGGAAGCCGAGCATGGGATTCTCTTCGTGGGGCTCGTAGTCGCGGCCACCGATGAGGTTGGCGTACTCGTTCGACTTGAAATCGGACAGGCGCACGATCACGGGCTGCGGCGCAAACGCCGCCGCGATCTGCGCCACGCCCTCGCTGAGCTTGTCGATGAAGAAGCTGGTCGGGTCGGCATAGCCCGCGATCTGCTGACGGATCTGCGCCTTCAGGTCACCGCTCAGACGGTCGAATTCCAGCAGCGCGCGCGGGTGTACCCCGATCATCCGGTTGATGATGAATTCCAGTCGCGCCAAACCCACGCCGTGGTGGGGCAGGGCGGCGAACGCGAACGCCCGGTCAGGGTTGCCGACGTTCATCATGATCTTGACCGGGGCCGCAGGCATGGAATCGAGCTGGATCTGCTGTTCCTCGATGCCGAGCAAGCCCTCATAGACATGACCGGTATCTCCCTCGGCGCACGATACGGTGACTTCCTTGCCGTCCGCCACCGCCGTGGTCGCCTCGCGGCAACCGACCACCGCCGGTATGCCCAGCTCGCGCGCAATGATGGCGGCGTGACAGGTTCGCCCGCCACGGTCGGTGACGATGGCGGCCGCGCGCTTCATGACCGGCTCCCAGTCCGGGTCGGTCATGTCCGCGACCAGCACATCGCCGGGTTGCACGCGCTCCATTTCGGCGGCGCTGCGGATCACGCGGGCCCGACCTGCGCCGATGCGCTGGCCGATGCTGCGGCCTTCGACCAGCACGCGCGAACGCGATTTGAGCCGGAAGCGGTGGATGCTGCTGCCGGCGCGACTCTGAACCGTTTCCGGACGCGCCTGCAGGATATACAGGCGTCCGCTCTCGCCATCCTTGCCCCATTCGATATCCATGGGGCAGCCGTAGTGCTGCTCGATGGTGACGGCCTGGCGTGCCAGCTCCTCGATCTCGGTGTCGGTGAGCGAGAAGCGGCTGCGGTCCGCGGCCGGCACGTCGATGGTCACCACCCGCTCGTTCGACCCCGCGGGTGCGTACACCATCTTGATGGCCTTGGCGCCGAGGTTACGCCGCAGGATGGCGCGGCGGCCGGCCTTCAGGGCCGGCTTGTAGACGTAGAACTCATCCGGGTTGACCGCTCCCTGCACTACCGTCTCGCCGAGGCCGTAGGAGCTGGTGATGAACACGGCATCGCGGAAACCGGATTCGGTGTCGAGCGTGAACATGACACCGCTGACACCGAGATCACTGCGCACCATGTGCTGAACGCCCACCGAGAGCGCCACCGCGGCATGATCGAAATTCTGATGTACCCGATAGGCGATGGCGCGATCGTTGAACAGTGATGCGAACACTTCGTGCATCGCCGGCAGCAGTGCCTGCTCGCCGCGGACGTTGAGGAGGGTCTCCTGCTGACCCGCGAACGACGCCTCCGGAAGATCCTCGGCCGTGGCCGAGGATCGTACCGCCACGGCGATCCCGCGGCCCTGATCCATCTGCCGCCACGCCTCCAGCACCTCCTGCTGCAGTCGAGCGGGAAACGGCGTCTCCATGATCCAGCGCCGGATCTGCGTGCCGGTGCGGGCGAGCTGCGCCAGATCTTCGACGTTCAGCTGCGACAGCGTCTGGGCGATACGCGCCGCCAGCCCCTCGTGGCCAAGGAAGTCGCGGTAGGCCTGGGCGGTAGTCGCAAAGCCGTCGGGTACGGTGATGCCGAGCCCCGAGAGGCTGCGCAGCATCTCACCCAGCGACGAATTCTTGCCGCCTACCAGCTCGACATCCCCGCGCGCGAGCTGATTGAACGGGATGACGTAGCGACTCATTGTTGTTCTCATCGCGTGGCCGGATTGGCACCTGCGCGATGATACTTCACAGCCGCGATCGCGGCAGATTTGCGCGCCGCCTGCCGGCGCTGGCCCGAGAAAGGCCCGCGCCGGCGGCGAAGATCTCAGAAGAAGTACGGGTGCCAGTTGACGCCGAAGGTCAACTGGTCGGCGTTGAAGTTGTAGCCGAAATTGTCGCCGTTGTTGATAAGCCGCGCCCACTCGACATTGACCGAGGCGCCGCCGCCGAGGTTGAACTCCAGTCCGCCACCGAAGGACAGTCCGGCGTCGTTGCTGTGGTAGTCGGGATAGTTGCGGTGGATCTCGGCGCCACCGACACCGGCGAGCGCATAGGGCGAGAACCACGACGTCACTGGCAGCATGCCCTTGAGGTAGCCTGCGTAGAGCGCGTCGAGGTTGGCATAGTAGCCGTCCGAGCGACCGCTGCTGATCGTGGTGCCGATGCGGCCTTCGATCGCCAGATACGGATTGAACTGCTGGCCGATGCGAAAGATCGCCACCGTCGGGTTGAGCTGCGGAATGCCGTCTTCGTTGTAGAAGACATCGCCCGCGCTGGCGCCGATATAAAAGCCGCCGTAATTTGGGCCGTAGCCAGGGCCAGGGCCGTAGCCAGGGCCGTAGTAGTCGGCTGCCATGGCTGCCGACGACACCAAGAACAACAAGGCCGCACCCATCCATGCCGATCGTTTAACTGTAACCACAGGGCCTCCGCTCGAGTTGCAGTACCCGATGAACTGAGACTGGCAGCGCCGCTGCGAAGTTCCAAGGCCGACGCCGCCGGCGACGACAATTGTTTGATTCGCGACAGCCTGGCCGCAGGGTTTGCCGCGGCCGTTGCCTCACCAACGCAGCTGCGAGGCGTGCGTTGACGGCTGCTGTCAGACGATGTGGCCTGACATCCGTCGATGCTCGTCGTATCCTCGATGTGAATACAGTCGCACGGCGGCGATCATGCAGGCGGTTACGACTACCATTGCGATCATCGGCGGCGGCTTTTCCGGTACGGTGCTTGCGGCCAATCTGCTGCGCCGGCCGCCACCCGGGACTACTCGCATTCTACTGTTCGAGCGCGGCCCGCGTATCGGCTGCGGCGTAGCCTATGCGCCCGGTGACTATCCGTTCCAGCTCAACGTTCCGGCCGGCCGCATGTCGGCTGCGTCCTACGCGCCGACACATCTGCTCGACTACGCGCGGCGGCACCTGCCGCAGGTCGATGCCGACAGCTATCTCACGCGTGCGTTCTATGGCGAATATCTGGACGACTTCCTGCAGGCGGCGGAGCTGGCAGCGCCGTTGCACGTCAAGCTCGAGCGCATTCGCGGCGAGGTCTGTGCGCTGCGGCCGCAGCGCCCGCACGGCCCGATCCAGCTGCAGCTGGCAGATCAGGCATGGCTCGCACATCAGGTGGTTCTCGCCTGCGGCGATCCGTCGCCGGCGATGCGCAGCTATGCCCTGGAGGTAGCGCATCTGCCGGCGTATGTGCGCAGTCCTTACGCTGTGGACTTCGTCCAGGGCATCGACCCCGCCGACCGCCGGATACTGCTGATTGGTACCGGGCTCACCATGATCGACGTGGCGGTGGCCGTCGGTGCCGCCAATCCCTCTCTGCGCATCACGGCGTTATCGCGTCACGGCAGGTTGCCGGAGACGCAGCCGCTGAGCTCGCACGCACCGGTACTGGATGTTACGGCCGATCTCCACGGGCTGCCGGCCAGTCGCTCGGTGGCGGCTGCGGCGCGGGCGCTGCGGTGCCTGGTGCGTGACGTGCTGCAGGCCGGTGGCGATTGGCGCGAGGCGATCACGCGCGCGCGCGAGTGCGCCCCTGCCATCTGGCAGAACCTCACCGACACCGAACGGCGCCGCTTCCTGCGGCATGTGCGCGTCTATTGGGACACGAGCCGCCACCGCATGCCGCCCGATTTTGCCGCTCGCATAGCCGAGATGCGTCGCGCGGGGCGACTCGAGCTGCACGCCGGACGCATCGTTCGGCTACAGCCCTGTGACGCGCGCATCGTGGCTCACTGGCGGCGCCGCGGCGATGGCGCACTCGAGGCGCGGAGCGTCGACCGCGTAATCGATTGCAGCGGGCCGGATCGGCGGCTCGAGCGCACCAGCGATGCGCTCTGGCGGCAGCTGCTGGACACGGGCCTGGTGCATGCCGATGCGCTCGGGCTCGGGCTGCGTACCGGGCCGCATGGCGCCGTCATCGATGCCAGCGGGCGGCATTCGCTGCAGATCTTCTATCTGGGTCCGATGCTGCGCGCCGCCGTGTGGGAAGCGACCGCCGTGGGCGAGTTGCGCGCGCGCGCCGAAGCGCTGGCGGCGGTGCTGGCCAGCCGTGAGCCCAAGTCCGTGTCCGCCGAGACCCATGCCGCGTGAAGCCGCAGTGGTCATAGCCGACGGGAATATAACCATGGCCGAACGCTAATCGATTCCACTACCGGAGTCGTTTAGCGTGGCTTCCGTTGGCAGCGGCGTGCTGCGCGGGAGCGGTCATGACGGAGATTGCGGAACGATCCGGGCAGCAGCTGGCCAGGGGCAGATCCATCTGGAGCGAATCCATCCGCCAGTAGGACTGGTGGGCCATCAAACCTAAGGCATAGATTCCGAGAGTCACCAGGAAAATGGCGGCGAACGCCACCACAAAACGCAATGGCTGCAGGCCCAGGGCGCCGGCCGCAATGCCGAACAGCACCGACCACAGCGCCAGCTGCGCCAGGTACTGCAGGCCGTGAAGCGGCCTGGTGGCGCCATTGCAGGCGTTGCGGACCTGGACGTTCACGTTTGCGTTCCTGCATTGGGCTCACCACGCGGGTGCGGGAGTTCGCATCGGTCGGTGCCCGGCCGTTCTATGCCTTCACAATCGGCGTGGTCGTCAATGTCGCGCTCGGCTATGTGCTTTCGACGCAGGTATTCGATGACTTCTGGACCCGCCTCGGTCAATAGTGCCTGCGCCGGCTGCGTGCATCTCCAGCGCGCGGCGCTCGAACTCGAGCTGCGTCTGCCCGGGCTGCGTACCCTGAGCTCGGCATTTGCATCGGTGCGCTCCGGTGACGGGCTGTGCGCTCTGCACGACCGCTACGTGGCTGCCAGCAGCGTCTGCGCGCAGCACCGGGCTGTGGCTGCAGTGCTGCAGCCGCGGCGATGGCCGGCTCAGCCGGTTTGAGTATTGGATAGCCGTTCGAGGGTCGCCGGCGGCGGCTCGGCGATTGGATTTTGCGCTGGCGCAGGGGTAGCGGCGAACAGCATCAGATCGCTCACGATCTGTGGGGCGAGTTCGCGCCACTCGACACCGATGCCATCCGGTCGTACGCGCGCAACGTAGCAGGCAATGGGGAGTTGCTCGCGCTGACCGCCGAGCACCAGATCGAACACCACGAACGCCCGCGCCAGCGACGGCAGATCGAACCTGCCGGTGATCCACGCGCCGCTGATGCTGACATTCCTGATGCGGCCGCTGCCGAGGATCAACGGCGGTACCGACACCTGCACGGGGATGTCGACTTCGACGCGTTCGCCCCATCGATGTTCCATAACCACCCGGCTGCCACAAGCAGCGGATCGGGATACCGCGGGCAGAGGCTGGCACAATCGCCGGCGCCGGTCCAGAGGTGTACGCAGCACCTGGCGCACACTTCAGCGGACACGTCGCAATATGTCAGTCAGTACGGCAAGCCGACGTAGTTTTCGGCCAGCGCGGTCATGGCCGCGCGCGAAGATACGAGGTACTCGAGTTCGGCATGCTGGATCTTCTGGTCGAAACCGCTGCCTTCCGGAAAGCAGTGCAGTATCGAGGTCATCCACCAGGAGAATCGCTCGGCTTTCCAAACGCGACGCAGCGCCCGTGCCGAATAACCGTCCAGGCCCGAGCGCGAGCCGGTACGGTAGAAGTCGAGCAGCCCCTGCGAGAGGTAATAGACGTCGCTGGCCGCGAGGTTGAGGCCCTTGGCGCCCGTGGGCGGTACGATATGCGCCGCATCACCCGCCAGGAACAGGTTGCCATAGCGCATCGGTTCGGCGACGAAGCTGCGCAGCGGCGCAATGCTCTTCTCGATGGACGCCTCGTGATGCAGGGCCGCAACGGCGCGATCGTCCAGACGGCGGCTGAGTTCCTCGTAGAAGCGCCCGTCCGGCCAGTCTTCGACGTGATCGTCCAGCCGGCACTGCAGATACAGGCGGCTGCGTGTGGAGGAGCGCATCGAGCAGAGGGCGAAGCCGCGCTCGTGGCTGGCGTAGATGAGTTCCTCCGACACCGGAGGCTGGTCGACCAGAATCCCGAGCCAGCCGAACGGATAGACGCGTTCGAAGCATTTGAGCAGATTCTCCGGGATGCTCTTGCGGCTGACACCGTGGAAGCCGTCGCAGCCGGCGATGAAGTCACACTCGATCCGGTGCGTGGTGCCCTGCTGCCGGTAGCTCACCGCGCACGAGTTCGAACCGGATTGCTCGATGCCGACGTCCGCCGCCTGATACACCGTCTGGCCACCGGCGGCTGCGCGGCCGTCCATCAGATCCCGTGTGATCTCGGTCTGGCCGTAGATGATGACGTTCTTGCCGACCAGTTCGCCGAAGTCGACCCGATGTCGCTGGCCGTCGAAGCAGAGTTCGATGCCCGCGTGCGCCAGGCCGTCGCGGCGCATGCGCGCTCCCACTCCGGCCTCATCGAGCAGGTCAGCCGACCATTTCTCGATGACGCCGGCGCGGATGCGCCCGAGTACATAGTCGCCGCTGCGTTGCTCGAGAATGATGTTGTCGATGCCGTGGTTGCCGAGCAGCTGCCCCAGCAGTAGACCTGCGGGTCCGGCACCGATGATGACGACCTGCGTGCGCATCAGCCGCCGCTGTCGCCCTGCAGTGTGACACCCGCGCGCGCCGAGCCCAGCAGCGCCGCATCGTCACTGGCGATCAGGATCGTCGGGATGGGCTGGACGTAACCTGACAGCCTGCCCTTGCTCTCGAAGCGCGCGCGGAACGGGCTCGCGCGCAGGTACGGTTCGATCTTCTGCGCGATGCCGCCGGCGATATACACGCCGCCGCGAGCGCCGTGAGCCAGCGCAAAGTCGCCGGCGACGGCGCCGTAGACTGCGCAGAATAGTGTCAGGGCGGTGCCGCAGCCGGCATCGCCTTGCAGAGCCCGCTCGGTGATCTGCGCCGCAGACAGTTCCGTGGGCTTGCGACCGGCGGCCTGCTCGAGGGCCTGGTAGACGTTCTCGAGCCCGGGTCCGGACAGCAACCGCTCGACTGAGACGCGGCCGAAACGCCGCATCAGCTGCTGCAGCACCGCCAGTTCCTGCTCGTCTCCCGGAGCGAAGCCGATATGCCCGCCCTCGGTTGCCATCGGCACCATGCGGCCGCGATAGCGCGCCAGACAGGACACGCCGAAGCCGGTACCGGCGCCGAGAATGGTGATCGGCTCGTCGCGCAGCCCAGCGAGCGCAGGCCCGATGGCACGCAGGTCACGCGGCTGCAGCGTATCGATGGCGAAGGCCAGCGCGACGAAATCGTTGATCAGCAGCGCCGAGCGGCAGCCGAACTTCCGCAACGTGTCCTCGGAGATGAGCCAGTGCCGGTTGGTCAGGTGCACCTGGCCGTTGCTGATCGGCCCGGCTACCGCGATGCAGGCGGCGGCCGGTACCTGCTCCAGTCCGGCACGCTGGCGGTATTGCTGCAGCGCCTGGTCGAAAGTCGGGAAATCCATGGCGAAATCCTGCCGGTTTTCCAGTCGCCACGGTGCCGGCGCGGCCACGTCCACCGTCGCAAAGCGCGCGTGCGTGCCACCGATATCCCCGACCAACATGTTTTGCGCGCCGCTCACGTCCAGGCTCCCGCAGCAACCGACGCGGCGAGTCTGAAAGCGCCCCGCGTGCAGGTCAACCGTCACGCAGGTGAACGAGCCACGATCGGCTAAGATGGGCGCGAGGTGTCCCATCACGCTCGCAGGCAGTCTGTTCGTCGTCGTGTACCTCAGCAGCGCGGCCGCAGCGGCGCTGCACGCGCTGCTCACCAAGCCTGATCCGCGCAGCGTCGTCAGCTGGATAGCGGTGTGCTGGCTGTTTCCACTGGGCGGCTCGGTGCTGTACTGGCTGTTCGGCATCAATCGCGTGCGCACCCACAGTCCGGCGAGCTCGCAGTCCGATGCGATGCGCCGCGCCGCGGCACCGGATCCGGCGCCGGCGCGCAGCCGCAGCGGCGGGCATTTCGCCGCGCTCGAACGCGCCGGCGATCAACTCACCGCATTGCCGCTGCTCGGCGGCAATGCGCTCGAACCGCTCAACACGGGTCAGGTGGCGTTCCCGCGAATGCTGAGCGCGATTGCCGCCGCCCGCGACAGCGTCTATCTGGCGACCTATATTTTTCAAAGCGACCCGGTCGGCCACGAATTCATCGCGGCGCTCGCGGCCGCAGTCACGCGCGGCGTGCGGGTGCGCGTACTGGTGGACGGTATCGGCGAGTGGTACGACCGGCCGCATGTGGTGCCACTGTTGCGGCGAGCCGGCGTGACTACCGAGCGCTTCCTGCCGCCACGGCTGCTGCCCCCCAACC
>JBAUYT010000025.1:0-2564 GCA_049584935.1 Steroidobacteraceae bacterium
CCCCAGGCCACCGCCAACGAATCGTTGACATCGGCCATCTTCAGTCCGAGAGAACTTGCCCTCTGCGCATCGATGTCCAGGCGAAATTGCGGAGCATCTTCCTGCCCGCTGGCCCGGACATTCGCCAACAGCTTATCCTTGGCTGCCATGAGCAGAAAATGATTGCGGGCGGCAGTCAGCGCCGCGTGGCCTTGACCGTTATTGTCCTTGAGATAGAAATCGAAACCAGCGGAGTTTCCGAGTTCGTTGACCGGCGGCGGGGAGAAGGCGAACGCGAGCGCATCCCTGATCTGCAAGAGGGCCCCATAGGCCCGCATTTGCAACGCGGGAACGCTGAGCTTGGGTGATTTGCGGTCCTCCCAATCTTTCAGCAGCACAAATCCTATGCCGGCGTTCTGGCCCGATCCAGTGAAGCTAAACCCGGCCACGGTAAATACTGATTCGACCGCCGCCTGCTCCTGCTCGAGAAAGTAATCCTGAATCTGGTCGAGCGCACGGCGCGTACGAGCGAGGGTCGCACCCACGGGCGTCTGCACCAGCGTATACATGTATCCCTGGTCTTCATCGGGCAGGAAAGCCGTTGGCAGCCGCAGAAACAGCAATCCCATGAGCGATGCCAACGCCAGGTAGATCAGCATGTAGCGCCACGGCCTCGCAATCAATCGCCCCACGATGATCTGGTACCTGTGGCTACCCGAGTCGAATTTGCGATTGAACCAGCGGAAGAAACCGCGGTTATAGTGATGATGAGCGCCCCTTTCCGCTGGCCTGAGCAAGGTAGCGCACAGCGCCGGGGTCAGCACGATCGCGACGATAACCGACAACACCATTGCCGAGACGATCGTGATTGAGAACTGCCGGTAGATCACGCCGGTCGATCCCGAAAGAAACGCCATCGGAATAAAAACGGCCGACAGCACGGTGGCAATACCAATCAATGCGCCGGTGATTTGATCCATCGATTTACGAGTTGCCTCGATTGGCCACAACCCCTCCTCGGCCATGAGCCGTTCAACGTTCTCGACCACTACGATTGCGTCATCGACCAGTAGCCCGATGGCCAGCACCACCGCAAACATAGTCAGCATGTTAATAGAGTAGCCGGCCACAGCTAGCACTGCGAAGGTACCCATAAGCACGACGGGCACGGCAATCGTTGGGATCAACGTAGCGCGAACATCCTGCAGAAACACCAGCATCACCAGAAACACCAGCGCGATTGCCTCCAGCAGCGTCTTGATGACCTCCCGGATCGACTTACGCACGAATGGAGTCGTGTCGAGTGCGATAACAGGCCGCAGACCATGCGGCATCTGCGGCGCGATGCTCTTCAGCAGCTCGGAAACCCCTTGCACCGTGCGCAGCGCATTAGCGCCGCTGGCGAGGTTGACCCCCATGCCGGACGCCGGCTTGCCATTGTACTTAGCCTCGAAGCTATAGTCGGCAAGGCCCAGCTCAACGCGCGCCACGTCGTGCAGCTGCAAGGTTGAGCCGTCGCTGTTGGCGCGCAGAACTATATTGGCGAACTGTTGCGGCGTATGCATGCGTCCCAGCGCCGTGACCGTGGCATTAAGCTGCGCATGAGGAACCGACGGTGTATCCCCAAGCTGGCCGATGGACACCTGGGCGTTCTGCGCCTGAACGGCGCTGATCACATCGTTCGGCGTCAGTCCGTAGACATTCAGCTTGTCCGCATCGAGCCAGATGCGCATAGCGTACTTGGCTCCAAATGACTGCACGTTGCCGACGCCCGGCACGCGGCTCATGGCCTCGATGACGTTGCTTGAGACCCAATCGCCGATGTCCCCGCCGCTCATGCTGCCGTCGTCTGACACGAAACCGACGGCGAGCAAAAAGCTGCCGGCGCTCTTGGAGACCGAGATGCCCTGCAGCTGCACAATTTGGGGCAGCAAAGGCACGGCCTGCTGAAGCTTATTCTGCACCTGCACTTCGGCGATGTCCGGATTGATGCCACTAGCAAAGGTCAGCGAAATCGAAACGTTCCCAGCGGCATCACTGGTCGATTCCATGTAAAGCAATCCGTCGAGCGCAGTCATATTTTGCTCGACGATCTGAGTCACCGACTCCTCGACGGTCTGCGCGGAGGCGCCGGGATAGGACGCGATGATATTGACTGACGGCGGGGCTATACTGGGGTAGCGCGCGATTGGCAGCCGCGTGATCGCCACACCGCCGACCAGCATGATAATCAGCGCCACCACCCACGCGAAGATAGGACGGTCAATGAAGAAGTGGGACAGCATGGTGATCCCGTCGCTCAGTAGCGGAGCGGCTGACTCAGCTTCGAGCTACTGCCTTGGCCTAGCATCAAAGGCAATGCGCCGAGCAGTGCGATCGGCCGAAAGTCTTGCGCTGCGGTATCGATGTCGCGATCGACAAGAATGATCTGCGCGCTCGCAAAATTCTGCTGCGCGATGTGCAGCCGATCATGCACTTTCAGTACCTAAAAATGGCTCAATGCGACGATGCTCGTGATCGTGGGCGCAACGGTACTTCGGCCTTGGTTTCGTCCACACGTATAGTCCCAATCTAGGTCGCTGTAC
>JBAUYT010000026.1:0-2392 GCA_049584935.1 Steroidobacteraceae bacterium
CTCGAGAACCCCGCTCGGCAGTGCCGCGTGCTGCTCCGCATCGATGCCGATGGCGGCCGCTGCATCGCCGGCGCGCGCCACGGCGGCGGCGCGATAACCGGCACAGTGCGTGATGCTGCCGACGATACCCTCGGGCCACAGCGGCTCCCGTCGTCCGCCGGACAGGATCGGCGCATCGGCTACGTGCAGGCGGCGCAGCGCACGGCGCGCGCAGCTGCGACCAGTGGCGAACTCGAGTTGCCGCGCCATGACGGCGCGCGCCACCAGCGCGGCTTCCTCCGGAAACAGCGGTTCCTGCTGTTCGTCGCTGCGCGACGCCACTCCGACGACACCGGCCGGCAACAGCTCCTCGATCACGGGGTCAGACGCGCCTCACGGGCGCGCGCGTAAAGTGTGGCTCGGATCATATGGATGGCCGGATTCGCGCGTGTTTTGACCGCTACTATGACAGGCAATCGCCGGCAGTGAGAAGCATTACCGTACGCGGTCGAGACGATTCGCTAGGCTGCCATGCGCCGTAAAGCGACAGTCGAGGGACAGATGGCCGGTCTTACCGAAGAGCAGGCAAAATCCCATATCGCCAAGATGCTGACCGCAATGAGCAAGGCCGGCGGTTCGGATCTGTTCGTGTCCAAGGACTTTCCGCCTGCGATGAAGCTGCAGGGCGCCATGCAGCCGATGACCAGCCAGAAGCTCTCGGGAGAAGTGGCGCGGGATCTCGCCTTTGCGCTCATGAATTCCCGCCAGCGCGAGGAATTTGCACGTGACCTGGAGTGCAACTTTGCGATCTCGCTACCAAATGTGGCACGTTTCCGCGTCAACGTGTTCATGCAGCAGCAGAACGTTGGCATGGTGGTCCGCACCATCGTCAATGAGATTCCGGATTTCGCCAAGCTCGGCCTGCCAGACACGATCAAGGACATCGTCATGGCCAAGCGCGGACTCGTGCTGGTGGTGGGAGCCACCGGCTCGGGCAAATCGACTTCGCTCGCCGCCATGATCGATCACCGCAACCGTACCTCCGCCGGCCACATCGTCACCGTGGAGGATCCGGTCGAGTTCGTGCACCAGTCGCAGAAATCGCTGATCACTCATCGCGAGGTCGGTATCGACACGCACTCCTGGCACAACGCGCTCAAGAACACGTTGCGCCAGGCACCCGACGTGATCCTCATCGGGGAGATCCGCGACACCGAGACCATGGAGCACGCGATCGCATTTGCCGAAACCGGCCACCTGTGCCTGGGCACGCTGCATTCGAACAGCGCCAACCAGACCATTGACCGCATCATCAACTTCTTCTCCGAGGAGCGGCGCAAGCAGCTGCTCATGGATCTCTCGAGCAACCTCAGGGCCATTATCTCGCAGCGCCTGATCCGCACCTCCGATGGCAAGCGGCGCCGCGCTGCAATCGAGATCCTCATCAATACGCCGATCGTGGCCGACAAGCTGCTCAAGGGTGAGTTCCACGAAATCAAGGGGATCATGCAGAAATCACGAGAGCTCGGCATGAAGACCTTCGATCACTCGCTGTTCGAGCTCTATAACGATGGCTCCATCTCGTACGAGGAAGCCATCAAGAACGCCGACTCGGCCAACGAACTGCGGCTCAACATCAAGCTCAATAGCACGCGTGAGACGCCGGCGTTGTCGCTCGAGACCGAAGCCGAACCAGAGCCGAGGGAAGCGGCCGCCTGAGATCGATCGGACCGGTCGGCTACCGGCTGGTCTGAACCTCGCTCGGATCCGGAAGCGATGCCGGCGCCAGGCCGGCCTGCTGGTTTGCGCACTGCTGGCCAAAACGGGCGCGCATTGCGAACGCCAATAGCAGTACCCCCAAACTGATGAGCCCGAAGATCAGCGGCGTGCGTTGATCGGGAATGAAGGCCATGGCGGCCAGGATGGCCAGCATGGCTGCAATCGCCAGATACGTCAGGTACGGATAGCACCACATGCGCAGTTGCAGCCGAGCGGGTTGCTCTGCCTCCAGTCGGGCGCGCAGCCGCAACTGTGACGATGCGATGAACAGGTAGACGAAGATTGCCACGGTGCCATAGGAATTGACCAGGAAGGCGAAGATGGCGTCCGGGGAGACGTACGACATAATGACGGCGGCGTAGCCAAATACGGTACCGAGCAGGATCGCACGCCGCGGTACGCCGTTGCTGCTGAGCCGCGCCAGGAAGCGTGGCGCATCGCCGCGCTCGGTCAGCGCAAACAGCATGCGCGAGGAGGCGTACAGGCCGGAGTTCAGCGCTGACAGCACGGCGGTGAGCACCACTGCATTCATGATCTGTGCGGCCGCCGGAATTCCCATGACATTCAGCGCGCTGACGTACGGTGTGGCGATCTGACTCGAATTCCACGGCACCAGGCAGACCACGAGCAGCAC
>JBAUYT010000027.1:0-2833 GCA_049584935.1 Steroidobacteraceae bacterium
GAGCAAATCGATAAAATTGATTTCGTAACCATTGAATATAAAACCGGTGACGTTCTTCTTACGATCAGCGATTACCTTAGCTGGGACGAAGACGAGGGAGAGCATCTCCTGATGCTTCAGGCCAAATTGTACAGCTATTTGGCTTTTGTCGAAGGTGGACAAATGTATAGGCAAATTCCGGAGACGCGAGGACGGCGCGTGGTGATCAATCTCGTCGGGAAATTTCCGCTGAGCGAAGAAGCGACAAAGTTCTTCGGGCTTGCCAACGAGGCGATACACAAAGCTGGTTTCTCCCTGCAGTTCAAGCACAGAATCTCCAACTAAGGTGATCAATGGGCGCGTAGCCCATCGTCGTCGTCATTTCCATTGACACGAGATATCAAATCAGGTATTCGTGAAATTGAAACTCACGAAGTGTGCCCGGGCGGGAGACCGCCCCGGGATTTTCGTTGTGTGCCGAGCATGAACGACAGCTTGGAGGTGGAAGTCCTCTATCCAGCCTGATGGTGGCGAAGGATTAGCGAAGCGCAAGGGCGTCATCGCGAGGTGGGGTCTGAAGGAAGCGTGGAGCAAAGCCGCGGCCCGATGGACAAGAACCGGATATCGAGGCCTACCCGGCCGGACGAGCGAGCAACTGATCGCGAAGTCCAGGGCCATCAAGGGCCGGGGTGGTAAATCCGGCGGGCGTGCGGCGAAGGCGGTCGGTCTTACCTCGGGAGACCTCCGGCGTGTCCGGGCAACCGGACTGAGCGGGTCGCAAGGCCCGTGATCGCGGCGGAGGAGTCAGCAGAGGGCATAGTAGGCGGGAGCGTCCGCCGAAGGCCTGAACGGTGGAATGGCCGGTAGAACGGCGATCTCGCGCGAGCCATGCGGCAGAAGAATCAGGTCGAGCTGAACTTGGGCATCGGGACGAAG
The DNA here is from genome assembly GCA_049584935.1 of Steroidobacteraceae bacterium. GTDB lineage: Bacteria > Pseudomonadota > Gammaproteobacteria > Steroidobacterales > Steroidobacteraceae > FEN-1191. The sequence continues at coordinate 916 of JBAUYT010000027.1, forward strand.
GGTGAAGCCCTGAGCACCGCCGCCCAAGGGACCGAAGCGCGCGCGGCGAGAACCGATATCGAAAGCCGGGCGGCCCTGGTTGGACCGTCGATGGAAGCGATTGTCGAGCGTGCGAACCTGAAGAAGGCACTGGCGCAGGTCAAGCGGAACAAGGGGGCGCCGGGCATCGACGGCATGAGGGTCGGTGACTTGGCGGCCCACCTGAAGGAGCGCTGGCCCACGATCCGGGAACAGCTGCTTGACGGCACCTACAAGCCGCAACCGGTGCGGCGGGTGGAGATACCGAAAGGCGACGGGCGGCACTCGGCCGCTCGGCATCCCGACGGTGCTCGACCGCTTTATCCAGCAGGCGGTTATGCAGGTGCTGCAGGCGGATTGGGACCCGACGTTCTCCGAGGCAAGCTTCGGCTTTCGACCGGGGCGCTCGGCGCATCAGGCGGTGGCACGGGCGCAGGAGTTGATCGCGTCCGGCCACGATACTGTGGTGGATATCGACTTGGAGAAGTTCTTCGACCGGGTCAACCACGACATCCTGATGGGGCTGGTGGCCAAGCGGGTGGTGGACAAGCGCATCCTGAAGCTGATCCGCGGCTTTCTGAGCGCGGGCGTGCTGGCGGATGGGCTGGTCGGCCCGACCGAAGAGGGTACGCCGCAAGGCGGGCCGCTCTCGCCGCTATTGTCGAACCTTATGCTGGACGTGTTGGATAAGGAGCTGGAAAAGCGCGGCCACCGCTTTGTGCGCTATGCCGACGACTGCAACATCTATGTGCGCAGTCAGCGGGCAGGCGAGCGGGTGATGGTCGGCATCGAGCAGTTCCTCGCCAAGCGTCTCAGGCTCAAGGTCAACAAGGCCAAGAGCGCGGTCGCCAAGCCGAGCGCCCGCAAGTTCCTGGGCTTCAGCTTTACGGGTGGGAGGAAGCCCCGGCGCCGGATCGCGCCGCAGGCCATTGACCGCCTCAAGGCAAAGGTCCGCGAGCTGACGCGGCGCACGCGTGGGGAAAGCCCCGGGCAGATCGTCAAGGAACTCGCCCGATATCTTATCGGATGGCGTGGTTACTTCGGCTTCTGCCAGACCCCCTCGGTGTTGCACAAGCTTGACCAGTGGATCCGGCGACGCCTGCGCGCGATCGTCTGGAAGCAGTGGAAGCATGGACGCAACCGTTACGCTGAGCTGCGACGCCGTGGCGTCGGCCGGGACCTGGCGGCGCAGAGCGCCGGCAGCCCACATGGCCCTTGGCGGCTCAGCCACAGTCCCGCGCTCACCATCGCCCTATCCAACGCCTCTCTCGTCTCGCTCGGCTTACCTTCTCTCGCGATCAACAAGGCCGCTTAATCCAACGAACCGCCGTATACGGACCCGTACGTACGGTGGTGTGGGAGGGGAGGAGCCGCGAGGCTCCCCCCTATCCCGATTGGTGCGCCCGGCATGGGCATTGACTTGGAGGTGGGAGTCCTCTCGTGAGCTGGTCACAGCGAGCGAAGCGAACCGCAGAGCGTCAGACCGCGAGGCCGGCGTGAAGGAAGGCCGCAGCTGGGTGGTAGACATCGACCTGGAGAAGTTCTTCGATCGGGTCAACCACGACATCCCGATGAGCAGGTTGGCCAAACGGATCGCGGGCCGTCGAGTGCTACGCTGGTCCGCCGCTACCTCAACGCGGGCGTGCTGGCTAACGGAGTGGTGATCGAGCGGCACGAGTGACGCCGCAAGGTCGAGCCTTTTGGTCTGCCGGCAACGCGGGTCATTGGCACCTGCGGTCCTTATCGACAGATTCGAAAAATTGCGCTATTTCAATGCGCTAAGTCCGGCTTTGGGGTCTCTCGCGCCGGGGGGGGTGCGATCGGGGAGGTCATTTCTATGAAGCGGGTCACGGTGGCTGTGCTGGGGGTGAGCTTTCTTATGTTTGGCTCGGCTGGGACT
>JBAUYT010000028.1:0-15770 GCA_049584935.1 Steroidobacteraceae bacterium
GACGGCCGCCAGCAGTACACCGCCGTAAAGCGCCGTGGTAATGAAGCCGCCGCCGCCGACTACCGAACGCATGGCTTCGAACACGTACGAGGGCGGCAGCAGCCGGCCGATGCCGCGCATCCATGCCGGCAGCGTCGAGAGCGGATAGAACACGCCGGCGAACGGCGACAACAGTGCCGGAATCGGCCAAACCAGCCACTCGGATGCAGGTCCCAATCGCAGCACCATGGCGCTGGCCAGTACGCCGAGCGCGATGCCGAACAGAAACAGCACCAGCAGGAACGGCAGCAGCAGCAGCCCCAGCGCCGCAAACTGCAGGCCGAACACCGCCGTGGCCAGCAGCAGCATGACCACCAGCCCGATTACGCTGGTGGCGATGCCGGTGAGCACCAGCCCGCACAGGTACTCGGAGATCTGCAGCGGCGAGGCGAAGACGTTGATGAAGTTGCGCGACCAGACGTCCTCGAAGAACGCCATGGTGACGCCCTGCATGACGCGCGTGAAAAAATCCCAGAACAGCACCGCACCCAGCAGGCTGGCGGTGAAATTGATGCCGCGGGAGTTGACGCCATTGAGGTAGCGCGCAATGAAGCCCCACAGCACGATGTCCACCGCCACCCAGGCGATCATCGGCAGCACGCGCACCGGGCTGCTGCGCATGAGATAGATCTGGCGCAGCGCAATGGCTGCAATCGGACGCAGCTTCATGCGTTGCGGCCGGCCGCCAGCGGCTCGCGTGCCAGCCGGATGAACAGTTCCTCGAGCGAGGCTGTGCCGTGCTGCTGGGGCAATTGACGCGGATCGCCCTCGAGCAGGATCCGGCCATGGGATACGAACAGTACGCGGTGACAGGTTTCCTCCACCTCGTACATGTTGTGCGAGGTCCAGAGGATGCCGCAACGCCGCCGTTCCGCCAGCGCGCGAATGAGCTGGCGGATCAGGTTGGCGGCAGATGGATCGAGCGAGGCCGTGGGCTCGTCGAGCAGCAGCAGGCGTGGTGAGTTGAGCAGCGCCTTGGCCAGCGCCAGCCGCGTCTGCTCGCCCGAGGAAAGCAGACCGCAGCGCGTATGCCGTAGCGGCAGCAGATCGAGCTCGGCCAGCAATATCTCGATGCGCGCATTCAGTTCCGCGACGTCGTACAGCAGGCCGAAGAAGCGCAGGTTCTGCCAGACTGTCAGGTTGCCGGGCAGCGTGGCGTAGACGGCGGCGAAGTTGGTGTGTGCCAGCGCCTGTGAGCGTTGCCGCCCAATGTCGATACCCTCGATCTCGATCCGCCCTGCGCTCGGCTGCAGGATGCCGAGCACCATGTTGATAGTGGTGGTCTTGCCGGCGCCGTTGGGTCCCAGCAGCCCGACGATCTCGCCGTGCTGCACCTGAAAAGAGACTTCGTCCACGGCGCAAACCGCGCCATAACGCTTGCACAAGCCGGATGCCTTGAGTGCCAGTGTCGACATGAGGGACGCGATGCTAGCGGAAATTGCTACCTATAATGAGTTCGATGACGGCCTTGGGTTTGCTGTGCGTATGTCTGGCGCTGGGTGTGCTGGTCGCGAAGTTGGCACACCCTCCCGCTGGGCTGGCGCAGGCGTTGAACTGGTGGGTCATCCGCATCGCGTTGCCGGCAATGGTGCTGGACCTGATCCCGCGAGTGCATTTCGAGCGTCAGTTCTGGTTCCTGACGCTGGCCAACTGGCTGGTGTTCGCCGGTGCCGCCTTGTTGTTCGCCTTGCTTGGAAAGGCGCTGGGCTGGTCGCGGGGGCGCGTGGGCGCGCTGACGCTGGTGGCTGGGCTAGGCAACACGGCCTTCATGGGCTATCCGATGATCGAGGCGCTGCGCGGCGCCCCGGGCTTGTCGCTGGCGGTGATCGGCGATCAGACCGGCTGCTTTACGGCGCTGGTATTCGGCGGCGTGGCAGTAACGGTGCTCTATGCCGGCCGCGAGCTGCGTCCCGCGGAGGTGCTGCGGCAGCTGCTGTACTTTCCGCCGTTGCAGGCGCTGGTGGCGGGCGTGCTGCTGGGACTGGCCGGGGACCCGTGGCCGGTGCTGCACGATATCTGCGGGCGCCTGGCCACAACGCTGTCACCGCTGGCACTGTTCTCCGTGGGCCTGCAACAGCGCTTGCGCCTGCCGCGCCGGATCCTGCCGGCACTGAGCTGCGGGCTGGCCTGGAAACTGCTGCTTGCGCCGGCACTCTGCTGGCTGCTCGGCTGGGCGAGCGGTGTGACCGGGCTGGTGCTGGCGGTAGGTGTGCTGCAGGCGGCCATGCCGCCGATGATATCGGCCGTCATACTCGCGGATCAGTACGGGCTCGAGCCGCCGCTTGCCAACGCGATGCTAGGCATAGCCATCCTGCTGTCCCTGATCAGCGTGCCATACCTGAACACGCTGCTGTAAGCCGCTCGGGCGGCCGCGCCCCCGGCGTTACTTGGGTTCCTGGCCCGGCTTCGCGTCTTCCATCGGATAGGTCTTGACGCCTCCCGAGCTCGCCGGCGGCGGCGGCGGTGGCGGTGCCGCGCCGGGCGCATTGCTGCTGCTGCTCGGCTCGACTCCGCCGGCGGTGTTGGCGCTGGCCGCAACCGCTGCGAGGAAACGCCGCGCCGACTCGGAGTTGGAGCTTACCTTGCCGGCGGTGATCTCGCTGGTGGTCACTTCCTCGCCGTTGTAGAAGGCGTTGTTGGCCTTCTTATCGAACGCGATGACGGTGCCGTCGAGAGCGACGCCCGCAAACAGTCCGCGCGAGCGCGAATACGAATAGATTTCGGCGTTGATGCCGGCAGCGGCTTCGGTCTGCCGGCCTACGGGCCCGGCCGCGACGGACGCGTCCGCTCCCAGGGTGAATTTGCCGCGGGCGAAGTGCTCGACGCTGCGCTGGGTGACGAACACCAGCACCACGTCGGTCGAGGTGGCGCCCAACTGCCAGCCGACGCTGCCACCTGCAAGCGTAATGAAGATCGGGCTGCTAAAGCGACCGGACGCGTCCCGCACGGTCAGCACACCATTGCCGTAGCGGCCGCCGAACACGAAAGCGCCCTTGATCACGTCGGGGATGACGGCCACGCCGTAGGCGCGCTGCATCAACCAGTCCGGCACGTTCTGATCGGGGGTGGCGCGCAATTCCTCGAGTACCTGCGTCGCCGTAATCAGGCGTGCGTCCTCTCGGGTCGGCTCGGGGGTCTGCGCCAGGGCTACGGGGATCGATGCCAGCAATGCCGCGGCTCCCAGCAGCGCGCGCAGGAAATGGGCTCGGTTCATGGATCGCCTCCGTAGCGATGGACTAGTCAAGGAGGCGAATAATGGTTCAGTACCACAAGGAAATAAAGAACTGCGTGACGCTGGCGCCGTAGGAGTAGAGCGGAATGCCGTCCGGCGAGCCCCCGACCCGGCCAAAGTCGTGGAAATCATCGTACGAGATCAGCAGCCGGTTGTAGTTGAGATTGAGCGTGCCCTTCTCGATCCAGTGCGGCCAGGCAGGGTGGAACTGCCAAGTGGCGCCGACACCGAAGGCAATGTCGTGAAACTGCGCCAGCTCGCGGTCCCGCGACATGAAATTCTGCGAATCCTCGAACGGGAACAGATCGCCGTAGAACACCGCTGCAGTCTGGCGGTAGTAGCGCACGTTGCCGTTGAAGGTCCAGGAGGTCGAAACCGGTTGGGTGTAGCCAGCGCCGACGGTGTGGGCGAGGATGCCCCAGGTGTCGTGATAGAGGCGGTAGTTGCCATCGAGCGCCGCGTGCCAGGGCAGGTAGTACTTGAGCTGCAGCGAGCCGGCGTTGCCGGTGCGCGTATTCGGGGTCACCTGCGCCTCGGAGTGGACCAGGCCGTCGGGCCCCAGGTAGCGTGCCGAACGGTACGGACTCTGCAGGTAGCCGTCGCTCTCGTCGGTTTCTAAATTCAGACCCAGCAGCAGGTTGCGCGTCAGGATCTGCGACAGGCTGGCCTGCCAGTTGCGATGGTCGGCATCGCCAAAGAAGGTGACGGTGATCGGCTGTCCGAGCTGGTGATTGGCCGCATAAACCTTATCGAATCCGCGGGTATAGCCGAACGAGATGGTGGTCAGATCGCCGAACATCGATTCGCTGACGGAGAAAAAGCCGGTCTTGGCCTTGTAGTCGCGCTCGTTGCTCTCGATGTAGCCGCCGCTGTAGGTGGTGTTGCCGTGGATGTAGTCGGCGCTGATGCTGCCCTGCGTGCGGGTTTCCTTGTACGGACTCGCGGTCGACAGCACGTCGACCGAGGCGCTCGAGATCATGTCGACGTAGTAGTTGGCCGCCAGCGACAGCGAGTCGGTCACCTTCTTGCGCACCAGAATCGACGGTCCCTGCACCGTGACGCCGCCGCCGCTCCAGTCGTGCCACATCAGGTCGGCGCGATCGTCCGGCAGAACGGCGGCACGGCTCACGGCCGCCAGCGCGAACAGCGCCGCCGTGGCCGTCTTCCAGCGAATGGCGGCCCGCGGTCTCACTCAGTTGCAGCCGCAGCCGCCGCCGACGCTGCCGGTGGCGCCGCGGGCGCCCTCGCGCACTTCGAACACATGGTCGAGGTAGACGCTCGATACCGGATTGGCATCGAACGACATGATCGGATCCGCCAGGTGCTCGCGCTCGTAGGGCTTGACCCACGGCTGCGGCGCACTGCAACCACCCAGCAGCAGCACTGCCAACAGCAGGCAGGCGCGCACGGCTATTCCCGCACCAGCGCGCGGATCTGGTCGAGGTACTGACTCTCCTCACCGGGCTTGTAGCCCTGGTGGACGTAGCGAACCTTGCCGCTGCGGTCCAGGATCACAGTGCTGGGCATTCCGGGCACCTCGTACAGCTTGCTGACCTTGCTGTCGGGATCGAAGAGTATCGGAAACGAGACCGGCGTGGACTTCAGAAAACCCTCGGCATCGGCCGATTTGGGTTCGACGTTGACACCGAGCAGGGTGAAGCCGGCCGACTTGTACCTGCGATAGAGCTGATCCAGTACCGGCATCTCCTGCCGGCACGGGCCGCACCAGCTGGCCCAGAAGTTGATGAGTACCACCTGTCCCTTGAGGTCGCTCAGCGACAGTTCGGTGCTGCTGGCGGTGTGCAGCTGAAAGCCCGGAGCCGGGGCGCCCGGTGCTAGGGTGCCGGCCGACGCCGGCAGGCACAGGATCGCCGCCAGAGCTGCCGCCGAAAGGGATACAGTCGATTTCATGATGGCCTCCGATGGCTCAGCGCCGCAGCGCCGGCCCGATTGCGCCTCTAGAAAAATACGCTCGCACCGATGGTTGCCTGCAGGTTGTTCTTGAGCTCTTCCTCGCCCGTGACCGCCGATCGGAACACGATGTCCTGCACGTCGATGTGCAGGGCCAGCCAGTCCGTGGGCAATACCCGGAAGCCCGCGCCGAAATTGACGGCGAAGTTCTGGTCTCCAGCAAAGTTGACACTGCCGATGCCACCGATGAGATAAAACGCGCTGGTCATGGCGAGATTGCGACCGATGAACACCTCGCCCGGCAGCAAGTTGTAGCCGAGAGAGAGGTTGTAATACGTGAAGCGCCTCTCAGCATCGGAAATGAGCTGGATATTGCTGAGCGTCTCGAAGCTGGTGTAGCCCGCCTTGGCACGGCCGTAGGTGGCCTCGGCAAAGAAATCCTCGCTGATATGGTAATCCAGGCGCACGCCATAGACCGGCTGCGCGCCGAAGTCCTGGATCGAGAGTTCGCCGTAGTAGGCGCCGATCTCGACGTTGCTCGGGCGGATGGTGGGCACCTTGATGGTGCGGCGTTCCACCTGCGGCTCGATGACGGTGGGCGGCGGCGCGCTGCTGTCGCTGTCCGACGACGCCTGATCGTCATCGGCCGGCTTGGCGTGCCGGTGGAACAGCGCGCAGCCGTTGAGGCTCAACGCAACGAGGCTCAGTAGAAGAACGCGATGCCGATTTTCCATTCGTTCTTGACCTCGTTGCTGTTCTGGTTGGTGAAGATCTCGTGCCCGCGCAATTCTCCCCGCAGGAACAGTCTCCGGGCCAGGTAGTAGCGCACGCCGACGCCGAAGTAGGCGGTCTGATTGCTGGAGCTGACGGGCTGCGCCAGGGTCGCCTTGGGTTCGACCCGCTCATAGCCGCCGCCCAAGGTGACGAATGGCGACAAGCGCCATTCCGGCATGAACACGTGGCTGAAGCCGAGATCCACCAGGTAGCCGTTCGACAGATTGCCCAGGAACTGTGACGCCGACAGCTCCACCTTGAGGTGATCGGTCAGCGAAACCGCCTGATAGGCGGAGATCAGCGTCGCGCCTTCGTAGGCACCGCCGAAGATGCCGCTTTCCCAGCGGTGCGAGGTGAAGCCGGCGCGGTCACCGAGGTTGATGGTAAAGGGCGAGCCGTCCGCCAGCGTGGTCTGCGCCAGGTCGCGCTCGTGCGCCCAGCCTTCGATGCCGCGCTCGGTGCGCACCTTGAACCATTCGGTGCGCCGCATCAGCACGTCGATGGCCTCGCCGCGCGCTACCACCTGGGTGACCGGGTAGCCGCGTCCAGGGCCGGTATGCAGTTCGAGATAGGGTTGCACCACGAACAACTGCAGGTAGTCGCGCGCGTGCGCGCGCGCCGCCGGCAGTGCCAGCAGCAGCACGGCGAAGGCCAGGGCGACGTTATTGAGCCAGCGGCGCGTCGAAGGGGTTGTTGTAATACTGAGCTCCAATGTCCACCCATTCTGACAGCAGTCGCAACTCCGCGGCGGTCATGAAACCGGCGTGATTCACCGTACCGGTGACGCTGCAACCCATGCTGGCGCCGGTGACGACCTGAAAGAAGCACGACGCATTGGCACTCCCCACGTTGATCGACCCGGGCACCGTGGTTGCGGAGTTTACCAACTGATTGCCGGCGGCGTTCAGTGAAAGCACGTCGTGCGCGGTCACCAGCTGTGTATAAGACGGCAGCTGTGCAGTGGTGCTGGCGTTGGCGTCATCGAGCTGCAGATTGCCGTCCGGCGGCAGGGGTGCGCCGCCCGCGCCGGCCGTGCGCGTGGCCGTGTGGCAGCCGGTGCAGGTGGCGCCGCCGTTGGGCAGCGCGGTGGTGGAACGCGCCAGGCTCCAGAGCGGATCGATGATGGTGGGGTAATTGATGATGCTGAGGCAGAAGCCCGACCAGGTGGCCTGACACGAAGGCGCGGTCGGCAGATTGCTGGTCAGCGCGCCGTAAGTATAAGAGATCGGGGCGTTAGGACCGGTACCGTTGCCCCAGGCATCGTTGAAGATCACGTCCGGGCTGATCGGCGCCGCGGCATAGGAGGCGCCGGGAGAGTTGGTACAGCTGGTGGCGCCAGCCAGCTCCTGCGCCATGGTGGCGCCGGCGCATTGCGAAAACGTGGCGACGCTGCCATTGCTGGTGTTGGAGAACGTGGCGGCATCACCCTCGTTGAGGGCCACGAACAGATTGGCACGCCCGTGCGAGCGCCCGCTGACTTCCACGCCCGTCCCCGAGCCGTTGACAGGCCCCACCACGTGGGAACCTTGCGGCGCGTGGCAGCCGTTGCAGCTCAGCACCTCGCCCGGTTGCACGCTGAGCCAGGAACGATGCCGCGGGAAATCCGTCAGCGCACGCGCGTTGGCGTCGAGCACGGTGATCTGGAAGGCGACATTCGCCGGGACCGTGACACGCACCGAGCCATCCGGTTCGATGGGCGCATAGCCGAGAATCTGCCGCATGTAGCCGACCGAATTGCCGAGCGCAATGCCCTGGTCGAACTTCGGAAAGCCATCGCCCAGGTCCGGGTTCCCGAATGGCACCACCTTCTCGATGCGCAGGAAGCGCGCCGGCCGGTTGGCCGCGTTGGTGGTGGCGATGGCATTGAGGCTGGCGTTGTTGCCGAGACCGGCGGCGGCGCCATCGCGGTCGTAGACGCTGCGTATGTCGAGGATGCCGAAAGCCGGATCGATCGAGGTGGGCACCACGGCGTCTACCGGACAGGTATCGGTGGTGACGCAGGCGAGCGTGCGCGGCTGCAGCGAAACCAGGTCGCTGATCATGACGCCCTCGACCGGCTCGAAGATGGGCTTGAGCGTGCTGTCGTTGAAGTTGAGCAGCCAGGCGCTGTAGAGCGGCGGGGCCAGGGTCAGGCTGGGGTTGGCCGAGCTGGCGTCCGCCAGGTTGGCATTGGTGCAGGCGAGCAGCTGGCCGGTTGTGTTCTGCAATCGGCACTGCCCCCAGCTTACGAGCACCCGGTTGGTTCCATCCCAGAGCGGGAAGGCGGAATTGAAACGGCCGCCGGGCGAGGGCACCGGCGCGCCATTGGCGGTCTGCGTGCGCACGTCGTTCTGGGTCGCCGGCGTCTCGGCGCTGGTGGTGGTCGGATAGCCGGTGTCGGGGGATGTCTGGTTGTTCTCGACGTAGCCGTTGGCGTCGATCACCAGCAGGTTGCCGCCGAAGTCGGCGCCGGCAAATGGCCGCGTCAGCGCCAGCAGCTTGCCGTTCTGCAGCGGCCGCGTGCTCACGAACTGCACGCCGCAGACCAGGCCGGCCGGGCAGGCAGCTGCGTTCGACGGATTGGTGACGCCGGTGTCGTGACTCTGAGCGCCGTACAGCAGCTGCACGTCGGTGCCGTCGGGATTGAGCGAATAGAGATGCATGGCGCTGCCGCCGGTACGCCCCGGGGCGTTGTCCCAACGGCTGTAGAGAATGCGCCCGCTCGGCAACAGGTAGGCGTCGATGTCGTGGCTCGGGTTGAAGGAGATCTGGTGGATGCCGGTGCCGTCGGCATTCATGACGTGCATGACGAAATCCGAGGTGTTCATCGACTCGGTCTGCGCCTCGAACGGCTGCACGTTCTCGCCGACACCGCCTTCGTTGATCAGTACCTCGCGCGATGTGGTCTGGCGCGTGGACGAAAACACGATGCGGCCGTCGCTGAGGTAGTGCGGCCCGACGTCATTGGCGTTCGGATCGGTGTCGGTGTCGGTGCCGGTGAGCTGAGTCAGGGTGCCGCTGGCGACGGCGTACTGCCAGATGTGCCAGGTCGGCGGCTTGAAGTCCTGCTGGTTGGGCATGATCGGCCCGCGCAGCGCGAAGGTCAGCAGCGTGCCGTCGGGCGAGACGTCCAGATCCTTGGCATCCCAGAAATCGCTGCCGGTGACACTGCTGGTGATGTTGGTTTCCTTGCCCTGCGGATTGGCGGCGGTGCGTACATAGACGTCCGCCTTGCTCCAGTAGTTGCGCGGCAACGTGACATCGTCCTTGGCGCGCAGCTGCGCCAGCGCGGTGCTGTCGGTGGGCAGCGTGCGCTTGATATAGGCGATTTCGAAATCGCTGGCCTGCCCGCCCGAGGACTGGCCGCTGCCGATGGAAAGATTGCCGCCGCTGCTGCAGGCCGCCAGGACCGCGACCGCCAGCGTCATTCCAACCGTGCACAGGTAACGTTTCATTACCGGGAAATCTCCGACGATTTGCGTGTGCGAGAGGTTCATTCCTCGAAGTGTGCGCGCGATGTGATCCCAGTCTCAGTTTCCGCACTTAGGGGCGCTACGCAGGATAGCCGTGCTACGTAATGAACACTAATGTCTGTGCCCTGAGACATTACCGACGGATGATCCCCTGCGTATATTCCTGCGCAGCGTGCAAAGGCATTTTGCACCACGGAGCAACGATGACAACAGCAACTGGAAGCGAAGCGGCGCGGCGCACGATCAGCGTGCTGCTGGCGGCGTTGCTTGGATTGCAACCGCTGGCGCCGCTGATGGCGGGCCCGAACGAGCAGGCGGTGCGCATGCACAACCGCCTGGCGGGCGTGCCGCCCAGTGCGACGGTGCTGCAGCAGATGTCGGCGCTGATCAGTCAGGGCAATCCGCAAGGCGCAGCCCAGTTGGCAATGCAGAACAGCGGCTTCTACAACGTGACGCTGCGCAATTTCATTGCCCCCGCCACCAACCGCGCGCAGTCCGCGTTCGTGCCGCTGAACGACTACACCGCCACGGTGATCGGCATGGTCCGCGACAACGTGCCGTTCAACACGGTGCTATCAGCCGACATACTCTACATCGGCAACGTCAGCGGCGTGCCCGCGTACTCGCCGTCGAATAACAATCACTACCAGTACCTGGACGATCACGGCGTCGACCTCAAATCGGCGCTGGTCCAGACCACGCAGTCCTCGCTCACCGGCATCCCGTCGGCAGCCACCGCCGGCGTGATTACCACCGAGGCGGCGGCGGCAGCGTTTTTCATCGCCGGAACCAACCGCGCGATGTTCCGCTTCACCATGATCAATCACCTCTGCAACGACCTGCCGCAGGTGATGGACATCACGCGGCCGCCGGACCGCATTCGCCAGGACGTCAGCCGTTCGCCGGGCGGTGACAGCCGCGTGTTCCTCAACAACTGCATCGGCTGCCATGCCGCCATGGATCCGATGGTGCAGGCCTTCGCCTACTACAACTACGATCCGACCGCGCTGCAGCTGGTCTACACGGCTGGGCAGACCCAGGCCAAGTACCACATCAACACCGGCAACTTTCCCTACGGCTTCGTAACCCCGGACGACTCCTGGCAGAACCGCTGGCGCTCAGGTCCGAATGCGCTGCTCGGCTGGAGCTCTGCGCTGCCTGGCAGCGGCAATGGCGCCAAGTCGCTCGGCCAGGAACTCGAAAACAGCCAGGCCTTTGCCAACTGCCAGGTGCAGAAAGTCTTCCAGGCCATCTGTCTGCGGCCACCGGGCAACGCGGCTGATCGCGGCGCCGCCGCGCAGATCACCGCAGACTTCCAGTCGGGCGGCTACAACATGAAACAGGTCTTTGCCGAGACCGCGGTTTACTGCATGGGCAACTAGGCCACGCGGCCGCGCCCAACCAGGGAGAGAACTGTGAACCGAATCCTCATCCGTCCACACCTGCTGCTGCCGCTGACTGCGCTGCTGCTGGCGGCGTGCTCGGGCGGCGCGCCCACGACCCAGAATCCGGACACCGTGACGGCCTCCGCCGCGGTCTATACCGGCCCGGCACCGGCGTCCGCCGACGTTGAAGCCTTCAAGGTCAACCTCTGGCAGAACATCAACATGTCGTCGCGCTGCGGCGGCTGTCACAAGGCCGGCGGCCAGTCGCCGATGTTCGCGCGTTCCGATGACGTCAACCTCGCCTATAGCGCCGCACTCACGGTCGTCAATCTGACGCAGCCGGACCAGTCGACCATGGTGCTCAAGGTGGGCGGCGGTCACAACTGCTGGCTCTCGAGCCCTTCGGCCTGTGCCGACATCCTGACCACATGGATCGAAAACTGGGCGGGCGGCGGCGCGGGCGGCTCGGCCGGATCGACCCAGATCCAGCTCACTGCACCGGTCGATCAGGCCGTGGGACCGACCAAGCAGTTTCCGGCCGACTCCACTTTATTCTCCAGCACGGTCTACCCGTTGCTGACGATGTTCTGCTCGCGTTGCCATTCCCCGAGCGCCACGGTGCCGCAGGCGCCGTACTTCGCCAGCAGCAACGTCGACCAGGCTTACGCCGCGGCGCAGCCGAAGATCAACCTCAATACCCCCAACCTGTCCCGTTTCTACGTGCGCCTTGCCACCGAGTCGCACAACTGCTGGGCCACCACGCCCGGTGGCCCGGTGGATTGTGCGGGCAGCGCTGCACGCATGCTGGCCGCGATCCAGGCATTCGCCAACGGCGTGCCGGTCACGCCGGTCGATCCGACGCTGGTGGTGTCGCGGGCGCTGACGCTCTATGCCGGCACGGTCGCCTCCGGTGAGAACCGCTACGACGCCGACGTCATCGCGCGCTGGATGTTCAAGGAAAACACCGGCACCACGGCGTTCGACACCAGCGGTGTCGATCCGGCCATCAATCTGACGCTCTCCGGCAATACCAGCTGGGACAGCGCCTGGGGCCTGATCTTCGGTACCGGCGGCGCCAAGGCACAGGGTACGACCGCGACCAGCAGCAAGATCTACAGCGCGATTGCGGCCAGCGGTCAGTACTCGCTCGAGATGTGGGCGGCGCCGGCCAACGTCACCCAGACCATGGCCTTCATGGGCGGCTACTCCGGTGGCACCTCGACGCGCAACTTCACGCTGGCGCAGGATGCCATGCAATACCAGGCCTACAGCCGTAGCACCGTCAGCGACGCCAACGGCGCGCCGCCGCTGACCACCGCAGCCACCGACGGTGCGGCACAGGCCGCCCTGCAGCACATCGTGCTGACCTACGACCCGACCCACGGGCGCCAGCTGTACATCAACGGCAACTTCACCGGCGACGTCGACACCCTCAAGGGCGGCACGCTCGCCAACTGGGACAACACCTTCGCGGTGGTGTTCGGCAACGAGACCTCGAATGACCGGCCCTGGCAGGGTGAGATCCGCTTTGCGGCCATCCACAAGAACGCGCTCAACGTGTCCGAGATCCAGCAGAACTATGCCGCCGGCGTCGGCCAGGTGTTCTACCTGCTGTTCGACGTCAGCACACTGACGGGAATGGCGCAGAGCTACATCATGTTCACGGCCAGCCAGTACGATAACTACAGCTACCTGTTCGCCAAGCCGACCTTCATCAGCCTCAATCCCAAGGCGCAGCCCGGCAGCATTCCGATTGCGGGCATGTACATTGGCATGAACGGCCAGGAACTGCCGGTCGGGCAGGCCTACGCCACGCTCAATACTTCGATCAGCAACGCCAATTATTCGGGCACCGGCGGCCAGCTGCTGTCGAGCGTCGGCACGGTGCTGCCGCTGCAGCTCGGACCGAACTCGGACTTGTTCTTCCTGGACTTCGACACGATCGGCACGCACACGCACGTGCGCACCGTGGCAGCTCCGGTGGCGCCGGCGCCGACCGACCTGGCACCGTCGTCCGACATCGGCCTGCACGTCTATGATGAGATCAACGCCTCGATGGCCTCGATCACCGGCGTGTCGTCCGGCCTGGCGGCCGTCAACACCACCTACCAGACCGTGCAGCAGCAGCTGCCGACCGTGCCGAACATCCAGGGCTTCCTGCCGTCGCAGGAAATCGGCATCTCGCAGCTCGCGATCCAGTACTGCAGCGCGCTGGTGGATACGCCGGCGCTCGAGGCCGCGTTCTTCCCGGGTCTGAATCTCAACCAGACGCCGGCACAGGCCTTCGGCACCAATGCCGGCATGGACCTGGTGATCACGCCGCTGATCGACAGCCCGGCCGTGGGTGCCGGCCTGGCGAGCCAGCCGACCGATCCACAGATCCGCAACGAGCTCTACGGCCTCATGACCGCGCTGGTGAACTGCAATGCCAGCGATCCGACCTGCGTGCAGACGCCGACGCGTACTCACACCATCGTCAAGGCGGCCTGTGCCACCGTGCTCGGCAGCGCCACGACGCTGATCAAGTAAGCATTCCGAAGCGAGAACACAGCCATGAAGATCCGACGCAAACGCGCCCCGAGCCTGACCGACCCGCTGCGCCATCCGGACCACCGGCGGCCAGTCACGCGGCGCGAGTTCCTGGCGCAGGGGTTCACCGGCGCCACGGCCACGGTGGCGGGGTTCTCGCTGTTCAGCATGTTCGCCGATCCGCGCAAGGCCTATGCCACGCTGGCGCCGGACATCGCGGCGCTGAAGATATCGCCCTGCGACATCACCACCGGCTCGGGCATGATCCCGTTCATCTGCTTCGATCTGGCCGGCGGCGGCAACATCGCGGGTTCGAACGTACTGGTCGGCGGTGCCGGCGGGCAGCTGGATTTCCTGACGACCGCGGGCTACAACCGTTTGGGACTGCCCGGCAACATGATCCCGAACTCGTCAGCGGGTGCCGGTAATTTCATCGACCAGACGCTCGGCGTGGCGTTCCACAGCGACAGCGCCTACCTGCGCGGCATC
This sequence comes from Steroidobacteraceae bacterium, assembly GCA_049584935.1. Classification (GTDB taxonomy): domain Bacteria; phylum Pseudomonadota; class Gammaproteobacteria; order Steroidobacterales; family Steroidobacteraceae; genus FEN-1191. The sequence goes on from JBAUYT010000028.1 coordinate 13,812, forward strand.
AAGCAGCGCATTGCCGTCAGCACCGCGTCCAACGTCAACGGCGCCATCATGCCGGCCATGAGCGAGAACGATACCGGCGACAATCCGCACAACCCGATGTACGGCATCTACAGTTCCGGTTATGCCGTGCTGACACCGCCCGCGGGCAACAAGGGCGACCTGCTGGCGCTGATCGGCACCGAGAGCACGACCTCCGGCGGCAACTCGGTGGCGCCTTCCTACATGATTGATCCAACCGTGCCGCCAACCAAGGTGTCGCAGGCGTCCGATGTCACCGGTCTCGTGAGCACCGGGCAGCTGGTCGGGCTCCTGAGCCAGAACGATGCCACCTCGGTGCTCGAGTCGATCGAACGCATCAGTGCCAACAAGCTCAACGCGGTCAATACGCTACTCGGAGCGCAGGAAGCGGTGGTGAAGGACCTGGTGCAATGCGGCTACGTCGGCGCTGCCGACCAGGTGGACCGCTACGGCAACGCCAGCACCACGCTGAACCCGGATCTGGACACCAATATCGTCGGCTCCGGCGGCATCTTCAGCACCGCCGAATACCAGGCCGACTCGAATTTCCAGGCCACCGCGGCCGTCATGAAGATGGTGGTCAACGGCTATGCGTCCGCCGGCACCATCGAACTGGGCGGTTACGACTATCACACCGGTGACCGTGCCACCGGTGAGATGCGCGATCTGGAGGCCGGGCAGTGCATCGGTGCCTGTCTCGAGTACGCCGCGCGCATGCACCAGCCGCTCATGATCTATGTCTTCACCGATGGCTCGGTGGTATCGAGCGGCATGATCGACAATTCGGTCGGCGGCCGCGGCAAGGGCGTATGGACCGCGGACAATCAGACCACCGCGGCGACGTTCTTCCTGGTCTACAATCCAAACGGCCGGCCGGCCGCGATCAGCAACCAGATTGGCAACTACACCAGCGACGGTAACGTCAATACCACCTCGAGCCCCGGTGCCAATGCGGTCAATCTGCTCGCCGAGACCGTGGTGCTGAACTATCTGGCCCTGCACAACAAGGCGGGTGCATTCCAGACGCTGCAGTGGGCCAGCGGTCTCGGTACCGGGCTCGGAGCTGCGAGTGCCTATGACGCACTGATCGCCCTGGCACCGATTCGTTGACGGTAGAGTGAACGACCCGGTCTGATGTGCACCGGCACGTGCAGCGCGCGCCGGCGCGTGCCGTCGTTTTCGTGAGGCGGGCCTGAGGTTGCCGGTCTGTGCAGCGGATCTCAATCCCTGTGCAGCCGATTGACGGATAATGTTAAATCATCATCCGTGGCGGCCCTGAGCCGGAGAGAGCGAGTGCAGCAGGAGCAGAATTCATTGCAAGGCTTCGGACGGTTGTGGCTTGCGCTAGTGGTATTGGCCGCGCTGTCGGCCGCTGCTTTGCCGGCGCCCGCCGCCAGCGGCCTGCTGTTGCACCCGGCGCCGGATTTTGCCCTGCGGGCTGCGAGCGGCAGCAACGTACGGCTGTCGGAATATCGCGGCCAGCCGGTCGTGCTGTCCTTCTGGAGCAGCCGCTGCGGCCGCTGCGCAGCGCAGCTCGCGGCGCTCGACCGCTATTACGCCACTTATCACTCCTCGGGACTGGTCGTGTTCGGCATCAGCGTGGAAGACGATCCGCAGCGCGCGCTCGACTATGCGCACGCGCACCAGCGCTCGTTTCCGCTGCTGCTCGACGGCGCCAAGGGGGTCAGCCGGGCATTCGATATCGCCACGCTGCCGACCACGATACTGATCGACCGTTCCGGCGTGGTGCGTTATCTGCACGGCGACGACCGCCCCGATGATCCATCCTACGTGGCGCAGATTCGCGCCCTGCTGGACGACCGGCTGGCGCCACCATGAATTTTTCTCGAGGTACGCAGTCTCCTATGAACACCATGAACCACCGCTTGCTGCGTTCGCTCTGGCCGCTGCTGCTGGCATCGCTGTGCGGCAGCTGTATGG
>JBAUYT010000029.1:0-9624 GCA_049584935.1 Steroidobacteraceae bacterium
TGAAGGTATAGTCCATGCCACTAGAAATAGTGGAATGACATGCGTGAGACAGTTTGGTCCCTATCTTCCGTAGCCGTTGGAGATTTGAGGGTGAGCTGTCCTTAGTACGAGAGGACCGGGATGGACGTATCTCTGGTGTTCCGGTTGTCACGCCAGTGGCACTGCCGGGTAGCTATATACGGACGGGATAACCGCTGAAAGCATCTAAGCGGGAAGCCCCCCCCAAGACTAGATCTCCCTGGGAGCTCGACTCCCCTAAAGGGCCCACGAAGACTACGTGGTTGATAGGCCGGGTGTGTACGTGCAGTAATGCACTCAGCTAACCGGTACTAATTGCCCGTGAGACTTGACCATATAACCTCAAGGCGTTTGTAGCTGAGAGGGCGATGCATTGAGCTGATGCTTCCGGTAGCGATTGCGGAAGTGTTTAGCGAACGCGACAAGCGTCGAAGCAAAGAATTTCACCGGTTTTGCCTGGCGGCAATAGCGAACGGGAACCACCCGATCCCATTCCGAACTCGGAAGTGAAAACGTTCTGCGCCGATGGTAGTGTGGCTTTCAGCCATGCCAGAGTAGGTCACTGCCAGGCTCCTCATGCAATAGGCCCCGATGCTCGAAAGAGTGTCGGGGCTTTTTCTTTGGCGCGGGACGGTTACGATGAAACGATGAACCAGCGCAAAGCGAGCGAGCCCGGTCCCTTGCACAAAACCCCGACGGACTTGCGCATGGCGCTCAGCTCGGACGCGATGACGCGGGCGGCTTGGGAGGATCTGACCCCGCTGGCACGGAATGAATGGACCTGTTGGGTCATCTCGGCCAAACAAGCAACGACGCGCAGCCGCCGAATCCAACGCGCGGTCGAGGAGCTTCAGGCGGGCAAACGCCGCCCCTGTTGCTGGCCAGGCTGTCCGCATCGCCGCCCGAGCGCGAAGAAGTGGTTCGAGAAACGATCGCGCTGACGCACGGATGGCAGGACCGACCCGGACGCACGTCGACGGCAACGAGCGGCGAACCTGCTTTCCGCTGGCGGGGCACTAAAGCCCTTCGGCTCTCAATGCGGCGATCACGTGCGGGCGTGCGCCGATCCGCTCGTTGTGGCGCTTGAGCGCCGGCCATTGGCCGAGGTCTATGCCCACATGGCCCGTCCAGGTGAGTACGACGTAGAGATATGCATCGGCCACGGTAAACCGGTCGCCCATCAGATAAGTCTTCGAACTCAGCGCTTGGTCGAGCCAATCGAGCCTCTTCTTCAGGTTGTCCGTTGCGAAGCGCTTGACGTCGGCACTGACCGACTGGCTGAAGAGCGGTCCGAAGTTCTTGTGTATTTCCGAATTGATGTAGGCGAGGAGTTCGATCAGCCGGTAGCGTTCAAGCGTACCCGCCACTGCCGCGAGTTGCGCCGCCGGATTTCGGTCGGCGATGTACTGCAGCACGGCCACGTTCTCGGTCAGGATCTCGCCGCTGTCCAGTTGGAGCACGGGCACGTATCCCTTCGAATTGATGGAGTCCAATGACTCGCCGTCGGTAGTTTTATGAGATTGATGGTCGACTTCAGTGGCTTCGAACTTCAGTCCCGCCTCAAGCAAAGAGATATATGAAGCCAGCGAGCAAGCTCCTTTCATGTAGAAAAGTTTCATGGTCGGATTCTTCTCCTTCGGTCGGCAAAGGGATCCGCCGAGAATATGGCCGCGACGCAACACCCCCGTTTTCGCTCGGGCGCTGCGCAGCTTACGCAGCGCGCGCCCAGTCGGGAAGTCCGACGATGACGTGTCCGTCACTGCCACCAGGACTACATTGCCCGCGACGCCCGCTGTCGATTTCCGCATGGCTGCTTCGTCGTTATTCTGTTGGTCCCCCGAATCACCCGTGAACGGAGACTGGAGATGCCCAGAAACGTGGTTTGCCTCTGGTACGACGGCAAGGCCGAAGAGGCCGCCAGGTTCTACGCGCGGACTTTCCCGGACAGCGTCGTGACCGCGGTTCACCGTGCTCCCGGCGACTATCCGGATGGCAAAGAGGGGCAGGTGCTGACCGTGGAATTCACGGTAGTCGGCGTGGCCTGCCTCGGCCTGAATGGCGGCCCGACGTTCAAGCACAGTGAAGCCTTTTCGTTTCAGATCGTCACCGACGATCAGCCCGAGACCGACCGCTTCTGGAATGCGATCGTCAGCAACGGCGGTGCCGAGAGCGCATGCGGGTGGTGCAGGGACAAGTGGGGCCTGTCCTGGCAGATCACCCCGCGCGTTCTGCTGGAAGCAGTAACCGACTCGGATCGCATCGCCGCCGGGCGCGCGTTCGAGGCGATGAAGAGCATGAGAAAGATCGACATCGCCACGATCGAAGCAGCACGACGTGGACCGGCCCGCGCCTAGGGCGTCATGGTGCTCTGCGACTTGGGGAGTGAGTGATGGCCAAGAAGCAAAGTCGCCCGCAGAACCGTGAGTCTGCGTCTCATCTGATCGACGGCAGAATCAAGCAACTGGACGACTGGCGCGGCCAGATGCTCGGCCGGGTTCGCACGCTGATCAGGGAGGCCGACCCGGCAGTCATCGAAGAGTGGAAGTGGCACGGAGTTCCGGTCTGGTCGCACGACGGAATCATTTGCACCGGTGAGACCTACAAGAGCGTCGTCAAACTGACTTTCGCCAAAGGGGCGGCGCTGAAAGATCCTTCGCGCCTGTTCAATTCCAGCCTCGAAGGCAACACCAGGCGCGCCATCGATCTGCACGAAGGCGAGAACATAGACGAGCGCGCATTGATAACCCTGATACGCGCCGCCGTGACGCTGAACACGTCCAAAGCTCGGCGGTGAGCCGGCCCTACTGGTCCGCGCGCGCCTGGTACAGCGCCTGGTGAACCGAGCCCGCGGCGGGCTCGATCGTCACCGTCAGGCGATCGATACGACCCAGCGACGGGCCGCCGGCGACCGGCTGCAGCGCCACGGTGAAGCTGCGTGGCCGTTGGGTCGGCTGGGCCGCGCGCGTATTGATGAGCGGAATGAACAGCGTCCGCACCGTCTGCCCGGCGAGAAAACGAACCAGCTGAGGTTGAATGGGCTGATAGTCGACTCCCGGATACGCCGTGCCGCCTTCCACGCGCCAGACGAAGGCAGCAGGTCCATTCGAGCCCCGCATACGCTTGACCGACACGGCGACCAGCGGTTGCATGGCGCTGGCCTGCAGCGTGGATTCCTCGAACGATATGATGCCGGACCCGGGGGACTGAGTATTGGCGGCAGCCAGCACGTCGGGAGAGCCGCTGGTGGGTACGGAGGAAGAAGCGCCCTGCTGCTGCGTTGCGGATTCAGAGCCGGCGCTGCCCGAGGCTGTAGCGGCGGCGTCAGCAGTGGCCGCGTCGGCCGTGACCGCCCTCTTACCGGATTCATGACGATCGGACTGGATCATCACTGCGGTTGCGATAACCGCCAGCACCAGGAAGGCCAGGTTGACGAACGGCCAGGCGCCGTGACGACCGCCGCGGCTGGCATTTATTGCCGCCGCCGCCGGCAGTCCTGCGGCGGTGACGCCCCGCCGCTGCGGCGCTTCGGGCGTCACCGTGGCGGCCAGAGCTGGCTCGGGAACTGCGGTCAGTATCTCCGGCTGCAGATGAGCTGCCGCCTGCGTCAGCTCGGCGAGAAATGCAGTGACAGACTCCGGTCGCTGATGCCGGTCTGCCGACAGCCCCCGTTCGATGACCGTGAACATCGCCGGAGGTATCGCGCTTACGCGAGTGGGCGCCGATTTGGCACGACCGTCCTCGAGCGAGGGACGGCGACCGAATGGATGCTTGCCGGCGCTGAGCACTCCGTAGCTCAGGCAGGCGAGGCTGAAGACGTCGTCACTGACCTCGGCTGGCTTGCCGGCGAGCACCTGCGGACTGGCGTACAGCGCGGTCGTGGCCAGCATTGCGCTCGCCTGGGCTGCCACGCGGCTGCCTGGGCTGGGCGCTGCGCCAAAATCGATGAGCTTGACCGTACCATCGTCGGCAACGAGCACGTTAGTGGGTTTCAGGTCGCCGTGGAGAAATCCGAACGCGTGCGCATGCTCGAGCGCGTGGCAGCAGGTGGTGATGACGCGCAGGGCATCCGCCTGCTCGTAGGGCTCCTGCATGAAGCTCTTGGCAGTGCGGCCCTCGACCAATTCCATGGTCATGAACCAGACGCCGCCGTCGCAGTCGAGGTCGAATACCCGCACGATGCCGGAGTGCGACAGCGACTGCATCTGCCGAAACTCGCGTCGCAGCCGCTCGATGGCGCGCGGGTCGGTGCGCCATTGGGCGCGCAGCAACTTGACCGCCACGTACTGGCTGGTGCCGTCCTCGGTCGAGGCGCGATGCAGATCGCGGGCGCGAAATACGATCGAAGAACCGCCACGACCGATGACTTCTTCGAGCACGTACCGCGCCCGCAGCACCAGGCCGCGCTCGACCTCGCCGGAATCGTCGGCGGCGCCGCCGGGCGTCACTTGTGCGCTGCCGTCCCCGGGTTGCAGCGCGGGCGTTGTGGTGTTCTCGGCATCGAACTGCTCGGACCGGCTGGGCATGCCGGATTCATCGGGCTCACTTTCGACAGACGCAGTCATGCACTCTCCAGGTTCAGTATCAAGTAGCGGCGCCGTCTTTATCGCATGAGCGCTGACGGGTTGCTGTCAGACCACACCGCATTGAATCAGTTGCTTGTCCTTGCGCCATTACTGTCGCCAATTAGGGACGGTACCGCTGGCGATTTCGCGGCATATCGCACGCCAGGCTGTAAAATCTACAGTCGCAAAATACCGGGGGTTGCATGCAATTCATCAGGATTCATCTGGCGGCAATCTGCGCCGTGGCGCTGCTGGGCGGCGCGCAAGTGCGCGCGCGCGCAGCCGACTTTGACGTCGTCATCGTCAACGGTCACATCATCGACGGCACCGGTTCGCCGTGGTACTCCGGAGACATCGGCATTCGTGCCGGACAGATTGCTGCCGTCGGCAATCTGCAGGATTCGACGCGGCGCCAGACCATCGACGCGGCAGGCAGGGTGGTCGCTCCCGGCTTCATCGACATGCTCGGACAGTCCGAGCTCACGATGCTGGTCGAGCCGCACCTGCCGTCCAAGATCTACCAGGGCATCACCACCGAAATCACGGGCGAAGGGCAGTCGGCCGCGCCGCTGAATGCCGCCATGATCGCTGCCGACAAGCCCGGCTACGAGCATCTGCAGATCACGCCGGACTGGCGCACGCTGCGCGGGTATTTCGCCAGACTCGAGCACCAGGGAATGGGCATCAACCTGGCGAGCTATGTGGGCGCCACCGGCGTGCGCCGCATGGTGCTGGGCGACGGCGACGTGCAGCCAAGTGCGCAACAGCTGCAGCAGATGCGCGCGCTGGTGCGCGAGGCGATGCGCGATGGCGCCGTGGGGCTATCGACCGCGTTGCAATACGCGCCGGCCCCCTACGCCAGGACACCGGAGTTGATCGAACTTGCCAGCGAGGCGGCGCGCTACGGCGGCATCTACGCCACGCACATGCGCAGTGAGGGTGATGCGGAGACTGCCGCCATCGACGAAGCGGTGCAGATCGGACGCGAAGCGCACATTCCGGTGGAGATCTGGCACCTGAAAGCCGCTGGCAAGGCCAATTGGGGCAAGATGCCGCAGATCGTGGCGCAGATCGAAGCGGCGCGTAGCGCCGGCGTCGACATTTCCGCCAATACCTACGCGTACCCTGCCTGGTTCAATACCTTCTCCGCCTTCATCCCACCCTGGGCGCACGATGGTGGTGATGCCGCGCTGATCGAGCGGCTCAAGGATCCGGCGACTCGCGCGCGCATCCGCCAGGATCTGCTGACGCCCAACGCCGGTTGGGACAACGAATGGCAGGAGATTCCGGGGCCAGAGGCCATACTGGTGGCGGTGGTGCAGAATCCGGAACTGCTGCCGCTGCAGGGCAAGCGGTTGTCGGAGATTGCGGCACTCTGGCACGAAGATCCGATCGACGCGCTCTGCGACCTGCTGATCAGGGACAAGGCCTTCACCAACGTGGCGGTATTCGGCATGGACGAAGCCGACATTTCGCTGGCGCTGCGGCAGCCGTGGGTTTCGATCGACAACGACTCGCAGGGCACATCGCCCGAAGGCCTGCTGGGCAAGGAGCACCCACATCCGCGGGCCTACGGGACGTTTCCGCGCATCCTGCGCAAATACGTGCGTGAGGAGCATCTGCTCACGCTCGAGGACGCCATACGCAAGTTCAGTGCGCTACCGGCGCAGAAGCTGCGGCTGACCGACCGCGGTGTCATCAAGCAGGGCATGTGGGCGGATCTGGTGATCTTCGATCCGGCCATCGTCACAGATCTGGCGACATTCGAGCAGCCCAATCAGCTCTCGCAGGGCATGGCCTACGTGCTGGTCAACGGCGTGCCGGTGATTGCAGAGGGCCGGATGACGCAGGCGCTCCCCGGCAAGGTCGTGCGCGGCCCGGGTTACCGGCGCAAATGACGCGCACCCGGACCGGTCTGACCCAGCCCGGTCTCGCGCTGCTAGAATCGAGCGATTCGACAACGGGGGTCATGATGACGGGCGTTCGCGCGCTGGCGCTGCTCGGCTTGCTGCTGTCGCAGGTATCGGCAGGCGCCGCCGCCGTCCCGGCACAGCCTGCTGGCTGGAGTTCCTTTACGCAGTCGTTCGACGCGCTGGCTGCCGCCGATGGCATCGTGGGTGGAGCCATCGTCGTCGTCAGGGACGGCCGCATGGCGGCGCATCACGAATTCGGCTTCGCCGATCGCGACCGCGGCGTGCGCATCACGCCGCAGACCATCTATCACTACGGTTCCATCACCAAGACGCTGACCGCCATTTCGATCATGCAGCTGCGGGATCGCGGGCGCCTGAGGCTGGATGATCGGATCACTAGCTATGTACCGGAGCTGCGCCAGGTGCATGACCCGTTCGGATCGATGGATGCCGTCACGCTGCGCATGCTGATGTCGCACTCGGCGGGGTTCCAGAATCCCACCTGGCCCTACAAGCAGGGCAAATCCTGGGAGCCGTTCGAGCCGACCACCTGGAATCAGCTGGTAGCCATGATGCCGTACCAGGAAGTAGCGTTCGCTCCAGGTTCGCGCTTCAGCTATTCGAATCCCGGATTCATCTATCTGGCGCGCGTTATCGAGCAGCTCAGCGGCGATCCGTGGGAAGTCTACGTGCAGAAGAACATCTTCAACGCGCTCGGCATGAGCCGCAGTTATTTCGCCGCCACGCCCTACTACCTGGCCGCGGACCGCTCGCACAATTACACCCGCGTCAGGAATGAAGCTGGCCGCGAGGTAACGCTCGACAACGGTACCGATTTCGATCCCGGCATCACGATGCCGAACGGCGGGTGGAACGCGCCGCTCGGCGACCTGGTCACCTATCTGGCGTTTTTGACCAACGCCACGCACGGCGACTCTGCCACGCAACAGCTCTACGACACGGTACTCAGGCACTCGACGCTGACTGAAATGTGGCAGCCGCTGTACCCGACCGGGCAGGACGGGTCCGAGGTGGACGAGGACTCGGTGGGGCTGTCGTTTTTCTCGGTGCGCCGCGGGCAGACCACCTTCGTCGGGCATACCGGCAATCAGGCTGGATTTCGCGCCTTCATGTTTCTCAATCCGGGTACGGGGGCCGCCGTGGTGGCGGCGTTCAATACCGACAGCGACCTGCCCTCGGTGGAGCACCCGTCGAGGTATCAGCGCATCCGCGACGCTGCGCTCAAACTGATCGAGTAGCCGGACCCGGCGCGGCTCAGAAGCAGGTGCGGATAGCGCCGACGACGTTCATGCGCTCGTCAATCAGCATCAGCACCTGCCAGCGTTCGAACGTAGTGCAGGGATGCGCAATGCCGATGCCGATCATGTCGCCGACAGCGAAGGTCGACTCCGGCGGAATCGATAAATGTGCGTGCTGGTCGTTGAGCCGCACCAGCGCACAGCCCGCTGGCATCACGGCCGGTTGCCGCATGACGCCGGGTCGGAACCATGCAATTGGCTGCGGTAAGGCCATGTCGTAGCCGACATCCCGCTTTCCCATCGTCAACAGCAGCTTGTCGGGATCAGGGCGCGACTGCACGTAGGTCCAGAGCTCGAGCGCCGGCCGCAAGCCGCCATCGGGCAGTTCGATCCGACGCTCGTGCAGCACGCGCTGCAGGTCGCACGCATAGCCGAAGTGGTCATGCGTTAGGTAGCAGCCGGAGCGCAGCACGCGAAGCAGCGGGCGCGAGAGCTGCAACCGCTCCAGCCCCTGCGCCACGAGATCGAAGAAGGCGCTGCCTCCCGCCGACAGCACCACCTCGGAGTTGAACAGTCCCAACGCATCGATGGCACGCGCAGTTGCATCGACCCGGCCGATCAGTTCGGCGACGGCTGATGTATCCGCCAGCACGCCTTCGAACGCCTCGACACCGGCGAGCCGCAGGCCCGGCGCAACGGCGATGGCCCGGGCAACGTCAGTGGCGCTGGCAATGTCGCGGCAGCCGGTGCGTGCGCCGCGCATGCCGATTTCCACCAGCACGCGCAGCGGCGCAGCATGCGCCGGCGCGCCACCGGCGCGGGCAGCCAGCAGGGCCACTCCCTCGAGGCTGTCCGCCAGTACGTAGAGTTCGAGCCCCGGGTGCTGCAGCAGTGCCTGGAAGCAGGCATCGACCGCCTGGCCAAGCGGCTGATTGGCAAAGATGATCCGGCGCACGCCAGCCGTCAGCGCGACCTGAAGCTGCTGCGAGGTCGCCACCGTGATCGCCCAGGCGCCGTCCCCGATCTGCCTTTGGAACAATGCCGGCGCCATGGTGGTTTTGCCATGCGGCGCCAGTAGCAGCCGGTGACTGCGCGCAAATGCCATCATCCAGGCGCTATTGGCCGACAGCGCGTCCTCCCTGAGGACCGCCAGCGGCAGGGGACAATCACCGCGCAAGACGTTCCAGCCGCGCCCAGCGATCTGGCTGAGCCGCAGCGGTCCGGCGCGGTGGGGTATGCCCTTGGTGCCGGCGTCGAGCAGCGGGTCCGACGAGGGGTCGTTCAGTGCGTGCACGACACCTTCCATGCTGCGAAGCAGCAAATTAGCGGCCCGAAGTTGGGATTTATATACTTGTCTCCCTTATCCTTTTTTTGTGCATCGCGGGCGCGTTGTGGCCGCGCCGGGCGGAGGCGTCAATTGGCAGGCCACAATCCTTGCTCTTGCACATCGCTGATACGCAATTCTTCCAGAGGCACGCTAGTTACGTCGTAGGGCAACGCCACGGCCGGTGGATGGTCCGTGCTCTTCCGATCGATTTGCAAGGCAACTCCAGTGCTTCCCAGAGGTGGGTCCATGCCAGTTTGGTAGACGATGCATCCGTACACGTAAATGATCTGTTCGAGGTTGCCAGGAAACTCACTCGCTCCAATATCCTCGATAGTGTCGAACTGAACTTTTTGTCCGGGGAACACGGCTCTGGAGTCCATGCCTTTTTGGGGATTCGCAATGGCGTCCTCGCAGGCCGCGCTTTGATCTTTGGCGACCACATCACCGTTACTGGGGCGCGCCGATCTGGTGTGCGTCCTAAACTTTGGCGTGACGTATCTGGCCGGCAAATGTCCAGTATTGTGGAAAGTGATACTGATGTGGGC
>JBAUYT010000030.1:0-1888 GCA_049584935.1 Steroidobacteraceae bacterium
CTCTGGAGCTGCAATCTTCGCAGCGGGAGTAGCGGGCCTCACGTCGGTCTTGGCAGCGATCACCGTCTTAGCGACGGGCGCAGCAGCAATTACCGGCTTCGCTCCGGCTTTCGATTGCACAGGAACGGACGCTTGCGCCACCGCGACCTTGGGAGCGATCACCCCCGGACCCATCGTCGGTTTCGCAGTTGCCGTTTGCTGTTTCGGCATGGGCACAGATTTATTCGTCGAAGCGGCTACAACGGCCTTCGCGACGGTCGGCGCGCTCTTTGCAACTACAGGAGCACTCTTAGCGGCAGGCGCCGGCACAGCAACATTCTTCGCCGCCACATTCTGCCCATGCAGCGTCAAAACCAATTTCGTCGCTGGACCCGGCGTCATGTCATACTCATGCGCCTGTTCCAGATCGATGACCACACTCGTGGTCGGAGGCGTCTTGCCATCCATGCCAATGCGCACGCCTTTTACTCCGGCGCTGCCCACGGCAATCTTGCTTTTCGGAGTCGCATCCGCCGTCGCCGGAAGTTCGATCAGCAGCCGCTCCGGCGAGCTCAACCTCGTAACTTTCGGCGTCACCGCCTGCTGTGAGCTGATCTCGATCTGAACCTCATCCGGATGCGAGACCACATTCACCCGCTCCAGCTTGTTGGTGGTCGAAGCCTCCGCCGCGGGCTTCGTAGCCGCCACCGGCTTTGCCCCCGGAATCTGCGCCGGTTTCACCGCAGGCGCGGGTGCTCCCGCACCGGGCTTGCTGGATTGCGCAGCCGGCGATTTCGCCGGAACCATGGAACTGGCGCTCTTCGGCTGCGCCGCGTCCACTTTGTTCTGCACGTTGTTGATGACGTTCGGATTCTGTGCCGCTGCTCCGCCCGTCATCAGGGCCACTGCCAGAATGCTTGTTATCAGCTTCATAAGCGAATCCTATTTGCCTGCGGTCTTGGCTCCCGGAGCCACTGTCGGCGCTTCCAGGTCGTGACTGAAGAATGTGGTTGCGGTAAAGCTGGCCGCCACGCTCTCGTTTGGCGCGTACTGATAGGTGTGCTTTACGCCGGCGAGCGTAGGGCTCTTCGTCGTGGCTACCTGCAAGTGGCTTACGTTTACAATCCGCTCCAGCTTGCCGACGCGGTCGAAGAAATTCAGCACCGAGTAATACGGGCCGTCCATCTCGATATCGAAGGGCATCTCCGCGTAATACTCTTTCGTGGTCACCGGCTTGGCGACATAGCGGCGCAATTCCACTCCCGCCTTCTGGGCTTCGCCGTTCATCGTCTCGATGAACGTGTCCACCTGTTTGTCGTCGGGGACAATGCGCCGCTCGATCTCCAGTTGCTGCTTCAGGTTGGTTACCTGCCGCTCCATGTCTTTCAGCTTGGGGCGATAGGATTCCAGTTCGTTGTTCTCATGAACCTTGACCTGCACCGCATGCTCCGCGCTCGCGTTCTTATCGCTCTGCGTCTTGAATACGGTGAAGTAAAGTGCCGCGGTTACCAGCGATCCTGCGACTATCACCGCGCCCCATTGCTTGATGCCCGACAGTTCGTTGAAATTCATCGATGCCATAGGTCAGCCTCTACGACTTCCCCTTCTCGCAGGTCAGCGTGAACTGAAAAGCCTGCATGTCCTTGATGCTTTCGTCTTGATAGGTTTCTTTGATCTCGACCGTCTTGAAATATCCGGTCTTCTCTAAATTCGACATCAGGTTGGCGACCGCATCCGCGCCCAGCGCCGTACCTTCCAGGCTCAGGCTGGGGCCGGTGTCATCCATCTTCTTTAGCCAGACGGCTTCCGTCCCATTCACGGTTTCGCCCAGCATGGCCAGCAGATTGACGGGCCCTGCCTGCCCCGCGCGCAGGGAATCGATCACATCGACGCGCCGCTTGTAGTTGTC
>JBAUYT010000031.1:0-3814 GCA_049584935.1 Steroidobacteraceae bacterium
CTCTCCAGCCGCGATCCGTTGCTGGCTGCGCTCATGCTGGTGGTCATGTTCTCGACCGCCGGCGTGCCCCCCTTCGTCGGCTTCTGGGCCAAGCTCTGGATCATCCAGGCGCTGCTGACCGGTGGTCATACGTGGGTGGCCACCTTTGTCGTGCTGATCTCGGTGGTCGGCGCGTTCTACTACCTGCGCGTGGTCTGGTACATGTATTTCGAAGCACCGCAGGATCAAACTATTGCACCAAGAAGGCCGCGCATGAGGTTGATTTTGCTGGTCAATGCGCTGGCTGTGCTGGCACTCGGGCTGCTGCCGAACGCGCTGCTCGACATGTGCCAGCACCTCTTTCCCTGACAGTTACCAGCCGACCGCTTCTCCATCCTTGCGATGGTCCGATCCGCCGCGGTACACGCGCGTCGCGGATCCGTTCGCGCCTGCGGCGGCCGGTTCCACCACGATGGCCTGCAATCCTCCCATGGTAGCGCCGTCAACCGAATGCACGTCATGGCCCATGGCGCTGAGCGCGGCGCCCACGCGCTCGTACAGCGGTGATTCCAGCAGCAGCGCATTGCTTACCTGCAGGTGGCGGAAGCGCGCCATGTCACTGGCAGCCTGCACGTTGGCGCCCAGATCGAACATGTTGATCAGCGCCTCGGCATGCCCCTGCGCCTGCATGTCCCCCCCCATGAGCGTGATTGTCATGTAGGGCGCGCCATTGCGCATCACGAATCCGGCAGAGAGTGTGTTGTAGGGGCGCTTGTGTGGGGCGATCGCATTGGGACTGCTCGGGTCGAGCGAGAAAAGGGCGCCGCGGTCGTGCAGGATGAAGCCGTAGCCGGGCACCGTAAGGCCAGAGCCGAACTCCTCGTAGTTGCTGCTGACCCAGGACACCATGTTGCCCTGAGCATCGGCGGTGGCGAGCACCACTGTGTCACCGTCGCTGTAGCCGGCGCCGGGAGCCCCTATGTTTGTGGCCTTACGCGGATCGACGCGGCTGCAGAGCGAAGCGGCGTAGTCCTTGGACAGCAGCCGTCCAAGCGGTACCGTGATGAAGTCCGGATCGCCGTTGAAGCGGAACAGATCCGCATAGGCCAGCTTCTTGGCTTCGATGAGCGCGTGCCAGTACGCCGGGGACAGGGGTCCCTCGGTCGCCAGAGTCTGCCCCGGAGACCACTTCGGCACGCAGGCCTCGAGCACGTTGAGCATCAGCAACGTGGCCCAGTCCTGCGACGGCGGTGGCAGCTCGTACACCTCGTAACCGTGATAGTGCGTCATCGCGGGCTGCCCCCACTCTCCGCGGTAGCTCGCCAGGTCTTCGAGAGTCATGGTGCCGCCAAGCGCGGTCGACTTGGCCACGATGGCGCGCGCCACCGGGCCGCGGTAGAACGCGGCCGCGCCGCGCTGCTGCAGCAGCTCGAAGGTGTGCGCCAGGTCGGGATTGCGAAACAGGGTGCCGGCCGCCGGCGGCTCGCCGTCGACGTACCAGGCGCGCACCGAGTCCGGATCGGGCGCCATAGCGCCATCGCCGCCCTTGACGGCCTCCGGCAGCAGCCAGTCGCTGGCGATGCGCTCAGAGACCGGAAAGCCATCGCGCGCATAGCGCTTCGCTGGCTCCAGCACCTGCTTGAAATTGCGCGTGCCGAAACGTTTGAGCAGCGCATCCCAACCCCAGACCGCACCCGGCACGGTGACCGGCAGGATGCCGAACTCCGGCATGCCCGAGCCGGGGCCGGGATTCTTCGAATCGGCAACGAAGCCCAGTTGCCGGAAGTGCTCGATGGTCGCGCCGCTCGGCGCCATGCCGCTGGCATTGAGCGCATAGAGCCTGTGTTCCTTGGCGATGTAGACGATGGCGAATAGGTCACCGCCGACGCCGGTCATCATGGGTTCGACCACATTGAGTACGGCCGCGGTGGCGACCGCCGCATCGATGGCGTTGCCCCCTGATTTCAGAATCTCAAGACCGGCCTGCGCAGCCAGCGGCTGACTTGCGGCCACCATGCCGTGTTGGGCCATCACTTCGGAACGGGTCTGCGCATGCCAGCCCTCGGAGCGATCGCCGCGGACGGCGCTGCAGTAGGGAAGAGGCGAGGGGAGGTCGCAGGCGGTCGGTACCGGAGGCGCGGCGGCGGCGAGAACTGGGCAGAGGCAAGCGCCGGCGAGCCATTTGCGGACGCCCGACACTGAGACCGGCAGAGAACCTTTCATGTGCTTCCCTCAAGGCGCGAAGGCAGCGCCGTCGGCGGCTATTGTGCAGCAGCAGCGAATTTGAGCGTGGAGGGACGCTCTGGGAGTCGAGGAATCGTGGCTAGATGACTGATTCCAATGACTCAGTAGTTATTTTGCGCGCCTTAAGGCAGGGCGCCTGTACGCGGGCCGCATGTGGTGTAGAATGCGCGGCCCTACTGGTGCGGGGTGGAGCAGTCTGGCAGCTCGTCGGGCTCATAACCCGAAGGTCGCAGGTTCAAATCCTGCCCCCGCTACCAACCAAATCAATCAGTTATAGATCAAAATCCACATCCATCTAACTTCCATCTTGGCCATGTAAGCGCTGTGTAAGCATGAGCTGACCCTCTGGTCGAGCTCGAAGCAGTGGCGCGCTAACTAGGGATTCCCGCCCCTTGAAAACGAAGTCGCAGATCTTGGAAAGGATGGCTCTGTATGACATCCCTGGCGGCGGTATTGGCTCATGGCTAACGAAGGATACGCGTGACAGCGTTTTTGATCGTCTCGGAAGCCTCGACCAGCAGCCGCTTCAGGCAGTCCAGCTGAATCAATTGCTGGTTCTGGCTCACGAAGCCCCACTCAGCGACGGGTTCTTTCGCTACTACTGGTGTCATGTCCCTGAAGCTCACACCTACGACGTTCGTCAGCTACCAAACTTCCAGCCATTCTGGCCAAGGACATCAGCGATCATGTCGCTTGATCACCTGGCTTGGGGCCTTCATCGGCTGTACACGGACGCATTACTCTATTGCGGAAACGTTCGAACGGCGTTCCGTGCATGGCGCGAGTACTCGATGTCAGACCTACAAGAGTACTTTTCGGCCAAGCGCTATGATACTGGCGCGATCATACGTAGAGGGCCCTCGCTTCCCCTCCGGCAAATTGAGAGACAGCAGCGCTATTTGATTTCCGAGATGGCATGTAAGTCGTATGGCGACAACTCCCAAGCAAATAGTGCCCTTCGTAGCGCGCTGACCGAGGCGTGGGAGGCATATGCTTCGTCCAATGCGGCGCCGACGACTATTGGAGAGTTACTCGACCACTACCTGCCTCAGAAGTTCCAAGATCTGAAACCAAGCTTGCTGTTTGCCGCATCGGAGATCCTAAATCAAGATGTCAGCAGCAAGGATGATGTAATAGATCGCTACTCGGGTGTCGCTGCCGGGTTCGAGTTCGCGAGAACTCAGGCGCTGCTGAATACACAGCTATATCTTTCCATGCTGAGCGACCTAGATGTCTATGTTGCAACTAGCATGCGAACGCCAGAGCATTTCCTGAAGATGGCCGATGCATGCGATGCAATCTTTGGTCATTCAAAACTTAAGCCCATGAACTTGCGCTACTTCGATCCAACCTTAAGCGCTGCCAATGGGCATGAGGACAAGGGCCTAATAGAGTGCTTGATGGTCAAATGTGCAAAGGCACTGGTCTATTGCGCGGGCGACAAGGAGAGCTTTGGTAAGGATGCCGAAGCGGCCATGGCGCTTAGCTTAGGAAGACCAGTAATCTTCTACTGCGAGGAAGGCGCAGCCCAACGCGCCCGATTTTATCGAGACGTACATTCGCTAGCGCGGTTGATCCATTTTGAGACCGG
>JBAUYT010000032.1:0-8144 GCA_049584935.1 Steroidobacteraceae bacterium
CCCCAGAACCAGCCGCCGAACCACAATGCCAGGAACACGATCATCGGATTGAGCTCCAGACGGCGGCCGATCACCAGCGGCTGCACCACCTGGCCTTCGAGCGTCGCCAGTCCCAGATAGCTGGCGAACACACCGGCGATGTGCGCTGGGTTCGGAAAGGTGACGAATGCCACCAACGTCAGCAGCACCAGCGTGGTCGCCGAGCCGACATAGGGAATGAAGTTGAGCACGCCTGCCACCGCGCCCCACAGCAGCGGATTGGGCATGCCGAGCAGCGCCATGACACCCGCGGTGGCAGCGCCCAACCCCAGGTTGATGAGGGCCAGGCCACCGTAGTAGCCGCTGAGTTCGGTGCGCACGGCGGTGATGGCATGCAGGGTCTGGGCGGACTCCAGATCGTTGGTGAACGCCGCGCTCATGCGCGCCAGCATCGGCGGACCGCCCGCCAGCAGAAACAGCATCAGCATGACCACGGTCACGAGGCCAATCACCACCGTGCGCGTCTGATCGAGAATGGCCACCGCAAGCGGCTCGTGCGCGGCAGCGGCCGATGCCTCGGCGCTCGGAACCGCCACCACCACCGGTGGCGCCGTCAGCGTGTGCGCTTCGATCGGCCGCATCGGCGCCGTGGGCGTGACCTCGGTGAGCTGGTCAGCGCGGCTGGTCAGCGCTTCCACGCGCGACATGAACTGGGATATCGGCCGCACCTTGCGTTCGATGACGCGCAAGGTGCTCGGTGCCGCGTTCCACCAGTGCTGCGCCGGGGTCCACAGCAGATTGACCGTACCGCCGATCAGCGCCGCCAGCAGCACCATGACCAGCAGCGCACCGACGCCGCGCGGCAGACCGCGCCGGTGCAGCCACTCCACCGGGCCTGTCAGAATGAGTGCGAACAGAGCAGCCAGCGCCACCGGGATGAAGGCCGCGTGCGCAAAGTACAGCAGCGCGCCTACGGCCAGCGTGGCCAGCACGCGCAGCGACCGCGAGCCACGCAAGGTGGGTACGTGCGGCCGGGATGGCACGGGCACCGGCCTGTTGTTGTTCAAATCTGCTCCCCGGGTTCGACTACTTTGAAATATAAAGCTTTGCGGGCCGCCACGACGGCCAACGCACTGTCCGCCACGTCCTACAAATTAGTCAGGTTGCGGTAGCACCGCCGGGTGCGCAGCCGATATGCTTCCCGCCCATGAGCGCAGAGGCATTTGGCGCACCGGGCATCGCCCCCACCTGGTGCTCCAGCGACAAGGACTTCGTCACCACGGCGCTCGGTTCCTCGCGCGTCTGGATCACGCTCGGCCACGGCATTATCGACGAGATCTACTGGCCATCGACCGGTGAGCCGCAGGTCCGCGACTTCAGCTTTTATCTGGTGGGCGAGCGGGGATTCATCGATCTCAAGCGTGTGCGGCGCTATCGTCTGTCGACACCGGGGCCGTTCCTGCCGGCACCGACGATTACGCACTACGGCGATGACTACGAGCTGTCGCTGGAAGTGCAGCCAGATTCGATCCGCGATGCGTTGCTGGTGCGTTTCAATATTCGCGGGCCGTACCGGCTGGTGGCCGTGCTGGCGCCGCATCTCGGCAGTACCGGGCGCGACAACCAGGCCTGGGTCGCGGATGGCACGGGCTACGCGCAGCGCGGCGAGTTCGCGGTGTGTCTGTCGGCCAATGCACCGCTCAAGCACCTGAGCGCGGGCTATGTCGGCTTCTCCGACGGCTGGCAGGACCTGCATCTGCACGGTGCATTGAGCTTCGAGTTTGCCAGTGCCAGCCACGGCACGGTGGCTCTGAGCGGCGAGGCGCAGGGGCAACGAGGCGTGCTCGCGGTCGCCTTCGCCGAAAGCTGGCGCGGCGCGCACACGCTGGTGCGCACCGCGCTGGCGGAAGGATTCGATGCAGTCCGCGCCGAGTTCCTGCAACGCTGGGAGCGCTGGGGCGGCAAGCTCAACCTGCCGCGCCCGAATGACCGGCTGGGAGACGCCGGGCTGCTGTCGGCCACGGTGCTCAAGGTGCACGAGGACCGGACCTATCCCGGTGCCGTGGTGGCGAGCCTGAGCGTGCCCTGGGGCAACACCAGCGACACGCTGGGCGGCTATCACCTGGTGTGGCCGCGGGATGCCACCCTGACGGCATTCGCTTTCCTGGCGGCCGATCAGCTCGGCGATGCCCGCCGCATCCTCTCGCACCTGATCGCGACTCAGGTCGCCGATGGCCGCTGGCCGCAGAACTTTTTTCCGAGCGGTGAGCCGTTCTGGACCGGCGTGCAGCTCGACGAGGCCGCCTTTCCGGTGCTGCTCGCGGCCAAGCTGCGCGAGCTGGGTGACGGCGAGCTGCCGGGCACGGCGCAGATGGTGCGCAACGCGGTCGGTTTCGTGGTGCGCACCGGTCCCTGCAGCGACCAGGATCGCTGGGAGGAGAACCCGGGGGTGAGCCCCTTCACGCTAGCCGTGGCGATCAGCGCACTGATCGCAGCCGGGCCGTGGCTGACACCCGACGAGCGCGCGCGCGCCGGGGAGCTCGCGGACGACTGGAACGAGCGCCTGGAGGGCTGGTGCTATGTGCGCAATACGCCACTGGCACAGCAGCTCGGCGTGGCCGGGTACTACGTGCGCATCGCGACCCTCGACAAGTCCGGCGAGCTCGGCGGCCAGGTGCTGCTGCGCAACCGGCAGGGCGAGGAGCTCATGGCGTCCGCGCTCGTCAGCCTGGATTTCTCCTACCTGGTGCGGCTCGGGCTGCGCAGTTCCAGCGATCCGCGCGTGCAGGACACCATCAAGGTGGTCGACCGCGTGCTGCGAGTGGACACGCCCTCCGGCGCGCTCTATCACCGCTACAACGACGACGGCTACGGCGAGCATGCCGACGGCCGCGCCTTCGACGGCAGCGGCATCGGCCGCGCGTGGCCGCTGCTCGCGGGCGAACGCGGCCACCTGGCGCTGCAGGCTGGGGAGGATCCGCTGTCTTATCTCAATACCATCTGGAACTGCGCCAGCATCGGCGGCATGTTGCCCGAGCAGGTCTGGGATACGGCTCCCATACCGGCGCTCGAGCTGGCTCCCGGGCGACCCTCGGGCAGCGCCATGCCGCTGCTGTGGTCACACGCCGAGTTCCTGAAGCTGCTCATCGCGCGCGAGAGCGGGCGCCCGGTAGAGCTGCTGCAGAGTGTGGCGCAGCATTACAGCGGTCGCGCGCGCGCGGCCCCGGCCTGGCACTGGCGCTGCGAAGTGCCGATCGGCCGGCTCGAGGCGGGCAGGGCGCTGCGCATCCAGGACCGCCGGCCATTCACGCTGCACTGCGGCTTCAACGGCTGGAACGAGCTGCAGGAGCGCGAAGCCCGGCTCGGTCTGTTTGGACTGTGGACCGCGGAGCTGACGGCCGCGGAACTCGAGCCGCATGCGGTGCTCGACTTCACGCGCCGCTACGGCAGCACCTGGGAAGGAGCCGATCATCGCGTCGAGCTCGGACACGTCGAGCTCGAACACACACTGGAGCAGGCCAGCCGTTAGTGCCGCGGCTTACGAATCACCGCATGCGGTTCGCAGGGCAGACGCGCGCAGCACCCACAGACCACTGACCCCAGCGCAAAACAGCTCAGGATCAGGAAGGCGGGCCCGCGCAGGTCAGCCGCATCCCTCATTCAACCGTCTCCCACCAACAGCATCGTCGCCCACTGGCGACGTAGTCAAACCGCGTCACGTGGACCCTGCGCCCTGCTGCGCCTATACCGCGCTGACGGCCGCAGACAAATACACGGGAGGGCGCCATGCAGATCTCATTTGCATCGATTGGAACGAACTTGATCGTGCTGCTCATGGCCGCGCTTTCCATTGCAGCGGCACGCGCGCAGCCGACGGATCCGGGAGTCCGGCAGGAATCGAGCGTCAACGGGCCGCCGGTGCCGATGACGGGGCTGAACCAGGCGGAGCTCGCATTCTTCGAGGATGGGCTTAATCGCTTTCAGACATCCGAGGTCGTCAGCGGCGCGAGCACTGCGCAGGGCAATGGCCTGGGGCCGCGATTCAATTCCAATTCCTGCGTGTCCTGCCACCTGTATCCGACCGCAGGCGGCAGCAGCCCGGCCCGGAACCCGCTCTACGCCATCGCGACCGCGTACGCTGCCAACAACGGCATGCCCTGGTTCATCGCCACCGACGGTCCGGTGCGGGAGGCGCGCTTCGTGCAGTCCAACGGCACCGCCGACGGCAGCGTGCACAATCTGTTCGTCGTCACCGGACGCTCGGATGCCGGCGGCTGCGCACTGCGGCAGCCCGATTTCTCCCCAGCAGGTGACCCGGTGACCGGGCAGGGCGGCAATCCCAACATCGTCTTCCGCGTTCCGACTCCGACATTTGGCGCGGGGCTGATCGAGGCGATTCCCGATTCGGCCATTCTGGCCAACATGCAGAACAACGCCATGCAGAATGCGCGTGTCGGCGTGCATGGGCACGCCAATGCGATCCAGGGAGGCAATGTCAACCGCAGCGCCAACGACGGCACGATTACGCGCTTTGGCTGGAAGGCGCAGAACAAGTCGCTGCTGATGTTTGCGGGCGAGGCCTACAACGTCGAGATGGGCATCTCCAACGAGCTGTTCCCGCAGGAGCGCGTTGAAACAGCCGGCTGCAGGCCTTACAACATAACGCCCGAGGACACTGACAACTTCTTTCCGGCCGCGGCGGGCGGCGGCATGGCGGCGCTGTCGGACATCGAGGCGTTTGCCAACTTCATGCGCATGCTGGCGCCTCCCGAACCCGCCGCGGCAACGCCATCGATCATCAATGGCCGGCAACTCTTCATCGGCGCCGGCTGTGCCTCCTGCCACACGCCAACCCTGATGACCGGGGCCGCCATCGCCACGGGTTCCTCGAGAGCGCCGAGCCCGGCCCTGTCCGCCCAACCCGCCAATCTTTATTCGGACCTGTTAGTGCACCACATGGGGCAGGGCCTGGCGGATGGGATCACCCAGGGCGCGGCGGGTCCGGATGAATTCCGCTCCGCGCCACTCTGGGGTCTGGGCCAGCGTATCTACTTCCTGCACGACGGCAGAACCAGCGATCTGCTGACGGCCATCGAGGCGCATAAAAGCTCCGGCAGCGAGGCCAATACGGTGGTGCAGCAGTTCAATGCGCTCAGCGAAGGGCAGCAACAGGATGTATTGAATTTTCTGCGATCTCTTTGACCGGCGCGGCACCGAGGTTCGCCTGGGCAGGGTGAGGGCGCAGCGGATCGGCAGCCTGCGCGCCGTTCTTGGGTTGAACACGGAGCAGCCTGGCGCTGCCGAGCCTGACGTCGGCTAGCGCAGGTAGCGGCGAAAGATCTGGCCGACCTCGAGCAGGTCCCGCTCGCGCTGGGCCACCGAGCCGCTCTGTGGACCCAGGTGCTCCCGCAGGTGTTCCTCCAGCACGTCTGACATGAGCCCGTTGGCTGCCCCCCGCACTGCGGCAATCTGCTGCAGCACGGCCGTGCATTCCTGATCCTCTCCCAATGCGCGCTCGAGCGCCTCGGCCTGACCGCGCAGCCGCCGCACGCGCGCCAGCAGCTTGGACTTGTTGCGTAGAAGGTGTGCCATGCATCACTCCAGTGGTCCCAAAATACCATACTCTGGTACAGTATGCATATGCGTCACAGCCACGATTTCAACGACGCCAACCCGTTGGCCGAGCAGCGCACGCGGCTGGTGGTGCTGCTGACCGTCATCATGATGGTGGTCGAGATCTCCGCCGGCTGGATCTTCCAGTCCATGGCGCTGCTGGCGGATGGCTGGCACATGAGTTCGCACGCCATCGCACTCGGGCTCTCCGCGGCCGCCTATACCCTGGCGCGCCGCCTGCAGCGCGACGAGCGCTTCGCCTTCGGCACCTGGAAAATAGAGATCCTGGGCGGATACACCAGCGCCATCTTCCTGGTGGGTGTCGTGGTCTACATGGGCTACGAATCGGTGACGCGGCTGATGCATCCGGCGCCCATTGCCTTCGATCAGGCCATCGGCATCGCCTGTCTCGGTTTCCTCGTCAACCTGGCTTCCGCGTGGCTGCTGGCCGGAGCGGGTGGGGCGGGGCACTCGCACGGCCATACGCACAGTGCGCGTCCGCATGCGCATGACCACGACCACGAGCATGAACATGACCACGGCCACGCGCACCACGATTTGAACCTGCGATCCGCCTTCGTCCATGTGGCTGCCGATGCGGTCACGTCGGTGCTGGCCATCGGGGCACTGGCCGGCGGCAAGTATTTCGGCGCCGCCTGGCTGGACCCGGTCATGGGCATCATCGGCAGCCTGATCGTGGCAGCCTGGGCCTTTACGCTGCTGCGAGATACGGGCCGCATTCTGCTGGATGCGGAGATGGATGCGCCGGTCGTAGCCGGGATCAAGGAGTCCCTGTGCCGCTGCCGTGTACCAGCCACCATCGAGGATCTGCACGTCTGGCGGGTGGGCAAGGGCAAGTTCGCCTGCGTGCTCAGCGTCGAGACCGCGGAGGTGGTGTCCTCGGATGAGATCCGATCGCTGCTGTCAGTCCACCAGGAACTGACCCACGTGACGGTCGAGGTCAATCGTCGCGCCGAGCGTTGAAGGCCCCGCCAGGGCGGCGCTTATCAGCGCGACTGCCTAGTATTCGAGGTGGAAGCGAAGGCCCCAGAAGTGCACCGGGCCGCGATCGCGGTTGTAGCCCGGGTTCTGAATGAACTGGTAGTCGGGGCTCAACTGCCAGTGGAGGGGCCCCGGCTTCTGGGGCCAGTTGAATTCGAGGCGGTAGTAGGCTTCGAGAATCTGCTCGTGTCCGTAGTTCAGATGCCCATCTCCGAGCAGGAAGCCTGAACCGCCGGCGGCCAGGTACTGCTCGTGCGGCGCGTCCAGGCTCTCACTGGCCACAGCGATGCCAAAACGATCATCGGGCCGCCACCAGTGTTTACCCGACAACTGGCCGCCGAAGCTCAGCAGTTGATCGACCTCGGTGAAAGCAAAGCTCTCCTCGTTGCCATCGTTCCAGCCCCAGCGCAGGAAGGCGCCGGTGTCGCCTTCATCTGCAATCGGCTGCTCGAGATTGAGGCCATAGCCGTGCTTCTGCCGGCCGGGCTTGTCGTCTGCGACGATGTCCGGGACGGTGTGATCAGCCGCCGCTATTTCCAGCGCCTGCCGATACAGGCCCATGCTGGCGATGTTGAAGTAGCCAAGCAGGCGCACGATGGTGCCCGTGGGCAGATCCGACAGGGTCAGCTGCAGGTTCTGGCCATTTGCGCGGGTCAGAGAACTCACGAGCTGCTGGCCGTTGGCGTATACGGGCATCTTGTAGATGCCGTACTTGAGTGACCAGGCGGGGCTGATGAAGCCGACCACGACGCCGTCGGTATAGCCGCGCGTGTTGGCCGCATAGTCCCAGGCGGTATTGGCCCACAAGGACCAGTTCAGGAACTCGCCGCGCGGGTCGCCGGCGTAACGGTTGTTGTCGAAATCGTCGTTGACCGCCATACGGCCAAGCTTCATTTCCAAGCGCGTGGCCGCCTCGCCGCCGCCGATCTGGTCCTTGGCCCGATCGACCGCCGTGACACCGTCTCCCAGAGGCAGCATGAAGCGTAGGTAGTCCCGCGCAAAGTAGAACTCCTTCTTGAGCCCCGTAGCACCCTCACGCACAACGTCGCCATTGGTCAGGCCGGCAAGACCGGTGGCATTGCTGACGCCGGCGCCCACGAAGCGCTCAACATCCACGTAGGCCTGCAGCCAGCTCAGGGGTGCCCAGCCGAGATAGAGCCCTACGGTATCAGTCGGTTGCGTATCTCCCGCCGGATCCAGGCTAAGCCGTCCGCGGTAGGGGGAGGCCAGCGAGCTCTCATCCTGCAGGATGAAGGTGTACTGGGCTCCGACGATCTGTGGCCAGCGCGTGGTCGGCCCGAGCGCCACCGCCTGGCCGGTGTCCGGAGCGGGATCAGCAGGAGTCTGTGACCGGACTACTCCAGGGAGCCCCGCCACCGCACCGGTAGTCGCGAGCACTAACAGCTTGAGCGCTCGTCTCCGAGCGGGCAGGGAGTTGGCGTTTTCCACGGTTAGTCAGCAGGAAATGCAGTCGATCAAGGTACAGAGCAAATATGACGGATTTGCTTCCATCATCAGATACTATACCCCACTATTGTATATCGACGACC
>JBAUYT010000033.1:0-1670 GCA_049584935.1 Steroidobacteraceae bacterium
CATCCCTTCATCATCAATGCGCAGGGAGCTATTCGTCGATCTCGGCACAGCGACCAATGCCTGTGAGCATCGGAACCGCGTTCCCAATTCGTCCGGCAACACCCCCTGCACGGAGAGAGCAACGCGCGGGGGCACCTGGCGCTACGACGCCAACGAGACCGGGCAAAGCTTCTCGGCGGCCGAACGTTATGCCACCGGTAATCGCAACGGCGAGGGCATCGCCATCGATACCGCCGGCCGGGTGCTTGTCACGGAACACGGCCGCGATCAGTTGCTGCAGGATTGGCCGGCGCTTTACACGGCGGAACAGGGCTCCGAGCTTCCTGCCGAGGAGCTCGTGGAACTCAAACAGGGTGCCGATTACGGGTGGCCCGAGTGCTACTACGACGGCCTGCAACACAAGCTCGTACTCGCGCCCGAATACGGTGGTGACGGCGGCAAGAGCGTGGGCCTCTGCGCGCAGCGAACCGGGCCGGTTGCGGCCTTTCCGGCGCACTGGGGACCCATGGCGGTGTTGATCGTGACGGATCAACGATTTCCGCGCGCCTATCGGGAAGGCGCGTTCATCTCATTCCATGGCTCCTGGAATCGCTCGCCTAAGCCTCAGGCAGGTTACAAGTCGTCGTCCAGCCGTTACGGGATGGCAAGGCCAGCGGCCCGTACGTCGTATTTGCCGATGGCTTCGCCGGGGCCGTCAAGGAGCCGGGCGAATCAGCCTATCGGCCGACCGGTCTGGCAGTCGGCCCGGGCGGCGCGATCTACATTTCGGACGACAAGCACGGCCGGATCTGGCGTGTGACTTTCCACGGCAGCCCCGATGCTGCGGTGGCGGCTGCGCCCGCGGTTCCGACCAGCAGCTCCAGTTCGGCGAACGCGCTGCCGCCCGGAGGTATGCACCCCGATACGGGGATAGCGTCTCAGACACTCCCGCTGCCAGCCGGCGCCTCGGCGGACCAGCTGGCTCTAGGAGATCGAATCTTTCACGGTCGCGCGAGTGGTGGTACCTGCAGCGGCTGCCACGGGTCCAACGCCAAGGGCACTCCGATCGGCTCGGATTTGAGAAGCGGGCAATGGCTCTGGAGCGATGGCAGCCTGCCGGCGCTGATTCAAACCATCAATGCCGGCGTGGCAGCGCCGAAGGCGCGCGCAGGGGCGATGCCCCCACGCGGCGGCGCGCCGTTGTCGGATACCGATGTGCAGGCGGTTGCGGCATACGTCTGGGCAGTGGGGCATTCGGCTCACTGATGCGCGCGGCGCGCCAATTAATTACGCGAAGCTTGGGAGCGGGAGAAGACAGCGCGACCTGCAGTTTGAAATCAATGGCAGGCATCTCGCCGTGATGACGCGCGTGCCCTAGCTTAGCGTGCGCTGCGTCGCTGGGAGAGACCAGTGTGCAAGCGGCGGCGCCGAAGGAGCAACCGCCCGGTAAACTCTCAGGCAAAAGGACCGCGACAGACGTGATCTGGAAAGAGGTGACGCAGCGTCCGCCTAACGCCCTCATCCGCGCATGGTCGAGGACATACTCACCTCAGCGCCTGCATCTCCGGCGGCTGCTCTATCAGCCCGTTTACGCCGGCGCGCACCGGTCAGACGGTCGAGGTACAGGTAGATGACAGGTGTCGTAAACAGCGTCAACGCCTGGCTCAGCACCAGCCCCCCCACCATGGTGA
>JBAUYT010000034.1:0-2488 GCA_049584935.1 Steroidobacteraceae bacterium
ATCCGCGCCCGCAACGCCAAAGCCTGCGCCGTCTTGCGGCGCTGCGTGTAACCTTCCAGGATACCCGCAACCGCCGCCGTCAATTCAATCTTGGCTACCGGACGACCCGTTCGCACCCCCACCCCCATGCGAGCTTCTCACATCTAATTATGTCACGAATTTCTGGCTCAGGACACTAGGACCAGCTGTTCGCGCACGCGCAGCCTGACCTCATCTGCACTGTCGGCGATATAGGCATCTGCACTGTCGGCGATATAGGCGCTGCCCGTCAGCTCCGTGTAGCTCAGCGGGCCGCCCGGGCTCCTTGGCAGATCTGCGAGCGGACGCATGTCCCCATGTCCGCCGGTCGTCGTGATCATGGCGCCCGACGGAAAGACGCGAGGCCCCTTCACGAGCCCCTCGTCGATCGCCTGCTTCAACGCAAAGGACGGCCCGCCGAGGTCCCGGACGGTGGTGAAGCCACGCATCAGTGTCCGCTCGGCCTGGGCGCTTGCGGCAAGAAAGATATATCCGATGTCTACCGCGAGCAGAGCGTTGAGCGGGAGCGCCGCGAAGATCGTATGCCAATGCGCGTCGATCAGGCCCGGCATGATAACCCGTCCGCCGCAATCGATCATTCGCGCGCCTTCCGGTGGAGTCATCTCACCGATGGCGATCCGCTTGACACGATTGCCCTCGATAAGAAGGCGAAGCCCTCCGCGTAAGGGTTTGGACTTTCCGTCGAAAAGCAGAAAATTCCCGAACACGATTGGCGGCGTGGGGCCGCGGGGAGCCGCTTGCGCGCCGGCCGGCTGAACAAGCCCGAGCGATGTGAGTGAGGCGCCTACCCCGGCGATAAAGCCGCGTCGAGACATTTCCCGATTGATTCGACGAGCAGCGGATTGAAGTTGCGGCATGCAACAAAAACAGGTCGGACAACTGGAGAGAGCGACTTGATCGAGGGACGTGCGCGAAGCCATCGTAAACCTCCCAAGCTCGCAGAAGCTGGCTTGCAATCTTCCGCCTCTACCGGGCGATTGCCGCCCTCATTCACGCGTCGTTCTCAAGCGTCGGTGCATTTGCGGTTCGCGCGGCGGGGATATACCGATAAAGCGTCGCGGGAGAAACGCCGAGACGGTGCGCGATTTGGGTCACGCCGATGTCGGGATTGGCCAGCATCGCCTTGGCGGCCTCGATATCGTCATCCGTGAGTTTCGGCGGACGGCCGCCTGTGCGGCCAGCGCGCCGAGCAGCGGCGAGGCCCGCTTGGGTGCGCTCCCGGATCAGGCTGCGCTCGAATTCCGCCAGCGCACCAAACATGTGAAAAACCAGCCGCCCCTGTGCGGTCGTCGTGTCGAGGGCTTCGGTCAGGCTGCGAAACCCGATACCCCTCACCCGCAGGGTTTCGAGGGTTTCGATCAACTGCATCATCGACCGCGCCAGGCGGTCGAGCTTCCACACGATGAGCGTGTCGCCGCTGCGGGCGAATTCGAGCGCGTCATGTAACGCCGGCCGGTCTCTAACCGCACCCGACATCTGCTCGGTGAAAATCTTGGCGCACCCTGCTTCGGTCAGTGCGTCGCGCTGCAAGGCAAGGTTCTGGTCTACGGTCGACACACGGGCATAGCCGATCAGCATCGGTTTCGATGAGATGTCGCCGGCATCGGATGATCGCGCTCGCGCGACCTTCGGCGCGGCCGGCCGAAGTCGCCGCTTCGCCCGTACCGCTGGGTAACCGGCCTTTGTCCGTTTGATCGTCATGGATCCTCTCGAAACTCAACCGCACTCTTGCCTTTTGCGAGGCTGAAAGCAAGAATGCGTTTTGAGAGAGGTTTAAGGGGTTTCCAGCACTGGCTTTTTGATTTTGGCTACCCCTCTCAAAAATCCTCGTTTTCGAGAGGCAAACCGGCTTCCCGAATTTCTTGAGTTTTGAAAGGGCAGTCCTTCACTCAAGATCGCATCGGCGTCGCTCTTGATGGCGCGCACATGCGCGGCGGGTTCCCTGGCGTGCGCGGCGTCGGATGCGTATATTCCCGAATATGGCGGTAGCGCTCCTGTTGCACGCGCGAGCGTATGCGTCTTCGAACTGCTCCAGGTGAGCAGAGGTTATGGTAATCGCGAGGACCATTGATAGAACGGCTTCCGGCAGAAACGGGTACGGAGCATCGCGCAAGGGCGAAATCGTCATTCACTTGATAATGCTGGGCGTTTCCGGAGGCGCGATTGCCGCTTCCTTCAGCGCCCTCTTCGGCGCACCGACGTTAGTGCAGATGCTGGTTAGCACAGTCTTTGCTCCTTTATTACCTTTCGTATGGCAGATTCGGCGTGCCTCCTCCAATTAATGGTGGCGCTTGGGGCATTGGAGATATTATCTCGGCAGCAGGACGCCTCTAAAAACTGGTTGTTTTTGATCACGAATCGCCCGCTTCTGGGCTGGGGGGATGGCGGGGGATCGAGGATGGCGGGGCAACCGGGATTTTTCGACGGCGACGAGCGATTGAAGGCTTTG
>JBAUYT010000035.1:0-23015 GCA_049584935.1 Steroidobacteraceae bacterium
GGTGGACGCCGCGCTGGCTGCAAGCGTGTTCCATAGCGGTACCATCGAGATCGGCGATCTCAAGCGGGCGCTGCGCCGTCGCGGACTGGAGATACGACTATGAGCCTGACGCCGACGCCGGCGGAGCTGGCGCGCATCGACTGGGACAAGGGCGGCGGCCTGGTGCCCGCGATTGTGCAGGACGCGCGCGACGGCAGCGTGCTGATGCTCGGCTACATGAACCGCGAGGCCCTGCAGCGCACCCTCGAATCGCGTCGGGTGACCTTCTTCAGCCGCTCGCGCGGCACGCTGTGGCAAAAGGGCGAGAGCTCGGGCAACCAGCTGGAGCTGCGCGCATTGCTGATCGATTGTGATGCGGACACGCTGTTGTTGCAGGCGCTGCCATCGGGACCAGTCTGTCATACCGGTACCGGCAGCTGTTTCGGCGACGCAGTGCAGCCGCCGCTGGCGTTCCTCGACGAACTCCAGCGCATCATCGCGCAGCGGATCGCGCAGCCCACCGAGGCCAGCTACACCGCCGGGCTGTTCCGGGGTGGCATCAGGCGCATGGCGCAAAAAACCGGCGAGGAAGGCCTCGAGGTGGCGCTGGCCGCCTGTACCGAATCCGACCAGGCGCTACTCGGGGAAAGCGCCGACCTGATCTACCACCTGCTGGTGCTGCTGCACGCACGCGGCCTGTCGCTGCCGCAGGTGGCCGAAATACTGCGCGCGCGTCACCGCAGCACGATATCGACCGCCGGTTCTCGCAGGTTGTAGCGCGAGCTCATCGCGCGGCCGTAGGCACCGACGTTGGCGATCAGCATGACGTCACCCGCCTGGGTCGGGGGCAGCAGGCGGTCATGGCCGAGAAAATCGGCGCTCTCGCAGATCGGACCGACGACACTGGCGATCTCGGTCGCGGGCTCATCCAGCCGCGTCAGGTTGACGATCTCGTGCCAGGCACCGTAGAGCGCCGGCCGGATCAGGGAATTCATGCCGGTGGCTATACCGACGTAGCGGATCTCGTCCTTGGACTTGGTCTGCGTCACGCGTGCCAGCAGCGCGCCGGACTCCGCCACCAGGTAGCGGCCCGGCTCCAGCCAGAGCGAAATGTCGCGGCGCCGTTCCCTGGCTGCCAGCAGCACTGCATTCAGCCGCCCGAGATCCAGTTCGGGCTGATCGATGCCATCGGGCACTCCGAGGCCCCCGCCGACGTCGATGACCCGCGCCTGTGGGAAGCGCGGCAGCAGGTCGAGCAGCAGGCTCGCCTCTTCCGACCAGTTATCGGCGTTGAAGATGCCGCTGCCCGAGTGCGCGTGCAGGCCGGTGACCACGACGCCATGACGCTCGGTCAGCCGCTGCAGCTGGTCGAGGTCCGCCAGCGGCACGCCGAACTTGGCGTGCGTGCCCGCCGTGCGCACGTGATGATGATGCCCGCGACCGGTACCGGTATCGACGCGGATGAAGACGCTGCGGTCCCGGAACAGCTCGCCCCACTGACGCAGCGGATAGAGGTTGTCGAGCGTCAGCGTGATGCCGGCCGCCAGTGCCCACTGATATTCCGCGCGCGCGGCAAAGTTGGGAGTAAACAGGATGCGTTCGCGATCGATGTCGGGTACGGATTCGAGCAAATGCTCGATCTCGCCGCGTGAAACGCACTCGAAACCGATGCCGGCAG
The DNA here is from genome assembly GCA_049584935.1 of Steroidobacteraceae bacterium. Lineage (GTDB taxonomy): Bacteria > Pseudomonadota > Gammaproteobacteria > Steroidobacterales > Steroidobacteraceae > FEN-1191. The sequence continues at coordinate 1,658 of JBAUYT010000035.1, forward strand.
CAGCCAGCAGTCGCAGGATCTCGCCGTTCGGATTCGCCTTCATGGCGTACAGCACCCGATCGATGGCGCTCAGGCCCTTGAGCGCGCGCACCTTGGCCGAGATCACACCGGGATCGTAGACGTAAGCACAGTCGTGCCTGGTCGCCAACTCGAGCAGCTCGGCGCGGCGCGCACGCCACCAGCTGGCGGCCGGGGCGGCGGCGGCCTTCGCCGGCTGTGCGAACAACTGCTCCCAGGTCGGACCCAGGATGGCGCCCGCCCGCACCGGACGGATCAGCCGTTCATGCAGCTCGTTGACCAGCCGGTCACCCTGGGATTCATCGACCACGAAGCTGAAATTCAGATCGTTGGCGGCCTGGCTCAACAGATACACGCGCTGTTCTGCGAATAGCTCGAAGGCCTCACCGAGCTGATGCAGGATGCCGCGGATGTTGCGGCCGACCAGGCTCACGGAGGCGCAGGGACCGAGCACCTGAGCGCGACAGAGCCGCGACAGCTCGGCGATCAGCGCGTCGAGCAGCCTCTGGTCGAGCGTATTGGCCGCCGGGTCGAGCGAGACGGTGACATTGGTCTCGGAGGTAGAGACCAGGTCGATCGACAGCCCGTGACTCTTGAAGATCTGGAACGCGTCGGCCAGAAACCCGACTTCGTGCCACATGCCCGGGCTCTCGAGCGATACCAGCGTGATGCCCTTCTTGATGCATACGGCCTTGACCTGTGCCACGCCATCGCCGCCGTCGGCCGATACATGGGTGCCTTCCAGCAACGGGGTCTGGGTGGCATAGATCGCGATTGGGATGCGCTGCGACTTGGCCGGCAGAATGCAGCGCGGATGCAGTACCTTGGCGCCGCTCGAGGCAATCTCCTGGGCTTCGTCGTAGTGCAGTGATCGCAGCAGCCGCGCCTGCGGGGTCGAGCGCGGATTGGCACTGAAGAGACCAGGGACGTCGGTCCAGATCTCGAGCCGCCTGGCCAGCAGTTTGGCGGCGAAGTACGCCGCCGAAGTATCCGAGCCACCGCGGCCCAACAGAACCGTGTCACCGGCGGCATCACTGGCGATGAAGCCCTGCGTCACGAGTACGCCTGGCAGCGCATCCAGTTGCGCGCGCAGCGCCGGATCGGGTTCGTAATCGCAGGTGGCAGACAGAAAATTCGCGCGCTGCGTGGCGGCGCTGCGCTGCGCGGCCTTGAGCCCGAGACGCGCGTCCCACCAGCGGGCATCTATCCCCTCGGCCGCGAGGTAGCGCGCGCCGAGCTCCGTGGCCATGAGTTCGCCGCTCGACATCGCGCGCGCGCGCGTGCGGTCGCTCACCTCTCCCATGAGCGCGATGCCCGCGGCGATGTGACGCAACTCGGAGAAATAGCGCTCGAGTTCGGTACTGACCCCGATCCCCAGCGCTGCGGCCAGACTGCCATGACGGCGCGCGATGTCCTCGAGTACCGGCTCGTGACTACCGGCCAGGGCGGCCGTCAGCAGCGCCTCCAGGCGATCGGTGACGCCGCTCAGCGCCGAGTGCACCACCAGCAGACGCACACCGTCGGCGAGGCGCGCGCGTACCACGCCGGCAATGTTGTGCCAATTGGAAACGCTGGAAACGCTCGTGCCACCGAACTTGAGCACGATCCAGTTGGACTGGTCGCGAAGAGTCATGAGCAGCAGCCCGCGCGAGCGGCTTAGAGCTCGTCGTCGTCGAACACGTCTCGGAGATCTTTCTCCAGTTTGCGGTCGGCCAGCACCTCTTCGAGCCGGCTCCACGCCGCTTTGCCGCGCTTACCCTGCGCGCGCACCCGTTTGTCCACACGAGCCAGCAAACCGTCGTAGTCGGTGCTGTCCTCGGTCTCTACGCTGAATTCCTCGTCCAAGTCGAAGCTCTCGTTTTCGCGTTCGGACATCGTGTTTCGCTGAGAAATATCGTCTAATCAGTATGTTACGGGGTCCCTGACCCCGATCCGGGCAGCGAACTATAGCTGATCTGCGCCGCGGTTCAACTCTGAAGCGCAAAGCGCGCAATCAACCCATGCAGACTCTATGGGGAGTGGCCGCTGCCATTACCAGTGGAGATCTGCGCCGCCGTCTGCGCGGTTGCCGTACGCCGGGCCGCGGCCTCGTAGGAGGCGCCCGGCGCCGTGGCGGGTCCACCGGATGCCGCGAGACCTGCCGCCGGGACGTCGGTCGATGCCGCGGGCGCCTTCACCGTCGTGTCGTTCGGCGCGGCCGCGGGAGCCGAGTCTGGCGCCGGATCGTTCAGCGCCGACAGATCGGCCTCGAGGCCGACCGTAGCGAGCACGCCATCAGCCTTCTGCAGCACCTCGCGTGCGTAGTCCCAGTGAATGGCGACCGTGCTGTCGCCGACGGCTTCCCGCAGCAGCGCGGCGAATTGATCGACATCTGGCTCGAAACTCTGTCCCTCCGCATCCACCGGCGGATGCGCCTCGAGCAGCAGCTCGCCATCGACCCAGGCGACTTTGACCGGCTGATTGATGATGCGCACCGGCGTGCCGACGGGGATCAGAGGAAACAGCGCGGCGACATCGTCCGGGTACATGCGGATGCAGCCGTGTGTCACCGCCAGCCCCACCGCAATCGGGTTGTTGGTGCCATGGATCATGTAGGTGCCATTGCCAGCTGCGAGCCGCATGGCATATGCCCCCAGGGGATTGTCGGGTCCGGGCGGCACGACCGTGGGCAACGGGTCACCGGCCGCCGCATGCTCCTTGCGTACCGATTCCGGCGGATACCAGGTCGGATTCTTGGTCTTGGCGATGACGTGAGTAAGTCCGATCGGCGTGTGCCAGTCCATCTTGCCGATGCTGACAGGATAGGTAATGACGGTGACCGGCTTGCCGCGCACCGGCTTCGGGTAATAGTAGAGTCGGTGTTCGGGCAGGTTGACGACGACGCCTTCTCTCGGAGCCGCGGGCAGGATGTGGCGGTCGGGAATGATCAGCACCTTGCCTGCGCCGGGCAGCCACGGATCCACGCCAGGATTGACGCGAATGAGTTCTTCGGAGCCGAGGCTGTAGGTGCGCGCCAGATCGTAAAGCGTGTCCTCGTAGACGGTGGTTACGCTCTTATCCTGGCCCACGACGTCGTCGTTGGGGTCGGAAAGCAGGTACGTCGTGGCCATTGCGCGATCGGGTGCGGCAGCGATCGAAAGGGCCAGCAGGACTGCAATCGTCAGGGCGGGTCGAGCGACGGCGGTCAGCATGTCTGTCGATTCACCATAAAGCGGGAGGGGCGAACGAAATGAAGTCAATACAGCGACTTAGAGTACCACGTGCGCGCGTTGGTTCAGATGCGACATCCAATAAATTCGAGATAACAAGCATAGCTAGCTGATATCACTCCGAAAGTACGCCGAATTGGGCGGGGGTGCAGGCGTAGAAAATGCGGATCTTTTCCCCCTCGATCAGCTCCAGCAATTGCTTCGACTCTGCCTCATCGACGATGAATTCCACCTGAATCGCGAGTGTGCCCGCCAGCTCGAAGAAGCGCTGCTCGTGCAGCACATGGTGGTGTCCGAAGCCGCCCATGGCGCGGAACGCGGAGCCGCCGCGAATTCCCAGTCTGTTGGCCGCGGTCAGCAGCCACTGCCACAGCAGCTCGTGATGATGCCGCTGGTCCTCGCGCATGTAGAGATGCAGTAGATGACCGTTCGAGGTCATGCGCCGCTCCCCCGGAACAACCAGCGCATGCTGAGAATCCCGGCGAAGGTGGCGCCAAAAGAGCCCGCCAGGTGCGCCGTCATCAGTGCGATCGCCCAGCCGAACTGGGCCTGTGTCAGCAACCCCACCACCTCGGCCGAAAATGTCGAGAAGGTGGTGAGTCCACCCAGAAATCCGGTGATCACGAACAAGCGCGCCTCGGGCGGCAGATCGCTACGGGCGGCAAAGTAGGCAACGGCAACGCCGATCACATAGCCGCCGATTACGTTGGATGCCAGCGTTCCAAGTGGAAGAGTCGGAAACAACGGGTTGAGGCGCACGCTAAACCACCAGCGCAGGCAGGCGCCCAGTCCTGCGCCGACGAATATGCTCAGGAAAGGCAGCATGCGAATTCTCTTTCGGACGGCATCCGGGCCTACCTCTTCCGCACGGCGGAATAGCTAACGGTAGGCATCATCAGCCTTGCGGCGGTTCTTAAGGAGTAATGCCACCTCCTGGGAGGCAGTATAGAAGCAGCCTTTTGGGCCGATCAAGGCCGTGATGCACGCTCCGCGGCTGGCGCTGCTGCCTGATACGCCGCTCCGGATCGAGTCGATATCCGCCATGGGTCGCGTGCCGGGCTCATAGATGCCAAGGTTGTGAAGCGCCACTCCTGTGAGCGCCAGTGCGGTGAGTTTCAGACCTCGTGCCGCCTCGTTGAGCCGCTCGAGCAAACAGACCAGACGCTGGTGCCTCGCGGCCGTGTGCTGCCGCTGCTCGTCGAGAAACTGCTGCCAGGCAGGCAGGGCCCCTCGCCAAGACTGCCGGCTCAGAAGTGGCGCAATACCGTGCATGGCCGCCACGGCGGGGGCGATGCGCCAGTCCGTTTCATCCCAATGGGATGTATCTGCCGCGTTGGCGTTGGCGAGCCGCTGCGCCAGCAGCTCGGTAACCAGGCGTAGCGAGCGCTGCAGTCGTGGCAGCGATGGCAACTGCGCCGATGCGGGCTCAAGGATACGCGACTGCGACATGCACGGATGAGTGCATGCGCTCGAGCTCACGGGTTTTACGGCGCAGCGGCCGCGCGCAGGGCGTTGATCTCATCGCGCAACGCCCGCGCCGCATGGCCGACGGCAGCCAGATACGGGGCGCGGCCCGACTTACCGGCATCGGCCAGCAGTATTCCGCGCGACGCATTGATCAGCAGGCCGCGACCGCTGGCATCCAGGCCAGCCTTCAATACCCGCGCCAGCTCGCCGCCCTGAGCACCGATGCCGGGTACCAGGAACAGGGTCTGCGGAAACTGCTGCCGCAGCTCCGCGAGCTGCTCGGGATAGGTGGCACCGATGACGAATGCGATGTTGTCTCCGAGTCCGGCGACAGCCCGCGCCACAGCCAGGTACAACGGTCCGCCGCTGCTGAGCTCCAGGTCCTGGAAGTCGCCAGATCCCGGGTTGGATGTCTTGACGAGTACGATCACGCCGCGATCGGCATAGCGGACGAAGGGTTGCAGCGTGTCCAGGCCCAGGTACGGATTCACCGTTACGGCGTCAGCCTGGTAGCGCTCGAACGCCTCGCGGGCGTATTGCCGCGCGGTATTGCCGATGTCGCCCCGCTTGGCATCCAGGATTACGGGGACATCCGGCGAGAGTCGTCGGATGGCATCGATGCTGGCCTCGAGATCGCGCTCCCGGCCAACAGCGGCATAGTGGGCAAACTGCGGCTTGTAAGCGCAGGCGTAGTCGGCCGTCGCCTCGATGATGGCCAGGTTGAAGTCGGCGTAATTGTCGAAGCCGAGCCGGGTGACCAGGTCCTGCGGAGGATCGAGCCCCACGCACAGCAGCGACTGCCGGCGGGCGATCGCGCCGTTGAGCTTATCTATAAAGTTCATTATACAAACATTGTAATATTTTGTTTATAAAAGAGAATACTCAACATACTCTTCAGCGACCATCGGCGCGGCGACCAAGGCTGCAACAAGTGCGTTGCCGCTGGCAACCAGTTGGTTGACAGTATCCAGACTCGGGGCGCGCGCATACCGTCAACCAACTGGTTGCAGCCTGCAACGAGAGGGTTGCCGTTCCGGGTCAGGCCTCTATACTGTATGTATGTACAGTAGCTGCAATGCACGCGCCGTAACCCTCGAGCAGCTCAGCCACCAGCTGTCGGATGGCGAGTGGCGCCGTGGTCTGGCGGCGGCACCCTCGGGGTTTACCGAGCTCGATGCCAGTCTGCCGGGCGGCTGGCCCATGGGTGTCGTCTGCGAACTCATGCCGGCGGTTCCGGGGATCGGGGAGCTCGGCCTGCTGCTGCCGGCCCTCTCGCAGCTGGCCCAGGCCGGTCGTCATATCGCCTGGATCGCACCGCCTCATCATCCTTACGCTCCCGCCCTGGCGCAGCACGGCATACCGCTCGGGCGCGTTCTGGTGGTACAGACCCAGGGCGTGCAGGAATCTCTCTGGGCGGCGGAACAGGCGCTGCGCTGCCCCGCTGTCGGCGCCGTGTTGAGCTGGCCCGCAGTCATCACCGACAAGAATGTACGCCGCCTGCAGCTCGCCGCCGAAGCCGGCAGCAGCCTCGGCATCCTCTATCGACCGGCCGAAGCCGCGCGCGAGCCCTCGCCCGCGGCAATACGGCTGCGGTTACAACCAACGCCAGACGGCCTGAGCCTGGCGGTGGAGGTGCAAAAATGCCGCGGCGGTCGCGCTGGCGCGTCCCTGCGGCTGCCGTTGCCGCTGCAGCCCACCACCCCACAGGCGACTTCCCATGCTCTGGCTGTGCATTCGCTTACCGCAGCTGGCGCGTGAAGCGCGGGGGGCTCAGCCGCAAGCGGCGCCCGCGCAACTCCCCGCAGAAGATCTGCCGGCGCAACGCGTAGCGCTCGAACGCCTGGCTGCATGGGCCTATCAGTGGAGCAGCCTGGTCAGCTACGACTCCGAGCAACCCCTGCTGTGGCTGGAACTCGGAGCGAGCTGCGCCCTGTTTGAGGGTCTCTCCGCCCTGCTCTCGAGGATAAAAGCCGAGCTTGCGCAGCTCGGCTACAGCCATGCCTGCGCCGTGGCTCCCTCACCCACCGCCGCGGCGTTACTGACACGCGCCCCGGGCTGCTGCCATGCGCTCACCCCGGCGCAGCTTCGCGCCCTGCTCGAGCCCATGCCACTGACTCTGCTGGACCTGCCAGCGGCGGTTCTGAGCGGCTTTACGGGCTCCGGCCTGCGCCGCATTGGTGAAGTGCTGGCGTTGCCCGCCGCAGCGATCGCGCGGCGCTTCGAGCCGGCAACCCTGCTCTACCTGCAGCGACTGCTCGCCGAGGCCAGCGATCCGCGGCCGGCGTGGCGCCTGCCGCTCACCTATCGGGCACGCTGCGAGTTCGCCATCGAGGTGCGCGACAGCACCGCCCTGCTGTTCCCGCTGCAGCGGTTGCTGCTGGAATTCCAGGGATATCTGCGCGCACGCGACCGCAGCGTGCAGCGCTTCCTGCTGCAGTTCGAACATTATCGCCACCCCGCCAGCCGCGTCAGCATCGGCTTGTCGGCGCCGGGGCGCGATGCCGCGCAGTTCCTGACGCTGGTACGGGAACGCATGCATTCCCTGGCACTGCCTGCAGCCGTGAGCGCCCTGCGCCTGGAGGCGCTCGAATTCACCTCTCCCACGGTATTGCAAACCGACCTGTTCGGCGACCATGCCCAGCCGCTGCAGCAACTGCAGCGGCTGCTCGATCGTCTGCGTGCCCGCCTCGGTGAGGACAGCGTCCGGGCGCTGACGCTCGCGGCCGACTATCGCCCGGAACGCGGCTGGCGCTTCGTGACGCCGGAACACGCCCTGCAGCAGAACCGCGCCCAGGAAATCATCACCTCGCCGGATGCATCCCCGCGGCCCTGCTGGCTGCTGTCCGCGCCAGTACGCGTCGATACGCCGGACGCGGACACGCTGTTGCACGGCCCGGAGCGTATCGAGAGCGGCTGGTGGGACGGCAGCGACAGCAACCGCGACTACTACTTTGCGCGCACCCGGCAGGGTTCGCGGCTCTGGCTGTTTCACGACCGGCGTGCCGACCATTGGTACCTGCAGGGACTGTGGGCGTGAGAGGTGGGCGATGAACGGCTATGCCGAGCTGCATGCCCTGAGCAATTTCAGCTTTCTGCGCGGTGCCTCGCATCCGGCCGAACTGGTCGGACGTGCGCATGCACTCGGCTATCGTGCCCTGGCACTGACCGATGAATGCTCGCTGGCCGGTGTGGTGCGCGCCCACGAGGCGCTACTGGCATTGCCGCAGGCGCAACAGGCGGATTTCAAGCTCATCATCGGTGCCGAATTCAGCACCACCTGCGGCATGAAACTGGTACTCCTGGCCCCGCAGCAGCAGGCCTATGCACAGCTCTGCCGGCTCATCACGCTCGGCCGACGCCGCTCGAAAAAGGGCGAGTACCGGCTGACGCGCGCAGACTTTGAACAAGGCCTGGATGATTGCCTGGCACTGTGGGTGCCGGCGGCGCCAGCAGCGGCCGTCGACAAGGTGCGCGCAGCGTGGCTGCGCGACCTGTTCCAAGGTCGCTGCTGGCTGGCGGTCGAGTTGCATCGCAGCGCCGACGACCACGCGCAGTTATCGCGGTTGTGCGCGCTGGCCGGCCGCCATGGGCTGCCGGCCGTGGCCGCCGGCGACGTTCACATGCACGTCCGGTCACGCCGGGCGCTGCAGAACGTGGTCACGGCGGTGCGCCATCGCTGCACGGTCGCCGAGGCCGGCTGGCGGTTGTACCCCAATGGCGAACGGCATCTGCGCCCGTCGCCTGCATTACGCGCGCTCTATCCGCCGGCGTTGCTCGATCAAAGCCTGGCGATCGCCGAACGTTGCAGCTTCTCGCTGGCGCAGCTGCGCTACGAATATCCGTCCGAACTGGTACCGGCGGGCCTCACCGCGGCTGCGCACCTGCGCGCCCTGACCGAGGCCGGTCTCGCGCGGCGTTGGCCGCGGCAGGTGCCTGCCGGGGTACGTGCGCTGATCGAGCGCGAGCTGGCCCTGATCGCCGAATTGCGTTACGAGCATTTTTTTCTGACCGTGCACGACCTGGTCGAATTCGCGCATCAGAGGAGAATCCTCTGTCAGGGTCGCGGCTCGGCCGCCAACTCCGCGGTCTGCTATGCGCTCGGCATCACCGAGATCGACCCGGCGCGCACGCAACTGCTGTTCGAGCGCTTCCTCAGCCGCGAGCGCAACGAGCCGCCGGATATCGACGTCGACTTCGAGCACGAGCGGCGCGAGGAAGTCATCCAGTATATCTACGACAAATATGGCCGCGAGCGTGCTGCACTCGCCGCCACCGTCATCTGCTATCGCACGCGCAGCGCCATCCGCGACGTGGCTCGCGCGCTCGGCATCGGCGACGACGACATCGACCGCCTGACCCGCATGCAGATGTGGTGGGAGCCGCCCGAACAGATGCAGCAGGCGCTCGGCCGCTGCGGGCTCGAGCTCGAGCCGGCGCGGCTCGAACTGCTGGCACGTCTGGTGCGCGAACTGATCGGCTTTCCGCGCCACCTGTCGCAGCACGTGGGCGGTTTCGTCATTGCCGGCGAGCCGCTCAGCGCACTGGTGCCCATCGAGAATGCCGCCATGGCCGATCGCACCGTGATCCAGTGGGACAAGGACGATCTGGAATCCCTCGGGCTGCTCAAGGTCGACGTACTGGCGCTCGGCATGCTGACGGCGCTGCGCCGCTGTTTCGATCTGATCGAGAGCTATCGCGGCGTTCGGCTCAGCATGCAGGACATCCCGCCGAAGGATACCGCCACCTTCGACATGATCTGCCGCGGCGAGACCATCGGCGTGTTCCAGATCGAATCGCGTGCGCAGATGAGCATGCTGCCACGCCTGCGGCCGCGCAACTTCTACGATCTCGTCATCGAGGTCGCGATCGTGCGCCCCGGACCGATCCAGGGCGACATGGTGCATCCCTACCTACAGCGACGCCGGGACCCGCAGTCGGTCAGCTACCCGAGCGAGGCCCTCAAGGGTGTTCTGCAGCGAACGCTCGGCGTGCCGATCTTCCAGGAGCAGGTCATGCAGATCGCCATCGTCGCCGCGGGCTTCTCACCGGGCGAGGCCGATGGGCTGCGCCGCGCCATGGCCGCCTGGAAGCGCCGCGGCGGATTGACCCCTTACCGCGAACGGCTGCTCAACGGCATGGCAGCCAACGGTTACAGAGCGGAGTTTGCCGAACAGATCTACAAGCAGATCCTCGGCTTCGGCGAATACGGTTTTCCGGAATCGCACGCCGCCTCGTTCGCGCTGCTGACCTACATCTCCTGCTGGCTCAAGTGCCACGAGCCGGCGGCCTTTGCCGCGGCGCTGATCAACAGCCAGCCCATGGGTTTCTACGCGCCCGCGCAGATCACGCAGGACCTGCGACGCAACGGCGTCACGGTATTGCCAGCCGACATTACCGTAAGCGACTGGCACTGCACGCTCGAGCACGCGGGACAGGACGCAGGCCCGGCATTGCGCCTGGGGTTGTGCCTGGTGCAGGGGCTGTCTTCGGCCGAGGGAGAGCGCATCGTGCAGGCGCGCGCGCTGGCGCCGTTCGAAGACGTCGACGGACTCACCGCCCGCGCGCAGCTGGCGCCGCGCTCGGCCCGCGCGCTGGCAGCCGCGGGGGCGTTGTCCGCGCTGAGTGCGCACCGGCATGAAGCGCATTGGCGTGCGCTCGGCGTCGAACGGCTACCCGGGCTGATCGCCGGCCTGTCGGCGCGTGAAGCGCGAACGCCGCTGCCCGCTCCCACCGAGATCCAGAACATCCTGGCGGATTATCGACACCTCGGCCTCACCACCGGCCGCCATCCGCTGGCCCTGTTGCGCACGCGGCTTGCGCGCTGGGGCTTCAGCAGCAGTATCGAGCTGCAACGCATACCGGACGGCAGCCGCGTGCGGGTAGGCGGCCTGATTACCCACATGCAGCAACCCTCGACCGCTTCAGGCGTGGTGTTCGCTTCGCTCGAGGATGAAACCGGTATCGTCAATATCATTCTCTGGCCGGCAGTTTTTGCCGCGCAGCGGCGTTGCGCGCTGGAATCCAGCCTGCTGGTGGTCGACGGGTCGTTGCAACGGCGAGACCGGGTTGCACATGTGGTGGCGCAGCAGCTCCACGATGCCTCGCGCTGGCTGTCGGGACTGGAACGCGACTCCCGGGATTTTCGCTAAACGCGAGCGCCATCAGCCCTCAGGAACCGAGCGCCGCCCGCAGCGCCGCCAGCTCATCGGCTGACTCCGCCAGCAACGCCCGGCAGGCCTCCACCGACAGCTCCAGGTGCGCCGCCGCCTTGAGTCCGCCGAGGCGTTCCGGCAGGGTCTCGGGCAGCTGCTTGCAGGCCGCCAGCGTCAGCGCCACTTCGACCACATCGGCCAGCGCCGCGCTGGCGCCGCGCAGCTGGCGCGCGTCGTCGCCATGCGAGTGCACCGCCGCCACGATCTCCTCGGCCATGTGCCAGTTCTCGAGCAGCACCTTGGCGATGGAACCATGCCAGTCATTGACGATGTGCTGATACATCGCTTGATCGGCGAACAGCGCCGGATGACGCTGGGAGCGTGTCAGGATGTAAAGCTTGCCTACCCCGTGCACCAGCCCGGTCAGCATGGCAGTGTCCGGATTGGCCTTGCCGCTGCGTCTCGCCACCACGAAGCAGAGCGAAGCCACCAGCACGCTCTGCTGCCAAAGCGCGTCGAGGTAGCGCCGCACGTTCTTGAAATCCGCCGCCGAGCGCAGCTGCGCCATGGCAAAACTCACCGTGGCGGCGCGCAACGCGTCGAACCCCAGGCGCGTGACCGCGGTGCGCAGCTCGGTGATCTGCTTGCCGCTGGGGTTGAGGGCGGCGGAATTGGCCATCGACAGTACGCGCGTCGCCAGCATCGGCTCCGCGCCGATTACCCGCACCACGCGCTCGCTGCTGGAATTCTCCTCCGACAACGCCTTCTGCACCCGACTCGCCACTTCGGGAAAACTCGGCAGCTCGATGGTGCTGGCAGACAGCTCCAGCGACAGGTCGCGCACGAACTCGAAGGCCGCGGTACTGGCATCTCGCTGCGCCGGGCTCTTGGATTCCACGTTTTGCTGTTCCGGCAGAACCATGTTCGATACTGATATGTTAACTCAGAACAGTTCGATATCGTTGCCGACGGCTTCCTTGTCGAGCACCTCGGCGTAGTTGCGCTCGCGCTCGTACAAGGTGTTGTTGCGAACCTCATTGAGCTTCTTGACGCGCAGCTTGCCGGTCGCGGGCGAGTACTGCACCTTGCGCGGATAGACGTCACCCAGATCCTCGCCGGACACCAGGAAGCCTTCGTCCGCCACGTACTTGCGCACGAAGTCGATGTTGCGCGCGCCGACGTCGATGGCGCTGGCGCCCAGCACCCTGCCACCACCGACGAGCTTGACTTCGAGGTTGTCGCGGCTGCAGCCGAGTTTGAGGATATCGTTGATCAGGCGTTCCATGGCGACATTGCCGTAGCGGGTGGCGGCGCTGACCGCCGTTCCCCAGGCGCTGGTCCCCTTGGAACCATCCTGCGGCAGCATGAAATGATTCATGCCACCGATGCCGGTACGCCGGTCGCGCACACAGGCAGAAACGCACGAACCGAGCACCGTGGCGATCTGCTCGCCCACGGTGGTCACGTAATATTCGCCGGGCAGCAGCTTGGCCGAAAAGCACTGGTGCTCGCGGTCCCAGAAGCGACCAACGTGTGAGAACTGGGGCAGCGCTGGCGGCAACCCATGCTGACCTTCCTGTGCAGTGCCGACGCTATGCTCGGTGAAGACCCGATGCCGACCGGTAGCGGAAGTGCGCTTGTGCACTGTCATTCAGCGCTGCGCATTACAGTACACGCGCCATCGTGGCCAGAAGCTGCTCCGGGTTGAACGGCTTGACGATCCAGCCGGTGGCGCCTGCACGCTTGCCTTCCATCTTCTTTTCCGCGCTGGATTCCGTGGTCAGCAGCAACAGCGGCGTGAGCCGGTAGTTGGGCAGATTGCGCAGCTCGTGCACCAGCGTGATGCCGTCCATGCGCGGCATGTTGACGTCGCTGATCACCAGATCGCAGGAGTTCTCGCGCGCATAGTCGAGCGCCTCCTGGCCGTCGACGGCCTCGATCACCTCGTAGCCAGCCGCGGTCAGCGTCGCGCGCACCATCTCGCGCATCGATGCCGAATCGTCCACCGTCAAGATTGTTCGCGCCATGGTGCCGCTCCTGTTGCCTCTGCTGCCCTGTTCCGTCCTATCGGCCCTATTCAGCGAGTCGCGCCCGCGCGCGCCCACGGACGCGCAGCGGAGCGTCGCTCGCTGGCTGGCCGTTCGCCGGCGGCGCCGTCGTCGCCTACCCGATATCCCGAAATCATCTGATCCAGCGCCTGCGCCTGCTCCACGATCGCCTGGCTGGCGGCGGCGGCCTGTTCCACCAGCGCTGCGTTCTGCTGCGTGGTCTGATCCATGTTCATGACGGCCTTGTTGACCTGTTCGATGCCCGAGGATTGCTCACGGCTCGCCGAGGCGATCTCGGCCACGATGTCCGTGACCTTCTTCACCGCCGCCTGGATCTCCGCCAGCGTCTTGCCCGATTCGTCGACCAGCTTGCTGCCCTCTTCGACGCGCGCGACGCTGTCGCGGATCAATGCCTTGATCTCCTTGGCGGCGGTAGCGCTGCGTCCGGCGAGATTGCGCACTTCGGTGGCGACCACCGCAAAGCCCCGGCCCTGCTCGCCCGCGCGCGCGGCCTCGACCGCCGCGTTCAGCGCCAGCAGATTGGTCTGGAACGCGATCTCGTCAATGACGCCGATGATATCTGCGATCTTCTTCGAGGCGGCGTTGATGCCGGCCATCGAGGTGACCGCGGCGCCGACCACGGTGCCGCCCTTCTCGGCCTGCCGGCGCGCGGCCAGCGCCAGCTGGTTGGCCTGGCCGGCGTTATCAGCCGTCTGCCTGACGGTCGAGGTCATCTGCTCCATCGACGAGGCCGTCTCTTCCAGGCTCGAAGCCTGGTGTTCGGTGCGCTGCGACAGATTCAGGTTGCCCTTGGAAATCTCCTGCGCGCCGGTCTTCACCTCCGCCGCCGACACCTTAATCTGCTGCACCAGGCTCATCATGTTGTCGATCAGCGTGTTGATGCCAGACGCCAGCTTGCCGAAGGTACCGGACTTGTCGGTGGCGTCGATGCGCGCACTCAGGTCACACTGCCTGGCGGCCTCGACCACCACGTTGACCTCGTCGACCATGCCGCCGATGGTCGTGAATAATTCGTTGACACCGCGGCTCAGTGCTTCGACCGGCCCGCTCTTGCCCTCCAGCGGTATGCGCTGCGACAGATCGCCTTCGAGCGCCGCCTTGATCGCCGCCTGCGTCTGCTCCACCGTGGCCTGCAGCTGCTTCGCCGCCAGCACCTGCGCGGTGACGTTGGTCGCATAAGTGACCACGGTAACGAGCTTGCCGTCGGCATCCTGGGTCGGGCTGTAATAGCCCTGCCAGTAGATCTCCTTGCCGCTCTTGCTCAGGAACAGGAACTCGCCCGCCTGAAAGTCACCGCGCCCCACCTTGCTCCACAGCTCCCGGTATTCCGCGCTGTCGCGGTAGGCCGGCTTGACGAACATCGCGTGATGCTTGCCCTGAATCTCCTCGAGCGTGTATTCGAACATCTTGAGGAAGTTGGTATTGGCCCAGCGAATCGTGCCATCCAGTTCATACTCGATCATGGCGCGCACGCGACGGATGGCCTCGAGCTCGCTATGCATCAGCGCGCCACGCGTTCGCTCGGCGTCGCGCTCCTGCTGGGCACGGGCCAGCTCGCTGCCGCAGGTAGCGGCCGCCGAACGCAACCGCTCCAGCTCCTGCGCCTCGATCGAAACCTTGGTGGATGCCCGCGAGGGACCCGTCTTGCTGCGTGATGCTTTCATGTGTTCCTGCTTGACTCGAATCTTGTCAGTTGAGGTGTGAGAGCGGTCATCCCGTTGCCCCGAACCTGGCGGCCGAACCGGCCATGTCGGAACTGCCGGCCGCGAGGCGCAGCACCGCTTCGGCGATGCGCTCCAGAGGCAGAACTTCCTGTACACCGCCGTATTTTACCGCCGCGCCCGGCATGCCCCAGACGACGCTCGTGGCCTCGTCCTGCGCCACTGTCGGGGCACCGGCTTCGAGCATCTCTTTTATGCCCCGGGCGCCGTCGTCGCCCATGCCGGTCAGGATGGCGCCGACCGCGTTGCGGCCCGCGTTCTGCGCCACCGATCGAAACAACACATCGACGCTCGGACGGTGCCGATTGACCAGCGGGCCGTCGCTCAGGCTGCAAAGGTAGCGCGCGCCGTCGCGCACCAGCATCAAATGCCGGTCGCCGGGCGCGATGTAGACATGCCCGGGTACGATCTGCTGTCCGTCGCGCGGCTCGCATACCGACATCGACGACAGCGAGTTCATGCGCTGCGTAAACGCGCCGCTGAAGGCCGCGGGAATATGCTGCGCTATCAGCACCGCCGGGCTGTCGGCCGGCATGGTCTGCAGCACCACGCGAATCGCCTCGGTACCACCGGTGGAGGCGCCGATGGCGATGATGCGTTCGGTGGTATGCAGTTTGTGCGCGCCGGCGGACGCTGGAATCACGGCGTCGGCCGAATACTTCGGCGGCACGGCCGCCGGCATCGGCTGCTCGGTGCGTGCCCGGACCCGCGCCTGCGCAGCCGCCCGCACCTTGTTGCAGATCTCCTCGGCAAATTCCCGCAGCGTGCCCGAAAGATCGGCCTTGGGCTTGGAGACGAAATCGACCGCGCCGAGTTCGAGCGCGCGCAATGTGGTCTGCGCGCCGCTTTCGGTCAGCGACGAGATCATGACCACCGGCATCGGCCGCAGCCGCATCAGGTTGGATAGGAACGTCAGCCCGTCCATGCGCGGCATCTCCACGTCGAGCGTCAGCACGTCGGGATTGAGCTGCTTGATGCGTTCGCGCGCGAACAACGGATCGCTGGCAACGCCGACGACCTCGATATCGGCAGCCTCGTTGAGAATGTCGGTGAGCATCTGTCGCACCAGCGAGGAGTCGTCGACGATCAGCACGCGGATCTTCCTGTTCACGCTAGTCTCCCCTGCGGCAGTAGATCGTGCGCCCGATCAGCTCGTACTGCTCGCTGATGCGGTAGAGATTCTCCGAGTGCCCGAGGAACAGGATCGATCCCGGCGGCTGCAGCCGGGCCATGCGTTCGAACAGCGCCCGCTTGGTCTCGACGTCGAAATAGATCACCACGTTGCGACAGAAGATCGCGTCGAACGGGCCGCGCATCGGCCATTCGTGCATGAGATTCAGCTGCTTGAAGGTGATCAGCTGCTGCAATGATGGCGACACCTGCACGGTGCCCTGCCGCGGCCCCGGTTTGAAGAACTTGGCCACGCGCTTCGCCGCCACCTGCTGTACGCGCTCGGCGGGATAGGTGCCGGCCGCCGCGATCGCGAGCACGTTTGAATCCAGGTCGGTCGCCAGGATCCTGGCATCGGCGCGTCCGAGCAGTTCCTGCTGCTCCCGCAGCACCATCGCGATGCTGTAGGCCTCCTCGCCGGTCGAGCAGGCACTCGACCAGATCCGCAACCGCCCGGTGGCGCGCACGCGCTCGGCGATGGCCGGTAGCAGCTCGTTTGCCAGGTATTCGAAGTGGTGGATCTCGCGGAAGAACGAGGTGAGGTTGGTGGTGATGGCGTTGGTGAATTGCTGCAGCTCCACTTGGTCGCCACGCTCCAGCAGCTGCAGGTACTCGCCGAACCCGGCAAGCCGCAGCGCGCGCACCCGCCGCACCAGGCGGCCGTAGACCATCTGCCGCTTGGCCTCGGTCAGGGCGATGCCGCTCTGCTCGCGCACCAGCTCGCAGATGCGGCTGAAGTCGGCGTCGCTGAGCATGAACTCGCTCGCGCCGTCCTCGCCCGCCGCCATGTCGACCGCCCGATTCATGGTGTCTGCATCTCCGTGGGCGCTCAGGCATTGAGCGTCCGCGGCGCGTCGGTCTCGACGCAGGCCGCCACCAGTGAATTGATGTCCAGCAGCATGACCATCTTGCCCTCGACGGTCGCGATTCCCTTCACACAGCTATCGTTGATGATGCCGCCGAGTTCCGGCACCTGCTTGATGCTTTCGGACTGCACGCTGTAAACCTCGGACACGGCATCGACCACGATGCCGACAGTTTTTTCGCCGCGCGAACTTTGCACGCGCACCACGATCACTACGGTCGAGGCGTCGAAATTGCGCTTTTCCAGGTTCAGGCGCGTGCGCAGATCGATGACCGGTACGATCATGCCGCGCAGGTTCATGACGCCGAGCACGAAGGGCGGCGCGTACGGCACGCGCGTGACATGTTCCCAACCCTTGATCTCCTGCACGCGCAGAATCTCGACGCCATACTCTTCGCCGCCGCAGACGAAGGTGAGGTACTGCGCGCTGGCCGCCGCGGAGGCGGATGAGGAGCTGCTCGGAGCGGGCTGTGGTTGAGTCATGGTTGCCTCAGAATTCGCGCCAGTCGCTGTCGCTGGTGTCAGGCAGCCGCGCGGCGGCGGGGATTCCTGACGCGGCCTTCGCCGGAGCTGCTGTGGCTGCTGCGGTGCGCGGCTGCGCCGGCGCAGGTTTGGGCTGCGCCGACTTGGCCAGCGCTGCCCCGGCGGACCAGGGCCGAGCGGGGGTTCGGCGCTCCACCGCAGGTGGCAGGCTTGGCGCAGCCCCCTGACCGATCTGATACCGTGCGATGACAGCGTTGAGGGAGCGCGCGTGCTCGACGATTGCGTCACTGGCCGAGGCCGCTTTTTGCACCAGCGCGGCGTTCTGCTGGGTGGTGCCGTCCATCTCCATAACGGCCTTGTTCACCTGTTCGATGCCGGATGACTGTTCGCGGCTGGCTGCGGCGATTTCGGCGACGATGTCGGTGACCTTCTTTACCGAGCCGACGATCTCCGCCAGCGTCTTGCCGGAATCGTCGACCAGGCGGCTGCCCTGTTCGACTTTGGCAACCGAATCCTTGATCAGCGCCTTGATCTCCTTTGCCGCGGCGGCGCTTCGACCCGCCAGATTGCGCACTTCGGTGGCCACAACTGCGAATCCCCGGCCCTGTTCGCCGGCGCGAGCGGCCTCGACTGCGGCATTGAGCGCCAGCAGATTGGTCTGGAATGCAATCTCGTCGATGACGCCGATGATGTCGGCGATCTTCTTGGAGGCGTCGTTGATACCGTTCATCGCGGTCACGGCCGAGCCTACGACGGTGCCGCCCTTCTCGGCCTGCTGGCGCGCCGCCATGGCCAATTGATTTGCCTGCCCGGCATTGTCCGCCGTCTGCTTGACGCTGGCGGTCATTTGTTCCATCGACGAGGCCGTCTCTTCCAGACTGGCTGCGGTGCGTTCGGTGCGCCGGGCCAGGTTCTGGTTGCCATCGGCGATCTCCACGGCGCTGCTCTGCACGGCGCCGGCCGCGGTCTGGATTTCCCGGACCAGCTGCTGCATGTTGTCGACCAGCCCGTTGATGCCCGCGCCGAGCGTCTTATAAAATCCGTCCTTGTCTTGCAGCATCACCCGCCTCGTGAGATCGCCCTTCTGTGCGCCGGCCACGATCTGCGCCACCTCTTCCTCGATCCTGGATTCCTGAGTCCGATCCACCCATTCGACGACGGTACCTACGCGTACGCCGTTGGCGTCCAGCACCGGATCCGCGATGATGCGCAACCGGACTGCATCGACAGCAACGCGGTTGTCATGTGTCGCTTGCAGCGCCGCTACCAGCTGCCTCTGATGTGCGGGATTGCGGTGAAACTCGTCCATGTTCCGCCCTAGCAGATTGGCGGGGTCGAAATTCGGCAGGTGCCGGCGCAGTTCCGGCGCGAGGCGCTCGAACATGCGCTGCAGCGAGCGGTTGAGATAGATGATCTTGTTGTCGGCATCGGCCAGCATGCAGTTGGCGCCGGTATTGTCGAGCGCCGCTTTGACGCGCAGCGCATCCAGCGCGACCTGCTTTTGCTGCGTTACGTCGGTAGCATAGAACACGACGCGGAACGGCTTGCCGTCGAGATCGCGGATCGGGCTGAAGTAGCCCTGAACCCAGACCGCATTGCCGCGCTTGTTGGCACAGAGGTATTCGCCGGCCTGGAACTGTCCGCCGCGAATCTGCTCCCAGAGCGCACGGTATTCCGGCGTGGAACGCTGTTCCGCTGGAACCAGAATCGAATGATTCTGACTTTGCAGCTCCGCCAGGGAATAGCCGAACAGCCTTTCGAAATTCTCGTTGACCCGCAGGATTGTCCCTTTCAGATCGAACTCAGCCACTGCGCGCACGCGGTCGATGCCGGCCATGGTGCTGGCGTGGATGGCCGCTTCGGTACGCTGCGCGGTGACATCCTGCGCATACATGACGACCTTGTCGACGGCGCCGGTGGCCTTGACGGCCACGTAGGCGCCGCGCAGGAACACCGCAGCGCCGCCCTTGCTGCGAAATCGATGCACGGCGATGACGGGAGCAGCACCGGTCATCTGCCCCCAGAAGTCGCTCAACTCCGGCGAGTCTCGCAGCGAAGGATCCAGCAGCGCGCCGAACGGCCGACCCCGAATCTCGTCGGCAGAATAGCCGAGCAGCTGCTGCAGCAATTCGTTGCTGGCCAGCACGGTCCCCTGAGCATTCATCTCGAGGACCGCTTGCACGCGCCGCAGCGCGGCCAGTTCCTCAGTCGCAGCGGTCGTCTTGATACCGCTCGAACGTCGCTTTGCTTTCATATATTTGCCTAATCCTCAGGGATTCCAGCCCATGGCAGGCGTGCTACGTTAGTGCGACGCTGTGGACGTCAATCGGGCGGCGTCCAGCAATATCAAAGTTTTGCCATCGGCATGCGCCAGGGCTTGCACCACTTCGGTGGCTGCCGCGCTGCCCAGATCGGGCAGGCTGCGGCAGCTGGCGGAATCGATGTCATAGACCTCCGAGACCGCGTCGACGACGATGCCGACTACGCGCTGCGTGGCGCCGTCCGGCACACGGATTACGATCACCACGGTCGAGGGACCAAACTGCGCCGGCTCGAGCGCGAAGCGCCGCCTCAGGTCCATGATCGGCACGGCTTCGCCGCGCAGATCCAGCACCCCGAGCATCCAGTCCGGCGCATTCGGCAGCACGGTGACCGCCGACCAGCCGCGGATCTCCTGCACCAGCATCACACCCACGCCGTACTCCTCGCCGGCGAGCTTGAAGGTCAGATATTGCTGACTCGATGGGCCCGCCTGGTTCAAGCGGCCTCCCGGCTCGCCGTCGGGCGCGAGGGCTGATCCAGGTAGCGGACGATGACTCCAGGAATGTCGAGAATCAGCGCCACGCGGCCGTCTCCCAGCATGGTGGCACCCGCCAGCGCGGTCACCTGCCGGAAATTGGTCTCGAGGCTCTTGATTACGACCTGCTGCTGCGACATCAGCTCGTCGACGAACAGGCCGACGCGCTTGCCGTCCGCCTCGACGATCATCAGCAGCCCGTCCATCAGGTCGGTGTGATCCGCCTGCGTATCGAACAGCTCATGCAGGCGCACTATCGGCACGTACTCGTCGCGCAGTCGCAGCAGCTCGGCCTTGCCGGCCAGCGAGTTGATCTGCTCGCGTTTGATCTGGATGGTCTCGACGATCGATACGATCGGCACGATGTAGGTCTCCTTGCCGACGCGCGCCAGCTGGCCGTCGAGGATCGCCAGCGTCAGCGGCAGGCGGATGCGCACCGTGCTGCCCTTGCCGGGCGTGGAGTAGAGCTGCACGTGGCCACCAATCTCATTGATATTGCGGCGGACCACGTCCATGCCGACGCCGCGGCCGGAAACGTCGCTGACCACTTCCGCGGTCGAGAAGCCCGGCGCGAATATCAAGTTGAAGATCTTGTCATCGGACAGCTCTTCATCGGCACCCACGAGCCCACGCTCGCGCGCCTTGCCCAGGATGCGCTCGCGATTCAGGCCGCCGCCATCGTCCGACACCTCGACTATGACGTTGCCGCCCTTGTGGTATGCGTGCAGCGAGATGGTGCCCTGCTCGTCCTTGCCGGCGGCGCGCCGCTTCTCCGGCATCTCGATGCCATGATCGACGGCGTTGCGCACCAGGTGCACCAGCGGGTCGCCGATCTTCTCCAGCACCGTCTTGTCCAGCTCGGTGTGCTCGCCGCTCATCTTGAGCTCGAGCTTCTTGCCAAGCCGCTGGCCCAGGTCGCGGATCATGCGCGGGAAGCGATTGAAGATCGATCCGATCGGCAGCATGCGCACGCGCATGACGCTTTCCTGCAGCGCGCGCATGTGGCGCTCGAATTGCACCAGCGCGTTGCGCAGGTCATCGGCGCGCCGGCCCTCCAGCGAGGCCGCCAGCTGACTGCATACCGATTGCGTGATGACCAGCTCGCCGACCGAGTTGAGCAATTCGTCGATTTTCTCGATGCTGACCCGAATCGAGCCGCCCTCACCCGCTGGCGCGCGTGCACCTTCGGCGGCGGCCCCGGCCTTGGCATCGTGCTTGACCTCAGCCTTGGCGGCGGCGGGCGCTTCGTGGGCCACACCCGGAACACCGGCGGCCACGGGCGCGACAGCCGCTGCGGCCGTCGCCGCAGACACCGCGGCAGCCTCGACCGGTAGCGCAGTCGGCAGGGCCTCCGCGGCAGCCGTCGGCGACAGCGGCTCGACCAACAGCGTGCATTCACCCGCGGCC
>JBAUYT010000036.1:0-3666 GCA_049584935.1 Steroidobacteraceae bacterium
GTGTATAGGGTGTCACAGCCGTGTTCGGCGGTGCCGCCGCCGGCGTCGTCTCGACCGGAGTAGCCGTCGACTGCAACCCAGCAACGGCGGGCCCGCCGTGCGCTTCCATGAGCCGCTGATTCTCGCCGCGCAGCAGATCGAGTTGCTCGAGCACGCGCTGCAGGTGGCTGTCCATGGCGCGCCGCAGGCGTGAAATCGACGCCAGCTCCATCAATATGACGCAGCCCAGCACGGCCACCGCGGCGGCCAGTGCCGATTGCGACAGCTCGTGCATCCAGTGCCACTGCAGCGAGGACAGCTGCAGCCAGTTCAGGTTCATATCAATCTCCTGCGCCGGATTTCCGGCGGCCGATGCCGCGCATCGGATCCAATATCGAAGCAGCAGAAATCGTGCCAGTGCCGCATCCGCTGGCGGTCGCTATGGCGCGCCGCTCTGTGGCTCGGCGCTGTCGACGATGACGACCGCGACGCGACGATTGGCGTTGCGCCCCGCAGCGGTATCGTTACCGGCAACGGGCCGGTACTGACCGAAGCCGACCACGGCAAGGCGGTCGGGTTCGATGCCGCGGTCCATGAACAGGTGCACCACGCTGGCTGCGCGCGCCGCCGACAGCTCCCAGTTGGAGTGAAACTCGGGCGTGTTGATCGGCCGGTCGTCGGTATGGCCCTCGACGCGCACGGCGTTGGTGAAGGGCCTGAGAGCGTCGGCGAGGTGCTGCAGCGGCGGTGCCGCGCCGCTCGCGAGCCGGGCGACACCGCTGGGAAACAGGATGTCGGCGCTGATGTCTACCACCACCGAGTTCTGCAGCCGTCGCACGTGTACCTGGCCGGAGGAGACCAGCGCTCCCATGGCGCTGGTGACTTGGTCGGCGACGCGGCCGAGTTGGGCGTTGCCGTTGGTCGCGGCACCCATGGCAGGACCGGCGACCGGCACCGGTGCCGTGCTGTTGACGGCCTTGGCTTCGTCGGTCGCGGCTGCCGCAATTTCGGCACGCACGTTGTCGGCGGCGGGGGCGGGAGCCAGCATGCCCGGGAGCGAGGCCGAAATCATGCGGCGCACCTGGTTGCGGGGCATCTCGACGTTGACCACCGAACCGTTGCCGATGGCGGCGCCGCCGCGGGACGTGCCGTTGAAGGCTTCGTTGAGCGAATCGGACAGTACGCGGTATTTGCCTTCGTTGACGGTCGACATGGCATACATGACCACGAAGAAGGCCAGCAGCAGCGTCACCAGGTCGCCGTAGGGGATGGCCCAGGCCTCGTGATTCTCGTGCTCCTCGTGTCGCTTGCGACGGGACATGGCTACTGCAGGAATCCGTGCAGCCGGCCCTCGATCAGGCGCGGGTTCTCGCCTTCGGCGATGCCGATCAGGCCCTCGATCTGCATCGCATTGAGATGCGCGCGCGACTGCACCGCCAACTTGAGCTTGTTGGCCACCGGCAGGAAGAACAGGTTGGCGAGGCCAATGCCGTACACGGTGGCGGTGAACGCGGCCGCGATGCCATGCCCCAGCTTGGAAGGATCGTTGAGGTTCTGCATCACGGCCATGAGGCCCAGCACGGCGCCGATGATGCCGAGCGTGGGCGAGTAGATGCCCATGCCCTCGAATACTTTGGCGGCACGCGTGTCGGCGGCCTCGCGCGCATTCATGTCCACTTCGAGCGTGCTGCGAATGGTGTCGGGTTCACTGCCATCGACCACCAGCTGCAGGCCCTTGCGCAGGAAGGCATCGGGCTCGGCTTCTATCAGCCGCTCCAGGCCCAGCAGTCCCTGGCGCCGCGAGATGTTGCTCCACTCGACGATCTTGCCCACTACCAGGTTCGGATGATGCGCGGGTGGATGGAACACCCACGGCAGCAGGCCGAGTGCGCGCCGCATGACCTCCATCGGCGTCTGAATGCAGATGGCGGCGAAGGTACCGACCACCACGATCATGAACGCGGCGGCGGACACGAGCGCATGCACGCCTGCGCCCTTGAGTATGGCGCCGAGAATGATCGCGACCGACGCGAGCAGCAGGCCGAGTATGCTGAGCATGTCCATTGTCCGGCCTCTTAACCGTGCCACTCGCCGAGCCGCGACTTCAGGCGCAGCAGCGCCTGTCCGTGCAACTGGCAGACGCGGGACTCGGTGACTTTGAGTACCGCACCGATTTCCTTGAGGTTGAGTTCCTGCTCGTAGTAGAGCGACAGCACCAGCCGCTCGCGCTCGGGCAGCTCCTGGACGGCGTTGGCAATCGACTGCCGCAGCGAGTCCAGCAGCGCCATACCCTGGGGATCGGGTGCGTCATCGGGCAACCGGTCGAGTGTGGAATCCTCGCCGTCTTCGGCATCGTTGAGCCGCAGCAGCTGACAGCCGAGCGCGTCCTGCACGATATGCTGGTACTGCTCCAGGCCGATTCCCATGTGTGCGGCCACATCAGCCTCACTCGCCTCGCCGCCGCGGCGGCTCTCGACTTCGCGCAGTGCCACGGCGGCGGCACGCGCCTTGCGGTGTACCGAGCGCGGCGCCCAGTCGAGCTTGCGCAGCGCATCGAGCATGGCACCGCGGATGCGGATGCCGGCGTAGGTTTCGAAACTGGCGCCACGGCCGGTGGCATAGTTCTGCGCCGCCTCGAGCAGCCCCATCATGCCGGCCTGCATCAGGTCCTCGACGTCCACCTGCGGCGGCAGCCGACCAGCCAGATGATAGGCGATGCGCTTGACCAGGTCGGCGTGCTTGCGCACCAGCGCATCCATATCCGGCGCCGCCTGGCCGCTGGTATAGGCGCGCACGCCGTTATTCATTTGAGCACCATGAGCCGCGGTGCCGGTCGCGCCAGCATCCGCTCCATGAAAAATTCGATGCGACCGGAGGGTCCTGCCGGCAGCGGCCACTGATTGGCCGTGCGCGCCAGCTGGCGGAAGGCCCGTGCCGCCGGACTGCCGGGAAAAGCCTCGAGTACCGGCTTCTGCGCCTGCACCGATTTCTGCAGCGCCATGTCCTCGGGCACATCACCGACGTGTTCGAGCACCACTTCCAGATAGCGGTCGGTCACGCGCTGCAGGCGCCGAAACGCGATCTGCCCCTGCTCCGGCTGCCGCGTCAGGTTGGTGACCACGCGGAACTGCCGCATGCCGCGCTCGCGGCTTAGCAGCTTGATCAGCGCATAGGTGTCGGTGAGAGAGGTGGGCTCGTCGCGCAGCACCAGCAGCACCTGCTGTGCGGCCTGGCAGAACTGCAACACCGGCTCGGCGATACCCGCGGCGGTGTCGACTATCAGCACGTGTAGTGGTCCCGGTAGCGAACCGAAGGCCTGCACGATGCCGTGCTGCTCGGTCAAGGTCATGTTCGCCATGCGCGCCACGCCGGAGGCCGCCGGCACCACGCGCACGCCCGCGTCGGTTTCGAGGATGACTTCCTCGAGCGCGCGCTCGCCCCTGAGCACGTGCTCGAGCGTGTAGCGCGGCGTCAGTCCCAGCAGCACGTCGCAATTGGCGAGCCCGAGATCGCCGTCGAGCAGCATGGTCCTGCGGCCCATCTGCGCCAGCGCGGTGGCGAGATTCACTGCAATCGAAGTCTTGCCTGTGCCACCCTTGCCGCCGGTTACGGCGATGACCTGCACCGGCGCCGGCATGTCGACGTTGCGCAGCTCAACCCGCGGCATGGACACTGCCTCCATAGCGA
>JBAUYT010000037.1:0-3058 GCA_049584935.1 Steroidobacteraceae bacterium
GTTCCAGTCGTTCCTGCTCGAGAGCGCCGTGGCCTTGAGCGTGGCCGATGCGCATACGCTCGCGGACGCGCGCGGCATCGACCTGGCGCTCGATGCGGTTGCCGGCGTGCGCGTGCGCGGCGATGCCGAGTCGCTGCGCGTGCTGGTGCGCAACCTGGTCGACAACGCAGTGCGTTACACACCCGAGGGCGGCCACGTGCAGGTTCGGCTGCGCCAGGCGCCTCCGCTCGCCACGCTGGAGGTCATCGACACGGGGCCCGGGATCCCGGTCGCAGAGCGCGAACGCGCCTTCGACCGCTTCTACCGCCGCGCCGGCTCACCGGCAGGAGGCAGCGGCCTGGGGCTCGCCATCGTGCGCGCGATTGCCGAGCGGCATGGCGCGCGCGTCAGCCTCGAGGATGCCGCCGGTGGCGGTCTGCACGTGACGGTGACCCTGCCCGCGGTCTCTTAAGCCTGCCTTAAGCCGAGGCCGTCAAGCTGGCGCCAATCGCATTTTCAGGAGATTGCGCCATGTCCTTTCAATCGAAGAAGCTCGCGTGGGCCGCCGCCGGCATTTTTGCCGTCGGTGTGGCCTCGGGTTGGGTAGCGCCGACCCTGTTTCACGCGGCTCAGGCCGCCGAGCCAGCGATCGGCAATAGCGCCATGGGGACCGTCAACCCGACCGCAAATGCGGCCGCGCCCGGTCCCATCGCGCTGACGAGTGCGCCGAACTATCGCGCCATCGTCGCGCAGAACCGGGCCGCCGTGGTCGGCGTCTCGATCGAGGGGCGCGTCAAAGTGTCGGATTCGGACGGGCCGCAAATACCCGATCTCGGCCAGCTGTTTGGCTTCGAACCATACGGTAACCAGGTGCGGCCGCGCATGCCGGAGCGCATGCCGATGCATGGCCAGGGCTCGGGCTTCATCGTCAGTCCGGATGGGTTGGTGCTGACCAACGCGCACGTGGTCAAGGACGCCGACACGGTCACGGTCAAACTGACCGACCATCGCGAGTTCAAGGCCAAGGTGCTCGGCACCGATCCCGCCAGCGACATCGCTGTGCTCAAGATCGACGCCCACGGGCTGACGCCGGTGCGGATGGGTAATTCCGATCAGCTCAACGTGGGTGACTACGTGCTGGCAATCGGTGCGCCGTTCGGCCTCGAAGAGACCGCGACCGCGGGTATCGTCAGCGCCAAGGGCCGTTCGCTGCCCGGCGATGGCGCGGTGCCCTTCATCCAGACCGATGCCGCGGTCAATCCCGGCAATTCCGGCGGTCCCCTGTTCGATTCGAGCGGCGCCGTGGTGGGCATCAACTCGCAGATCTACACCAATTCCGGCGGTTACCAGGGTGTCGCCTTCGCGATCCCGATCAACCTGGCGGTGCAGGTGCAGAACCAGATCGTCAAGAATGGCAAGGTCGAGCACGGGCGGCTGGGCGTCGAAGTACAGTCGCTCGATCAGGCGCTGGCGGACTCCTTCCACCTGAGCACTCCCTCCGGAGCGCTGGTGTCCAAGGTGGTGCCGGACAGTGCCGCCGCACGTGCCGGCGTCAAGCCGGGTGATGTGATCGTCAAGTTCGACGGCAGCAGCATCGATGACTCCGGCCAGCTGTCCGAGCACGTCAGCATGGCCGCGCCCGGCGCGCATGCCACGCTGGAAGTGCTGCGAGACGGCAAGCCTGTGACGCTGACGGCCACGCTTGGTTCGGCGAACGAGCAGGAGCTCACCGCGGACAACGACAGCGCCGGCAGCTCGGATCACAGCCAGCTCGGGCTGACAGTGCGGCCGCTGACGCCGGACGAGCGCCAGCAGGCCGGCGTATCGAGCGGCCTGGTGGTCGAGGATGCACAGGGACGTGCGGCGCGGGCCGGCATCCAGCAGGGTGACGTGGTGCTGTCGGTTAATGGCACCGCCGTGCACAGCGCTGGCGAACTGCGCCAGTTGGTGCATGGCCACGACAAGCAGATCGCGTTGCTGATCCAGCGCGGCGACAACCGCATCTTCGTGCCCGTCGCGCTGGGTTGAATCCGGCAACGCTGACACGTCGGCAGCGGGGTCGGATCGGACAGGCACCTGTCGTAAGGGCAGGCGCCTGTTCGTTCATCTGCATGACCTGATGCTATATTCGCGGCCCTTTTGCGCAGCCGAGCGAGGATGGACCGCCATGGCACTGCCCACCGAGATGGACCTGGTCGAAACGCGTGGTGCGGGGGGTCCGGAAGTGCTGCACGCGGCCCGCGGCGCCGTGCCGCAACCGGCGCGGCAGGAAGTTCTGATCCGGGTGCGGGCGGCCGGAGTCAACCGTCCCGACGTGCTGCAGCGGCTCGGCCGCTACCCGGTGCCTGCGGATGCCAGTCCCATCATCGGCCTCGAAGTCGCCGGCGAGATCGCCGCGCTCGGGCCGGATGCTCAGGGCTTTGCGGTAGGCGATGAGGTCTGCGCCCTCACCAACGGTGGTGGCTATGCACAATACTGTCGGGCGCCGCAGGGCCAGGTGCTGCCGTGGCCCAAGGGCTACGACGCGGTGCGTGCCGCGGCGCTGCCCGAAACTTTCTTCACGGTCTGGGCCAACGTGTTCCAAATGGGCCGGCTGCATAGCGGCGAGACCGTGCTGATCCACGGCGGTACCAGCGGCATCGGTACTACGGCGCTGCAGCTTGCGCGCGAGTTCGGCGCACGCGTATTCGTTACCGTCGGCAGCGCCGCCAAGGCCGAGGCCTGCCTCAAGCTGGGCGCGGACCTGGCGATCAACTACCGCGAGCAGGCGTTCGAGACCGTAGTGAGCGAGCGCACTGGCGGCCGCGGCGTCGATGTCGTAGTCGACATCATCGGCGCCAAATACTTCGAGCAGAACCTGGCGGCGCTCGGCAAGGACGGCCGGCTGGTCATCATCGGCACCATGGGTGGCAGCGTCGTCGACAAGTTCAATCTCGGGAAGGTGCAGGCCAAGCGGCTGTCGATCATGGGATCGACCATGCGGCCGCGCAGCGCGGCCGAGAAGGCCGCGATTGCCGCCGACCTGCGCGCCAAAGTCTGGCCGGTGCTGGATGCCGGCCGCTGCGCGCCGCTGGTGCAC
>JBAUYT010000038.1:0-2491 GCA_049584935.1 Steroidobacteraceae bacterium
TGACTTCCGAGAGCAACTGCGCGCCGTCCATGCCAGGCATGCGCATGTCCGACACCACGACGTCGGCCGGTTCTGCTGCCAGCTCCTTGAGGGCAGCCTCCCCGCAGGTGGCGAACCGCATCTGCCATTCGCTTCGCATGCAGTACATGCCGCGGCGGACGCCATCCAGGATGCGTGCCTCGTCATCGACAAACAGGATGCGGACCATGCGACCGTCCTTGTGACACCGGCGCAATGCGATCTCTGTCGATGCCCACTTCCCATATCCGAGAGCGCCCCGAACGGCATTCTATCGACCAGAACCAGGCAACACTTGAAACGACTTCCGTGATCGGGATCACAGTTGCCAGAGGTGGCGCCCATATCTTCCAGTGCGACCGCGGAGCCGCGGCGGTAACCGCGAGGCCCAGGCTTCTGGCTGGCGCCCGGGGAAGGCACTCCGCATGGCCATGAGCGCTTCCACGCCTCGCCTTATGGCCTCGCCATCAATACCGCCTTGCCCTCTTTGACCGGTATTGACCAGTGCTCCAGCACGATCAGCCACTTTCCGCCGATCTTAACGATAGCCATCGGTTACGCTCGTCTTGGGGACCGGGGGCGCCGTGATGCCGGTCCGCCCGGTAATTTCGTTGGGATTCGGCCGGTCTGGCACGACCGCTGGCTGCAGCCCGCAAGGCCCAGGGCGAACTCACCGGGATGGCCCCGCTTGTTGGACCCCGATTCGGATCTCCAGGCCCAGCTGGAAATGCTCACGTCCGAGGGCGTTGCCACCAGCGCCATTGAGGGCGAGCGCTTCGACCCCAACGCACTACGTAGCTCCCTGGCTCGCCGGCTTGGCCTGCCCACCGCAGGCCTACCCGCGCCGCCACGCTCCGTCGAGGGGCTGGTCGACCTGCTCCTGGATGCTACTCAGACGCTTCACGAGCCACTGACCCAAAGAATGCTCGCCAGCTGGCAGGCCGCGCTGTTTCCGACCGGGCGCTCGGGGCTCGCCAAGATCCGCGTCGGCACGTTGCGCGGCGCCTCCCCGATGCGGCTCGTCTCTGGTCCGGTCGGTCGGCAGAAGGTTCACTACGAGGCGCCTCCGCGGCGCGGCCCCGAAGGGGAACTCAAACGCTTTTTTGACTGGTTCAACAAGCCACCCGCGGAGATGGATGGGCTCGCGCGCGCCGGCTTGGCCCACGCCTGGTTCGAGCTCATTCACCCATTCGACGACGGTAATGGGCGCGTCGGTCGCGCCCTCCTCGATCGTGCGCTTGCCCAGGACGAGCAACGGTCATCGCGGCTCCATAGCCTTTCAGCAAGATTCATGGCGGTTCGCAGCGAGTACTACGACGCATTGCAGGCGCTGTCGCACGGCGATCTCGACGCAACGGATTGGCTGAAATGGTTGCTTAAGCAGGTCGTGGCCGCTTGCGCCGAGAGTGCCGGCACGGTCGAGCGCGTACTGCAGAAAGCCCGGTTCTGGATGCATCATTCGCAATTCGGCTTCAACGAGCGTCAGCGCAAGCTACTCAACACGTTGCTCGCTGCCAGCCCTGAAGGATTTGTCGGCGGAATGACCAACAAGAAGTACGCGCACCTCACTCACATAAGTCCCGCCACGGCACAGCGTGATCTTGCCGAGCTCGTGGAACGTAGAATACTTCGCATGCACGGTGGGGGTCGTAGCGTGCGCTACCTGCTTGCTTTAGGAAGTTAGCGGCAGCGTAGCCTTGCCACTTGGCGCGATTGGCTGCCGCCTCACTCGGATACGTCGGTGACTGCAGTCCACCGGCGGTTATTTGAGGGAAATGCGTATCGATATCAGTCCGGCTACCAGGTGTATTGCACGTCATCGGTCTTCGCTCTCAGTGAGTCGACAGCCATTGTGTAGGTAAAGCCCCAGGCGAGCCCAGCACTTGCCCCGCACCAGCGGCTGGATCAGGAGGACGGCGAATACGGATGGCATCCTTTCCTCGAAAGTAGGCGAACAAAGCCCGGCGTGGAAAGGCGGTCCGGTTGGCACTTCCGCGGTGCCAGACCGTTGCATAAAACAGTGCTCCAGTTCCAGCTCGACCCAAAACCTGCGTTTCGCGTGGCTGCGCGCGCGCATCGAACTCAGGATGCGGCAAGGTATGAGTTCCTGGCACCACCAGGGTGGGTCCATTGTCACTTGTTACGTCATCCAAATAGATCGCGAGGTTTATCGGCGTTGGCCAAAACTCGCGCTGCAAATCCTGATGCCACGGAGCTTCGGGCGAAGAGGGAAGCGCAACGCGAACCCACGCATTCACGAATACAGGCGGATCCCCCAAGAATCGCACCAGAACTTCGCGAAATGGGGGGTTTTTCATGAGCTCGAGTACGATGGGGTCTTTACCATCGAGAAACCCCACATCCCTTTCAGACCCGGGATAATCGGCGCGATCCGACAACAGAACTCTGTCTGCCGAGGCTCGGTAGGTTTCCAGCTCGCTGTCGCTCAGTAACTCGGGGACGACGACAAAAC
>JBAUYT010000039.1:0-1579 GCA_049584935.1 Steroidobacteraceae bacterium
GTATTAGCCAGCTGCAGCGCCTTGGCGGCATCGCCGATCATCACCGGCACAATCGGGTGTTCGCCGGCCTGAATCTGGAACCCCTCCTCCTGCAGTCGTTGCCGGAACCAGGCGGTGTTGTCGAACAGCGTCCGGCGCAGGCCATCGGATTGCTTCAACAGCTGCAGAACTTTGAGCGTCACCGCAGTAATTGTCGGTGGTAGGGAGTTGGAGAACAAGTAGGGTCGCGAGCGCTGCCGCAGCCATTGAATTATTTCACGCTTGCCAGAGGTATAGCCACCGCACGCACCGCCCAGCGCCTTACCAAGGGTTCCTGTCAGGAGATCGACGCGCTGCGTGACGCGGTGATGCTCGGCCGTACCCCGACCGGCCGCCCCCAACACCCCTACCGCGTGCGAGTCATCCACCATCACAAGCGCGCCGTAGCGATCGGCCAGATCGCAAATCTCGCCGAGCTTGGCGATGTAGCCATCCATGGAGAAGACGCCGTCCGTGGCGATCATCACTCGGCGGCTGCCGCGCGCTGCCAAGAGCTGAACCTCCAAATCGTCCATGTCGCCATTTCGGTAGCGCAAACGTCTGGCCTTGCACAGTCGGATGCCATCGATGATCGAGGCGTGGTTAAGTTCATCCGAAATCACTGTGTCCTGTTCATTCAACAGCGTCTCGAATAGGCCGCCGTTGGCATCGAAGCAGGAGTTGTAGAGGATGGTCTCTTCAGTGCCAAGGAACTCCGATATCCCTCGTTCAAGCTCGGTGTGTATCGACTGCGTGCCGCAGATGAAGCGCACCGAAGCCATGCCAAAGCCCCATCGATCAAGCGCCTCATGCGCAGCCTTCAGGATCTGCGGATGATTGGCGAGCCCCAGGTAGTTGTTGGCGCAGAAGTTCAGCACCTCTCCGCGCTTGACCCGAATGTGCGCCTGCTGCGGCGAGGTAATCTCGCGCTCGGTCTTGTAAAGGCCCGTCCGGCGGAGTTCTTCAAGCTCCGAAGACAACGCGCTTTGGACTTCCCCGTACATAATTACACCTCGAAGCGTGTGAATGAGAAACCTCGGCCGTACTATCAGACCTGCCAGTCGAGCACGACCTTGGCCGCATCGCCCGAGCGCATCGCGGCAAACCCCTGCTCGTAGTCCTGCCATGGCAGGCGGTGCGTGATCACCGGTGAGATAT
This sequence comes from Steroidobacteraceae bacterium, assembly GCA_049584935.1. Classification (GTDB taxonomy): domain Bacteria; phylum Pseudomonadota; class Gammaproteobacteria; order Steroidobacterales; family Steroidobacteraceae; genus FEN-1191. The sequence continues at coordinate 1,177 of JBAUYT010000039.1, forward strand.
CCAGACCTGATTCCAGCATCGATGTCATCAGATACCAGGTCTCGTACATTTCTCGTCCATAGATGCCCTTGATCGTGATCATGTTGAAGATAACTTTGCGCCAGTCGAAGACGAGGGTCTTCGAGGGAATGCCCAGCATCGCAATCTTGCCGCCGTGGCACAGATTGTTGAGCATTTCCTCGAGTGCAAGCGGGTTGCCGGACATCTCAAGCCCAACGTCAAACCCTTCCCTCATGCCGAGTTTCCGCTGCACCTGAGCGAGCGATTCGACGCGCGGATCGATCGCCAGGGTCGCGCCCATGGTGCGCGCGAGTTCGAGGCGCTTGGGGTTGATATCGGTGACAACGATATGGCGGGCGCCCGCGTGGCGCGCGACCGCCGCGGCCATGATGCCGATTGGACC
>JBAUYT010000040.1:0-3911 GCA_049584935.1 Steroidobacteraceae bacterium
TCCTGGGCCAGTGCCACACCGCCGGCCGCGGCCAGCAGCCAGCAGGCGGCGCCGAGCAATAGCAGGCGATGCGATGCAGTTATGACAAACACCCCCAATGCCGACGATTCGATGCTGCCGCCGCGTCCATGAACCGGGGCTGAATCCACGTTACTAGAGCGCCGGCGAGTCGTCACCCAGCAGCGCGCGCCGCACCAGCTTGATCGGCGGCAGACCCTGGCGCATGAAGTCGTCGTGGAAACGCTGCAGGCTGAAGCTGGCGCCCTGGCGTGCGGCGACATCGGCGCGCAGCTTCTGGATCTGCAACTTGCCGAGCGTGTAATAAAGGTAGGTCGGATCCGAGGTGCCGCGCTTGCTCTCGGTCTCGGCGTCTTCGCGCGACTGATAGCCCTCATCGTGGAAGAAGTCTATCGCCTGCTCGTAGCTCATCGAGCCGGTATGCATGCGGATACCGACGATGAAACGCGCATCGCGCAGCAGCGCGTCCTTGATCTGTCCCAGACGCAGTCTCAGCGCGCGGCGTTGCTGCTCTGGATCGGCGCCGGGGCCGGCCTGGCCGAAGCCTTCATCGAGCATCATCTGCTCGCAGTAGTGCGCCCAGCCCTCGAAATTGGAAGCCGCGCCAAACAGCAGCCGCACGCGATCACTGATCTGGCGATCCCAGAGGAACTGCAGGTAGTGGCCCGGGTAAGCCTCGTGCACGGCGGTATTGCTGATCGCCGGGTAATTGAACGCGGCCATGAAGCCCTCGACGCGTGGCGCGTCCCAGTCCGGCTGCGGCAGGGTGACGTTGAAATAGGCGGTCGTGGAACCGGTCTCGAACGGCCCCGGGGCATCCATGGAGGCGAGGGTGGTGGCACGCTCGAACGGCGGCGTCGGTTCGAGCGTCGGCGCCGGGCCGTCCGGGATGGTGATGATGTGATGCTCGCGGATGAAAGCGGTGAGGCCGTCGAAGGTGGCGCGAAAGCTCGCCAGCAGCTGCTGCGGTGCCGGATGGTCGCGATCCAGCTCGGCCAGCACTTCGCGCGCGCTGCGGTCGGGCTCGAGCTCGTGTGCCACCCGCGCGAACGCCCGCTGGTTGCGCTTCAGATCCGTGGTGCCAATCTCGAGCAGCTGATCGAGCGGCATGTCCACCATCTCGTCGTAGCGCAGCTTGGCGCTGAAGGTCACGGCGCCCAGACGGAAGTCGCCGTGCGACCGCGGCAGCACGTCGGTATTGAGCCAGTCGAGGTAGCCCCTGAGCGCGGCGATGACCGCAGCGTTGCTGCGCCGGAATTGCGCCTGCAGCGCGCGCTCGCGTACACCGGCGAAAGCGTCGGGCAGATCGTGCTCGAAGAAATCGATCGTGCCCGGCAGCTGCTCGATCGCAATGCGCGTGAAGATCTCGGGTGGGTTGCGGAGATTCCGGTGCGCCTGCCGCAACGCCTGCGGCACCTGCCGCTCGCGCCCGATGACGTAGCGCAGTCGCTGCGCGGCGGGCGCGTAGTCACGCTCCATGACGACGAACACGCTTGCGGCGACGCCGGAGGAATAAATGTCGGGATTGTTCTGCCAGGGACGAATCGTCTCGAGCGTCAGCAGCGTGCTGCGCACGTTTGACAGCAGCATCGCGCGATCCCCGGCCAGGCGTTCTGATAGCGTGGCGGCATCCACCTGCGCAAAGCGCCGTTCCCAGACGTGCAGCTGGCGTGCTTGCCGCTCGATCGCGGCGCGGTCGTAGGCGTCTAGCCTGGCATCGTAGCGATGCACACCGGCCTGAGTGGCGGCGCTCGGATTCGCGGGCAGGTAGTAGCCGTCGATGAATTGGTCGGCCAGCTGCTGGAATGCCAAATCACCGGCAGCGGCAGCGTCCTGCGTGCGGGCCGTGTCGAAACGCAGCAACGCCAGCAATGCGAGCAGCCATGCGAAACAGGTGCGCCTAAACATATGCTCCCTCAAGCGGACATGGCCGCCAGCACCCGCGCCGTCTCGGGCCGCAGGCCGCGCCAGATTTCGAAGGAATCCGCCGCCTGCTCCACCAGCATGCCGGTGCCGTCGGCGCAGCGTGTCACACCGTGCTGGCGCGCCCAGCGCACGAACGGAGTGTCGCCGCCGGCATAGCCCAGGTCGTAGCAGAACGCGGCGGATTGGAGCACCGCCAGTGGCAGCGGCGGCAGCTGCTGCTCGAGACCGGCGGCGGTGGCGTTGATGATTAGTTCGAATGGCGTACTGCCGAGCTGGTCGAAGCTGCAGCCGCGCACCATCCCAAAGCTGGCAAACTCGCTTGCCAGTTGCAGTGCGCGCCCAGCCGAGCGATTGGCAATCGCCAGTTCGGCGGGTGCCAGCGCCAGCAGTGGCTCCAGCAGGCCGCGTGCGGCGCCACCGGCGCCGAGCAGCAGCACGCGCAGACCGGTGACCGTGAGGCCGAGATTGCGCGTCAGGTCGCGCACGAAACCGCTGCCATCGGTGTTGTCGCCGCGCAGCCGTCCGGCCTGCGTGCGGCTGATGACATTGACTGCGCCAGCGGTGCGCGCCCGCTGGCTGAGCTCGTCCAGCAGCGGCAGTACCGCCTGCTTGTGCGGCACCGTTACGTTGAGACCCTGGCCGCCGCCGGCAAAGAATTCACTCAGGCGCTGTGGCAGTTCCGCCGGAGCGATCTCGAGCGCCGAGTAGCTCAGCCGCTCGCCGGTCTGCAATGCAAACTGCGCATGGATCCATGGTGATCGGCTGTGCGCGATCGGCTGGCCGATGACGGCGTAGCGGTCAGGTGCCGGTGTCATGAGCCGCGGCCGCCACGGCGAATTCGCGCACGGCGCTGCCGCCGCGCCCCTGAGGATCGAGCAGCCCCTGCAGTTCCCGCTGCCATAGTTCCGCCTCTGAGACGAAGCGATACGGCGGATTGACCAGCAGCAGACCGGAGCCGTTGAGCCCGACGCGCGAGTCGCGCGGATAGGTCCAGAATTCGAGCGTTGCTGCCGGCGCGCTCAAGACTCGTTCGACCTGTGCCAGCCACGGTACCAGGGTGCGCTCGTCCTTGATCGGATACCACAGCGCAATCACCGCGTTCGACAGTCGCGCCAGGATCTCCTCTACCGCGCGCAGCCCGTGCTCGAGTTCAGCGGGACTTTCGTACGGCGGATCGATCAGCACCAGGCAGCGGCGTTCGCGCGGCGGCAACACGGCACGCAGCTGCGTGAAGCCGTCGCTGCACGCGACGCGCACGCGGCGCAGTCCGCCAAGCGCGCGTTCGAGTGCGCGGCATTCCGCCGGCAGCAGCTCGCAGATGAGACCGCGATCCTGCGCGCGCAGTGCCTGCGCCGCCAGCCACGGCGAGCCGGGGTATACGGCCGCGCCATCGAGCTGCCGGCGCAGCGCGCCGATGGTGTCGCAATAGTTGCGCAACGACTCGGACTGCAATTGCGATGCTGCGGCCAGCACGGCCGTGACTCCATGGCGCGCCTCGGCGCCCCGGTGCGTGTCGGGACTGTCGAGGTCGTAGCGACCGGCGCCCCCGTGCGTGTCGAGATAGAAGAAGCCCTTGTGCTTGCGTTGCAGCGCCTGGATCAGCGCGCACAGCGTCACATGCTTGTGAACATCGGCGAAGTTGCCCGCGTGCAAGGCGTGGCGGTACTTCATCGCTTAGCTCCGCATGAGCCGCGTCAGGCGGCTCCGGCCGGCTTCTTGCCGCTGGGGGAAGAGCGCACGGTCCTGGCCACCGGTTTGGCGCGCGTCTTGGCGGCTGCGGCCGCCTTCGATTTGGCCGTAGCCTGCGCTGCCTGCCGATGCGCGGGTTTACGCCGGGGTTCGGCCGCCACGCGCTTGACCTTGTGGACTTCCGCACGGCGCGCGGCCACCGGCAGCGCGTTATCCGCGGCCTCGCCCGCGGCAGACCTGGCGCGCACAGCGCCATTTCCCGCGCTCCGGCCGTTGCC
>JBAUYT010000041.1:0-10763 GCA_049584935.1 Steroidobacteraceae bacterium
CTGCTGATCCATGCAAAGCGTGGATAACTGATCCACAAGCGGTGTTGGATTCAGATGACGAATTGGGGAATATTTATTACCTGAGATCCGTTATGCATCGGGCCTCTCTGTCTGTAAGCAATAGAAAATACCGCCTTAGCTGCTCCGGTCTGCTCGAATATCTCATTACCAAAGGCGGCTCCAAACTATGGCTCGCGCGCGAGCGCACATCTGTCGCCATCTTCACGGACGCGGCCTATCACTGCGGCTGGGGGCGGCTAACCCTTTAAAGTTGGACCGGCCGTCTCGTGGACGGATACGACCAAAATCAGGTTATGCGCCTGATTCCCCTCAACAAAATGCGCCGCACCATAGCGCCGTCACTAGTTAGGTAATCCCGATACAGGTAACATGGTCTAAGGCCATGAATTCACTGCGTTTATTTACTTGCGCTCAGGGGATAAAGGCCCGATAAATGATCAATGTTGCAACGAAGTGGTTGACGCTACTGGGCGGGGCAGGGCGCGGCAACAGTCAACGAGTTGGTTGCCACCGGCAACCACTTGGTTGACAGCAGTCGAGCCTGCGGCACACAACGCGGCGCTTGGGACGGCTGTCTATTTAGCGGCAAGTTCGCCGAATATCTCACCTGTTCGTGGCGTATTCCAGCAGAATTCCAACAAAGACGACTACCCCGAAATAGCCGTTGTTCTGGAACGCGGCGAAGCAGCCGGCGCGCTCGCGGCTCCGTATCAGCCACTGCTGCCATAGGAACAGCATGCCGCCGACACCGAGGCCGGCGTAATACCAGGTGTCGAAATGCAGGCTGCGTCCGAGCAGCACCAGCGCCAGCAGCATCATGGCCTGCATGCTGCCGATGATGAGTCGGTCCATGTCCTCGAACAGGATGGCCGCGGACTGTACGCCGACGCGCACATCGTCGTCGCGGTCGACCATGGCGTACTCGGTGTCATAGATGCCGGCCCAGAGCACCGTCGCCACCAGGATCAGCCAGCCTTCGCGCGGGACGTAGCCGAGGGTGGCTGCGAATGCCATCGGGATGGCCCAGCCGAAGCACAGCCCGAGATATAGCTGCGGCAGTGGAAAGAAGCGTTTCAGCAGCGGGTAGGTGATGGTGAGTGCGGCGCCGATGAAGGCCAGATCGAGGCTGAGCCGGTTGAGCTGGAAGGCCAGCAGCAGTGCGATGGCACCGAGCCCGATGATCAGGGTCAGCGCTTCATAGGGCGAGACCAGACGCGCGGCCAGCGGGCGGGCGCGCGTGCGGCGTACGTGCGGATCGATGTTGCGATCGGTCAGATCGTTGATGATGCAGCCGGCGCTGCGCATCACGACTGTGCCGGCGGTGAAGATCAACAGCAGCCGGCGCTGGGGATGCCCGACGCTGGCAATCCACAGGGCCCAGAGCGTTGGCCACAACAGCAGCCAGATGCCGATCGGGCGATCGAGCCGCATGAGCTGCGCCAGGGTGAGTGCGCGTCGCAGCAGCTTCGGCGGCACGGCCGGGCGCGCGCTGCGCGGCGTCTGCGGCGGATCGATGTCGCCCAGCGGCCGCTCAGCCGACGCGCCCATACCGCTCCCGCTCGCCGATCCAGCGCAGCCGCAAGGCCGCCACGCGATCGGGCGCCGTTTCGATCATCTGCGCGGCCGCGGCGCGCACGTCGGCGAGCAGATCCGCATCCCGCGACAGATCCGCGACGCGCAGCTGCGCCAGCCCGGTCTGACGCCGGCCAAGCAGTTCTCCGGGCCCGCGCAGCTCGAGGTCGCGATGCGCGATCTTGAAACCGTCGTTGCTGTCGCGGATCGTCGCCAGGCGCGCGCGCGCCATCGGCGACAGTGGCGAGTGATACAGCAGCACGCAGTTGCTGGCGTGCTGCCCGCGGCCGACGCGGCCGCGCAGCTGGTGCAGCTGTGCCAGTCCCATGCGCTCGGCGTTCTCGATGACCATGAGACTGGCATTCGGCACGTCAACTCCCACTTCGATCACGGTGGTCGCGACCAGCAGCTGGGTCTGTCCGGCCACGAAGCACTGCATGATCTGCTCTTTCTGCTTAGGTGCCATGCGTCCGTGCAGCAGCTCGACCCGCCACGCCGGCAGGGCCTCGGCCAGTGCCTGCGCGGTTTCCTCGGCGGCCTGCGCCTGCAGCTCTTCGCTCTCGGAGATGAGCGGGCAGACCCAGTAGGCCTGCCGACCGGCGCGGCAGGCGGCGTCGATGCGCTGGACTACCTGGGCGCGTCGCTCCTCTGGCAATACCACGGTGCCGATCGCGGTGCGGCCCGGCGGCAACTCATCGACGATCGAGACGTCGAGGTCGGCGTAGACAGTCATGGCGAGTGTGCGCGGAATGGGCGTGGCACTCATGATGAGCTGATGCGGCGCGCGCCTGCGGTCGCGACCGCCCTTGGCGGCAAGCTGCAGCCGCTGCTGCACGCCGAAGCGGTGCTGCTCGTCGATGATGGCAAGCGCCAGATGGTCGAAGGCCACTTCGCCCTGGAACAACGCGTGCGTGCCCACGCAGAGCCGCGCCGCGCCCGTGGCCGCCGCGTGCAGAGCCGCGCGGCGCGCGCGCGTGTTCAGTGAGCCGGTCAGCAGGCTGACATGGACTCCCAGCGGCTCGAACCAGGCCATCAGGGTGCGGGCGTGCTGTTCGGCGAGCAGCTCGGTCGGCGCCATGAAAGCGGCCTGGGCGCCGCTGCCGATGGCACGTGCAGCCGCGGCTGCAGCTATGACGGTCTTGCCGCAGCCGACATCGCCCTGCACCAGCCGGGCCATGGGCTCGGAAAGTGTCAGGTCGCGATCGACCTCCGCGAGCACGCGCCGTTGCGCCGCCGTCAACTGAAACGGCAGTGACGCGAGCAGCCGCGCCTCGAGTCCGCTCGCATCGCTAAGCGGCAGGGCCGCGGCGCGCTGCGATCGCCGGCGCAGTTCCAGCAACGACAAGTGATGCGCCAGCAATTCTTCGAACGCCAGACGGCGTTGTGCCGGGTGTCGGCCCGAGGTGAGCTGTTCCAGTCCGATGCCGACCGGTGGTCGATGCATGAATTCCAGCGCCTGGCGCAGTGCCGGCAGCCGCAGCCGCTCCAGCAGCGCCGGCGGCAGCAACTCGGTGACACCCTGCGCGTCGAGTGCGCGCATCGCCCGATCGACCAGCATGCGCAGCCGCCCCTGGGTTACGCCCTCGGTGGCCGGGTAGATGGGCGTCAGCGTCTGCGGCAGCGGCTCGCTCAACGCAGTGATGTGCCGATATTCGGGATGCACCAGTTCCGGCCCGTAGGGACCGCGCCGGACCTCGCCGAAGCAGCGCAGCCGCGAACCACGCGCGAGCGCCTGGCGCTGTGCGTTGGAGAAGTAGAAAAAACGCAGTGTCAGCGAACCGGTACCGTCGGCGAGGCGCAGCAGCAGCTGGCGCCGGCGGCGGAATACCAGCTCGGACAGCAGCACTTCGCCCTCGACCACGGCGTGCATGCCTTCCACCAGCGCGCCGATCGGCACCACGTGGGTGCGATCCTCGTAGCGCAGCGGCAGCACGAACAGGATGTCGCCGGGCTGCTCGACACCGAGTCGTGCCAGCCGGGTCCGCAATGCGGAGGTTGCAGCATCCGCATTGCCGCGCTCCTCGCCGCTGTTCCTGCGCCCGCGCGCGGGCGGCCGTCTGGCCGCGCGCGTCAGGCGAGACTCAGTACGCACTCCATCTCGACCCGCGCGCCCCGCGGCAGCGCGGCCACGCCAATGGCGGCGCGCGCCGGATACGGCTCGCTGAAGTACGTGGACATGATTTCGTTGACCTTGGGGAAATGCGACAGGTCGGTCAGGAACACGCTGAGCTTGACCACGTTGCCGAGCGAGCCGCCGGCGGCCTGTGCAATCGCCTCGAGGTTGTCGAACACGCGCCGGATCTCGGTCTCGATCTCGCCGCTGACCAGCTGTCCGGTGGCGGGATCGAGCGGGATCTGGCCGGATACGTAGACGGTGTCGCCGACGCGAACCGCCTGCGAATAGGGGCCGATCGCCTTGGGTGCGTCAGCCGTCTGGATGATCTGTCGCTTCATGGCACTCACTCATGCAAATCCGATACTGCGCACAGGATATTGGGAACGGCCGTCGGAGTCAGGCCTGCTGGACCTGATCCTCGGCGGCGTCACCCAGATCATCGCCGGCATCGTCGCTGGCGTCACCCTTGAGACCATGCCGCGGACCGTGGGCTGCGCTGGCGATGGCGCGCACCACCCGCAACACATCCGGCATGCGCCGCACGATGCGCATGATGCGCGCCAGGTGTGCGCGGTCGGATACCTCGACGATGAAGATCAGCACCTGGGTTTCGGCGTCCCGCTGATCGATGGTCACGTGGTTGACGTTGGTGTTGGTGGCGGCGATGGCGGCCGACAGCGCCGCGAGCATGCCCATACGGTTGACGATGTCGATGCGGATCTCCGCCAGGAACAGGCGGCCCGGCTTGTTCTGCCAGGTGACCGGTAGCCACTTGTCCGGCTGCTTGCGGTAGTCGGCCACGTTGGCGCAGGTTTCGCGATGCACGACGATGCCGCGTCCGGTGCTGAGGAAGGCGAAGATCGGATCGTTGGGTATGGGGTAGCAGCAATGCGCGTAGCTGACCAGCAGACCCTCGGTGCCTGCCACGGCCAGCGGTGAACCTGCGCCGTTGAGCGTGTCGTTGGCGTTGACCGCCCCGATGCGATCCGCCGGCAGCAGTCGCCGCGCCACCAGCGGCGCGAGGCGTTCGCCCAGTCCGACCTTCTCGTAGAGCTCGGCGGCGTCCTTGAGGCCAAACTCCATCAGCGCCGACTCGAGCGTTTGGTCCGGCAATTTCTTGAGCTCGATGTCGAACTCCGCCAGCGCCTGGCTCAGCAGTCGCCGGCCGAGTTCGACCGCCTCGCTGCGCTGCAGGCTCTTGAGATAGTGCCGGACGGCCGAGCGGGCCTTGGCGGTTACCACGAAATTGACCCAGGACGGATTGGGTGTGGCGCCCTTGGCCGTGATGATCTGTACGGTCTGGCCGTTGCGCAGGACCGCGCGCAACGGCGTCAGCCGGCGGTCGATCTTGGCCGCGACGCAGCGATTGCCGATGTCGGTGTGGACCGCGTAGGCGAAGTCCACCACCGTGGCGCCGCGTGGCAACCGCAGGATCTCACCGCGCGGCGTGAACACGTACACTTTGTCCGGAAACAGGTCGACTTTGACGCTCTCGATGAATTCCTCGGAGTTGCCCCCGACTTCCATCTCGACCAGGTTCGACAGCCATTTGCGCGCGCGCTCCTGCTGCGCCGAACCCTCCTGCTCATCGTGCTTGTACTTCCAGTGCGCCGCGATGCCCGACTCGGCGATGTGATTCATGTCCTCGGTGCGGATCTGCACCTCGATCGGCACACCGTTGGGGCCGAACAGCGTGGTGTGCAGCGACTGGTAGCCGTTGACGCGTGGGATGGCGACGTAGTCCTTGAACCGACCGGGCATGGGCTTGTAGACGCTGTGGACGATGCCGAGCGCGCGGTAGCTGTTGTCGACCGAGTCGACGATGATGCGCAGCCCGTAGACATCGACGATCTCGGACAGCGGCGCGCGTTTGCGCAGCATCTTGCGGTAGATGCTGTAGAGATGCTTTTCGCGCGCTTCGACGTGACCCGTGAGCCCGGCCTTCTTCAGCGCCGCCTCGAGCTGGGTGCGGATCTTGCCGAGGAATTCCTTCTGGTTGCCGCGGGCGCGCTTGAGCGCGCGCTCGATGACGCGGTAGCGCTGCGGGTAGAGGCTGCGGAACCCCAGGTCCTCGAGCTCGAGCTTCATCGAATACAGGCCGAGGCGCTCGGCCACCGGCGCGTAGATGTCGAGCGTCTCGCGCGCGATCTGGCGGCGCTTGGCCGGCGCCAGCGCTTCGATGGTGCGCAGGTTGTGGGTGCGATCGGCAAGCTTGACCAGGATGACGCGCAGGTCGCGCACCATCGCCAGCAGCATCTTGCGGAAGTTTTCCGCCTGCGCCTCTTCGCGGTTCTTGAAGCGGATCTGGTCGAGCTTGGTGACGCCGTCGACTATCTCGGCCACATCGTTGCCGAAGCGCTGCGCGATGTCGGACTTCGCGATCGGCGTGTCTTCGATGACGTCGTGCAGGATGGCACTGACGATGGTGTCGGCATCGAGATGCAGATCGGCCAGGATGACGGCGGCCGCTACCGGGTGCGTGATGTAGGGCTCGCCGGAAACGCGCGTCTGTCCCTGATGCGCGGCGGCGCCAAACTCGGCGGCGGTGCGGATGCGTTCGACCTGCTCGGGCGGCAGGTACGTCGCAACTTTGGCTAAGAGCTCCTTGACGCCCGCCGGAGTGCGCTTCGCGCCGGGCAGCAACCCCAACAGCGAAGACGCATAGTCCACGGTGGTCTCGTAGAGAGAACCTCGGGTTCGATCGGTTTCAGAGCTCGCGGTCAATCAGGCCGAATTGCGGCGCGCGGAAGGTGGCCTCGTTGTCGGCATCGGGCACCAGCGGTTCCGGGCGCGGCTCAGGCTCTCGCAGCATTTCCGGTGTGATGTTGCCGGCCGCGATTTCGCGCAGGGCCAGCACCGTCGCCTTGTCGTTCTCGATGGGCACGGTGGGTTCGGCGCCATTGGCAAGCCGCCGTGCGCGCTGACTGGCCAGCAGCACCAGCTGAAAGAGGTTATCGACGTTTTGCAGACAGTCTTCGACGGTGACTCGGGCCATAGCTATGAATATCCTGAAAATACCGGGGGTTGCCCCGCCAGTGTACTGCATCGGGCCGGCTGCGGCCAGCGGCGCCGGCGCTACAACCGTCGCAGTTCAGGCAGGAATCAGGCTGCAAATCAGCGGCTGCAACTCGCGCCGCGAGGCCGCCAGATCCTCGCCGCCGCCGTCGAGGATGGCGCCCACCTCGTTGGTGGCGCGTTCGAACTTGTCGTTCACCACCACATAGTCGAACTCCCGGTAGTGGGACATGTCCGCGGAAGCGTCGGCCAGGCGGCGCGCGATGGTCTCGGCGCTGTCGGTCCGGCGCTCGCGCAGGCGCTGCTCCAGCACGGCCCGCGAGGGCGGCAGAATGAAAATCGTGCGCGCGTGTGGCATGGCCTCGCGCACCTGCCGCGCGCCCTGCCAGTCGATCTCGAGCAGGACGTCCTTGCCGGCCTTGAGTTTTCGCTCGATCTGCGAGCGTCCGGTGCCATAGCAATTGTCAAATACGCGGGCATGCTCGAGAAAGGCGCCCGCCTCGACCAGTTGTTGGAACTGCTCCGGGGTGACGAAGTAGTAGTCGCGTCCCTCCACCTCCTGCGCCCGCGGCGTCCGCGTGGTATGCGAGACCGATACCACCAGATTGGTCCGGGCGTTGAGCAGCGCCTTCACCAGGCTGGTCTTGCCGGCACCGGAGGGAGCGGAGATGACGAACAGGCGAGCCATGGCAGTTACTCGATGTTCTGGACCTGCTCGCGCATCTGCTCGATCAGCACCTTCATCTCCACCGCCGTGCGCGTAGTCTCCTGATCCTGCGACTTGGACGACAGCGTGTTGGCTTCCCGGTTGAACTCCTGCATCAGGAAGTCGAGTCGGCGGCCGGCTGGTTCGGTGCCGGCGAGCGCGCGGCGCGCCTCGACGATGTGACCGTCGAGACGGTCGAGCTCTTCGGCGACGTCGAAGCGTTGCAGCAGCAGCGCAATCTCCTGCTCGATGCGTTCCGGATCCACCTGCACCTTGAGCTCCGCCAGGCGATCGCCGAAGCGCTGGCGGATGCGCTCCTGCGCCTCGGGCAGGCGTGCGCGGAGGGCCTTGAGCGACTGCTCCAGCGCGGTCAGGCGCTGCTCGATCAGCTCGCCGAGGCGGGCGCCCTCGCGCGCGCGCGCCTGCGCCAGGTCGACCAGTGTCTGCTGGAACAGGGCCTGAGCCGCCTGTTGCAGCTCGTCGCCGCCGGCATCGGCCTCGCGCAGCACGCCCGGCCAGCGCAGCAGCTCGAGCAGATCGATCGGCGCCGGCGGCTGTGCCAGCTCCTCTTTGAGTTCGGCGATGCGTGCCAGCAGCCGGCGCAGTACGTCCCGATCGAGTTCGAGCCCGGCGGCACCCGCCTGTCCGGCGCGCTGCTGCAGCGTGCAATCGACCTTGCCGCGCTTGAGCCGCGCCGCGAGTGCCTGGCGCAGCTCGGACTCGAGGCTGCGGCAGCTGTCGGGCAACCGCACCGTGGCATCGAGGAAGCGGTGATTGACACTGCGTATCTCACAGACGAGCGTGCCGAAGGAACCGGAGCGCTCATGCCGCGCGAAACCCGTCATGCTTGCGATCATGGGAGGCTATTGGTGTATAAAGCGCGGCGAAGTTGGTCAGTTTAGCGGAAAGCGCTGGAGCTCGCTTGCGGGTCGAATGTGCGGAATTGAGCCTGCAGGGAACGCGCGACAGCAATCAGGATCGCGTCTCGGTGGCTGTGACGCAGGATGCCGCGCTGCTGATTGCGTGTGACGGGATGGGAGGTCACGCCGATGGTGAGGCGGCGGCCGACATTGCCCAGCGCAGCATGACCGAGCGCTTTACGCAGAGCCAGCTGCCGCTGCTGGATCCGCTGGGCTTCCTGCATCTGTCGATGGGTGTCGCGCATCAGGGCGTAGTGGACTATGGCTCGCACGTGCCGCTGGAGCATCGGCCGCGCGCCACCTGCGCGGCCTGCGTGGTGCAGCAGTCCTCGGCCTACTGGGCCCACGTCGGCGATAGCCGCATCTATCACCTGCGTGCCGGGCGTGTGCACGATCGCACGCGCGATCACAGCCACGTCGAGCTGCTGGTGCGGGAGGGTCTGATCAGCGCCGGGCAGGTGCAGAATCACCCGATGCGCAACTTCGTCGAGTCCTGCCTCGGCGGCGAGCCGATCCTGCCGGAGATGGCGATCGGCCCGCGCCACGCGCTGCTGCCTGGCGACGTACTGTTGGTCTGCACCGATGGCTTCTGGGCCAATCTGGAGGAATCGATGATTGCGAGCGCTTTCGTAACCCTGGGCCTGCCGTTGCGCGAGACGCTGGAGGCGCTGGCCGCGCAGGCCCTGCTCAACGCGGGCGCCGCCAGCGACAATACCTCGGTCGGCGCGCTGCGATTTCTGGAGCCGGAGTGAACCGTACCCTGCGGCATGGCAGCCGCGCCGCGGATGCGCTGCGGCCGGTGCGCTTCACGCGCCGCTTCACCTGCCACGCGGAAGGCTCGGTGCTGGTCGAGTTCGGCGACACGCGCGTGCTCTGCACCGCCACCATCGAGGACGGCGTGCCGCCGTTTCTGCGCGGCAAGGGACAGGGCTGGGTTACCGCGGAATACGGCATGCTGCCGCGCGCAACGCACACGCGCACGCCGCGCGAAGCGGCGCGCGGCAAGCAGACCGGTCGCAGCCAGGAAATCCAGCGGCTCATCGGGCGCTCGCTGCGCGCGGCGCTGGATCTGGCAGCGCTCGGGGAGCGCACGGTCACCATCGATTGCGACGTATTGCAGGCAGACGGCGGTACCCGCACTGCCTCGATCACCGGCGCCTACGTGGCGCTGGCAGATGCCTGCCAGGGTCTGCAGACGCGGCGGCTGCTGTCGGCGAGTCCGCTGCACGGCCAGGTGGCGGCGGTCTCGGTCGGCATCGTGCGCGGCCTGCCGATGCTCGATCTGGACTATGCCGAGGACTCGGAAGCCGAGACCGACATGAACGTGGTCATGAACAACGGCGGCGCATTCATCGAGGTGCAGGGCACGGCCGAGGGTCATGCCTTTCGCCGCCACGAGCTGGATGCGCTGCTGAATCTCGCCGCCAGCGGCATCGGCGAGCTCTGCACGCTGCAGGCCCAGGCGCTCGATGCCTGAAATCCGCGACGGCGAGGGTCGGCGGGACGGGGGCCCGCGACCGCGCCGGCTGGTCCTGGCGAGCGGTAACGCCGGCAAGCAGCGCGAGTTCGCGCTGCTGCTGGCCGAGCTCGGCATCGAGCTGGTGCTGCAGAGCTCGCTCGGGATCGCTGCCGCCGAGGAGACCGGCACCACGTTTGAGCAGAACGCGCTGCTCAAGGCACGCCACGCCGCGCACCGGAGCTCCCTGCCTGCGCTCGCCGACGATTCCGGGCTGGAAGTGGACGCGCTGGGCGGCAGGCCGGGGGTGTATTCGGCGCGCTATGCCGGCGCGACCGCATCCGATGAGGACAACAATCGCAGGCTGCTCACCGAACTGGCGCCATTCGGGCCGCCGGCGCGCGGCGCGCGCTATGTCTGCGTGCTCGCCCTGGTGCGCCGGGCGGACGATCCCGCCCCGGTGCTGGCGCGCGGCACCTGGGAAGGCGTCATTGCCGCGACCGCGGCCGGCCACGGCGGCTTTGGCTACGACCCGCTGTTCGTGCCGCGTGGCATGACGCTGCACGCCGCGCAGCTGCGCCCCGAGCTCAAGAACCGGCTCAGCCACCGCGGCCAGGCGGCGGAGCAACTGCTCCGGCAGCTGCGGGCAGTGCAGTGGTGAGCGTGCTGCCGCCGCTGTCGCTGTACATTCATCTGCCCTGGTGCGTAGCCAAGTGCCCGTACTGCGATTTCAACTCGTACACGCTGCACGGTGAGTTGCCGGAGGCCGCGTATATCGATGCCTTGCTGGCGGATCTCGCGGTGCAGCGCAGCGCCATCGGGCAGCGCGCCATCGTCAGCGTGTTCTTCGGCGGCGGCACGCCGAGCCTGTTCTCTGCGGCCGGCATGCGCCGGCTGCTGACGGCGCTGCGCGCCGAACTGACATTTGCGGGCCATGCCGAGGTCACGCTCGAGGCC
>JBAUYT010000042.1:0-15272 GCA_049584935.1 Steroidobacteraceae bacterium
GCTCCAATCACAGCCGCCATGGCCGACGGCGGCCCCGCTGTCACGATCGGCGCCGGCCTGCAGACCAGCATCTACGATTGCGACAAGGCCTGTATCTACAGCCCCAGCAGCGTCAGCAACGACGGCAACGTCCAGGGCATCGCGGTCGACAGCATCCGTCTCTATATCAACGGCACCGTCACCGACAGCATCAAGATGACCTTCGACACCGAGTACACGGGCAGCGGCAGCGCTCCCGGCGACAACAAGGTCGAGGTGCTCGATGCGATCGGCCGCTTTGAACTCAGTCCCGAACTCAACCTCTGGGCGGGCCGCTTTCTGCCGCCGAGCGATCGCGCCAATCTCTACGGCCCTTACTATGCCAACGACTGGGCGCCGTACGCGGATGGCGTGGCAGATTTCTATCCCGACGTGGCCATCGGGCGCGACAACGGCCTGGCCTATTGGGGCGACTTTGGACAGCTCAAGGTGCAGGCCGGCGCGTTCGACGGCGAGACTCTCAACAGCGCCGTGGCCGACAAATCCAAGCTGCTGTACGCGGGACGCCTGACCTATGACTTCTGGGACAAGGAGACCGGCTACTACTTCAACGGCACCTACTACGGCGACAAGGACATCCTCGCGGTCGGCCTGGCTGGACAGACACAGGACAGCAAAGCCGTCTGGAACGTCGACGGGCTGATGGAGAAAAAGCTCGCCAACCTGGGCGCCGTAACGGTCGAAGCCGAATACATGCGCGACAACCGCTTGACGGCGGCCGATTCCAGTAACGGTTGGTACGCGCTGGCCTCCTACCTGTTTCCGCAGGTCATCGGCATAGGCAAGTTCCAGGTTCTGGGCAAGTACAGCATGAAGACCATCGATGAGCTGCCGACGAACGACAAGCTCAAGACCACCGAGTTCAACCTCAACTACATCATCAAGGCGTTCAACGCGCGCGTCGGCTTCTACTACCTGAACCAGAAGGACGACAACCTGGGCACTTCGCCCAATGAATTCGGCATCAAGCTGCAGTTGCAAATGTAACAATCGGACGGGAGTCACGACGATGAATTTCAAGAAAGCTCTGTTAGGGACGGTGCCGGTGGCACTGATGCTGGCGGCCGGCATCGCCGCGGCGGCCGACACCATCAAGGTGGGCGTGCTGCACTCGCTCTCGGGCACCATGGCCATTAGCGAAACCACGCTCAAGGACACCGTGCTCATGATGATCGACGAGCAGAACAAGAAGGGTGGTCTGCTCGGCAAGAAGCTCGAGGCGGTGGTAGTCGATCCGGCATCGAACTGGCCGCTGTTTGCCGAGAAGGCGACCGAGCTGCTGGAGAAGGACAAGGTCGCGGTGGTGTTCGGTTGCTGGACCTCGGTGTCGCGCAAGTCGGTGCTGCCGGTGTTCGAGAAGGACAACGGCCTGCTGTTCTACCCGGTGCAGTACGAGGGTGAGGAATCGAGCAAGAACGTCATCTACACCGGCGCGGCGCCGAATCAGCAGGCCATCCCGGCGGTGGAATACCTGATGAAGGAAGTGGGGGTCAAGCGCTGGGTGCTGGAGGGTACCGACTACGTTTACCCGCGCACCACCAACAAGATCCTCGAGGCATTCCTGCTGCAGAAGGGCGTCAAGCCCGAAGACATCATGATCAACTACACGCCGTTCGGCTTCTCCGACTGGACCAGCGAGGTGTCGAAGATCAAGGCCTTCGGTTCGGCCGGGAAGAAGACCGCGGTGGTCTCGACCATCAACGGCGATGCCAACGTGCCGTTCTACAAGGAGCTCGGCAACCAGAAGGTCTCGGCGGAGGACATCCCGGTGGTGGCCTTCTCGGTGGGTGAGGAGGAACTGTCCGGGCTGGATGCCAAGCCGTTGGTGGGTCACCTGGCCGCCTGGAACTACTTCATGAGCATCGACACGCCGGCCAACAGGCAGTGGATCGCTACCTGGCACGCCTACACCAAGAACCCCAAGCGCACCTTCAACGATCCGATGGAGGCGCACGTCATTGGCTTCCAACTCTGGGTCAAGGCGGTACAGAAGGCCAACAGCACCGACCCCGAAAAGGTCATCGCGGCACTGCCGGGACTGGAGGTGCCGAACCTCACCGGCGGCATCGCCAAGGTGCTGCCGAACCACCACATCACCAAGCCGGTGTACATCGGCGAGATTCGTCCCGACGGGCAATTCGACGTCGTCTGGAAGACGCCGGGCACGGTGCCCGGCGAGGCCTGGTCGCACTTCCTGCCGGCCGACAAGGGCATCGTCGCCGACTGGGTCACGCTCAAGTGCGGCAACTACAACACCTCCACCAAGGTGTGCTCGGGCCAGAACTACAAGTAAGAGCAGGGAAGCCCCTGTCGGCTATCGACGGGAGGGAGAGCGTGCGGCCCCGATTGCGCTGGCAGTCGGGGCCGCAGACTCTGATGGCGCAAAGATTGCTTGGGGTGCTGTCATGAAGCGCTGGTCGCTGTTTGCGCTGCGGGTACTCTGGCTGCTATTGCTGGGATGCGTGGCGCTCGCGCGCGCGGCGGATGCGCCCGCGGCGGCCGCTGCGCCCCAGGATCTGCCGGCCATGATTGCGGCACTTCCCGGCGCCGACTACCCCACCAAGCAGGTGCTGATCCGGCAGATGCTCGAGCTGCATGACCCGCGCGCCCGCGCAGTGTTCGCGGCCATGCTCGAGGGGCATCTGTACGCACGCAGCGATGACAGCCGCGTGTTCATTACGCGGGATGTGGCCGCGGCTGCTGCGGGCGATCAGCCAGCGGCTGTGGCGCTGGTCGATCCGCTGACCGGCGCCGCCGCCGGCCAGGCCCCGCCCGATGCGCTGAGCCGCATCGGCGTCAACAACCAGCTGCGCAAGGCCCTGCGCGTGGCAATGGCCCAGTTCGACCTGAGTGCGCCCGATGCCGGCGTGCGCCTGGCCGCGGTGCGCGAGATGCTGCGCGCGGTCGATGCCGAGGAGATCACGCTGCTGCGCCAGCAGCTCGCGCGCGAGAGCAGTGCCGCCGTCAAGCGCGAGATCCGCGCCGGGTTGGCGCTGGCCGATCTTGACAGCGATGCGGCCGAGGTGCGGCTCGCGGCCGTCAGGACCCTGTCGGAGAGCCTCAATACCGACGTCTACAACCGCCTCTCGGCGATGGTGCAGCGCGCCGGCGATGGCAGCTATGGCGAAGCGGACGTGCGCGTGCGCGCTGCGGCTGTGGCTGCGCTGCGCACCATCGACCGGCAGCGCGAGCTATATGCCATCGTCCAGACCTTGCTGTACGGCCTGAGCCAGGGTTCGGTGCTGGTGCTGGCCGCCATCGGTCTCGCGATCACCTTCGGCGTCATGGGCGTCATCAACATGGCCCACGGCGAGCTCATGATGCTCGGCGCCTACACCACCTACGTCGTGCAGCTGCTGATGCCGCAGCACATCGGTGCCTCGATTCTGGTGGCGATTCCGGCGGCGTTCCTGGTGTCGGGGCTCATGGGCGTGGCGATCGAGCGCACCATCGTGCGGCATCTGTACGGCAGACCGCTGGAGACGCTGCTGGCTACCTTTGGCCTGAGCCTGATCCTGCAGCAGGCCGTGCGCGACCTGTTCTCGGCCAACAACCGCCCGGTCGAGACGCCGGAATGGCTCGCGGGCTCCTGGCAGATCAACGAGGTGCTGGCCATCACCTACAACCGCCTGTACATCATCCTGTTCACGTTCGCACTGTTCCTGCTGCTGCTGGCAGTGCTCAAGCGCACCCGTCTCGGGCTCGAGGTGCGCGCGGTCTCGCAGAACCGCGCCATGGCCCGTGCCATGGGCATCCGCACCGAGTGGGTCGATGCGCTGACCTTCGGGCTAGGCTCCGGCATTGCCGGTATTGCCGGCGTGGCGTTGAGCCAGCTCACCAACGTCGGCCCCAACCTGGGCCAGAGCTACATCGTCGATTCCTTCATGGTGGTGGTGTTCGGCGGTGTCGGCAATCTGTGGGGCACGCAGCTCGGCGGCAACGCGCTCGGCATCGTCAACAAGGTGCTAGAACCCTATTCCGGCGCCGTGCTCGCCAAGATCTTCGTCCTGGTATTCCTGATTCTCTTCATCCAGCGGCGGCCGCGCGGATTGTTCCCGCAACGGGGCCGTGCCGCCGACGGCTGACGTGTCCATGGACATGGTAGCGCGCCTGCCTTCGCAGCGGCTGATGGCTGCCATCCAAGCCGACCGCGGCGGGCGCATTTTTCTCGCTCTGCTGCTGGCGGCCATGGTGCTGGTGCCATGCCTGAACCTGCTGGTGCCGCAGAACTCGGCTCTGCATCTGTCCGGCTACGCGGTGACGCTGTTCGGCAAGTACATGAGCTACGCCATGCTCGCCATCGCGGTGGACCTGATCTGGGGTTTCTGCGGCATCCTGAGCTTAGGGCACGGCGCGTTCTTCGCGCTCGGCGGCTATGCGATCGGCATGTATTTGATGCGCGCCATCGGCACGCGCGGTGTCTACGGCGATCCGGTGCTGCCGGACTTTATGGTGTTTCTCAACTGGAAGCAGCTGCCGTGGTTCTGGCACGGCTTCCAGTCCCTGCCGTTCGCGCTGCTGATGGTGCTGCTGGTGCCGGGCACGCTGGCGCTGGTGTTCGGCTACCTGGCGTTCCGCTCGCGCGTGTCCGGTGTCTATCTCTCGATCATCACGCAGGCGCTCACCTATGCGCTGATGCTGGCGTTCTTCCGCAACGACATGGGCTTCGGCGGCAACAATGGCTTCACCGATTTCAAGGACATCGCCGGCTTCAATCTCGCGGCGCCTGCCACCCGCATGGCGCTGTTCCTGATGACGGCGCTGGCGCTCGGCGGTTGTTATCTCCTGTGTCGCGCCATCATCGGCTCGCGCGCCGGACGCGTGATCCAGGCGGTGCGCGACGCCGAGAACCGCGCGCGCTTCATCGGCTATCGCGTGGAATCGTACAAGCTGTGGGTGTTCGTGCTGTCGGCGCTGATTGCCGGCGTGGCCGGCGCGCTCTACGTGCCGCAGATCGGCATCATCAACCCGAGCGAGTTCTCGCCGGCCAACTCGATCGAGATCGTCATCTGGGTCGCGATCGGCGGCCGCGGCACACTCTATGGTGCGGTGGTCGGCGCCTTCGTCGTCAACTACGCCAAGACCTACTTCACGGCGGCGCTGCCCAGCATGTGGTTGTACGCGCTCGGCGCCTTGTTCGTGCTGGTGACGCTGTTCCTGCCGCGCGGCGTGGTCGGCCTGCTGACCGCACGCCGCCGCCGCCGGCGCCCGCCGGCGGGGGCCGAATGATCCGCGCGGTGCTCGAGCGCTTCTCCGGACGTTCGCGCAGCTCGCGGCCGCCGCGCGTGGGGCCGCTGCTCGACAGCGACCGTATCGGCACCGGTCCCGACGCTTCGCGCGGCATCATGCTCTATCTCGAGGACATCACCGTCAGCTTCGACGGCTTCAAGGCGCTGAACGCGCTGACCCTGTATGTCGAAGTTGGCGAACTGCGCTGCATCATCGGCCCCAACGGCGCCGGCAAGACCACGATGATGGATGTCATCACTGGAAAGACACGGCCCGACTCGGGCTCGGCCTGGTTTGGCCAGACCATCGATCTGCTGTCGCTCAACGAGCCCGAGATCGCGCAATCGGGCATCGGCCGCAAGTTTCAGAAGCCGTCGGTATTCGAGCACCACACGGTGTTCGAGAACCTGGAACTCGCGAT
The DNA here is from genome assembly GCA_049584935.1 of Steroidobacteraceae bacterium. GTDB lineage: Bacteria > Pseudomonadota > Gammaproteobacteria > Steroidobacterales > Steroidobacteraceae > FEN-1191. The sequence goes on from JBAUYT010000042.1 coordinate 5,690, forward strand.
GGCGGGTGCCAAGACGGTCTGGCGCTGGCTGACCGTGCAGTCGACCGCCGAACAGCTCGAGCACATCGGCTACGTGCTCGAGACCGTCGGCCTGACACACCGGCGCGACGACCGCGCCGGCGCGCTCTCGCACGGTCAGAAACAGTGGCTCGAGATCGGCATGCTGCTGATGCAGGATCCACAGCTGCTGCTGGTGGATGAGCCGGTGGCCGGCATGACCCCGCAGGAGATCGAGCGTACCGCCGAGCTGCTGGTGTCGCTGGCGGGCGAACACTCGGTCATTGTGGTCGAGCATGACATGGATTTCGTGCGTTCGATCGCGCGTCGGGTGACCGTGCTGCACGAGGGCAGTGTGCTGGCAGAGGGCAGCATCGACGACGTGCAGAAGAACTCGAAGGTGGTCGAGGTCTATCTCGGCGAATGAGCATGCTCGAGATCACGCGGCTGAATCAGTTCTATGGCGGCAGCCACACCCTCTGGGACGTTGCCTTGAGCGTGCCGCAGGGTTCCTGCACCTGCCTCATGGGCCGCAACGGCATGGGCAAGACCACCCTGCTCAAATGCATCATGGGGCTGCTGCCGAGCAGCGGCGCCATCGTCCATGAAGGGCAGGATCTGCAACCGCTGCCAGCCGAGGCGCGCGCCCACCGCCGCATCGGCTACGTGCCGCAGGGGCGGGAGATCTTCTCGCAGCTGACGGTGGAGGAAAATCTGCGCATCGGGCTGGCGGCGCGCCGCCCGAAGCGGCGCGACGTGCCCGAGCATCTCTATGATATGTTCCCGGTGCTCAAACGCATGCTGCGGCGGCGCGGGGGTGATCTCTCGGGTGGACAGCAGCAGCAGCTCGCCATTGCGCGCGCGCTGGTGCTGGACCCCACACTGCTGATCCTGGACGAACCCACCGAGGGCATCCAGCCGAACATCGTGCACGAGATCGGCGAGGTCATTCAGCGGCTGAACCGGGAGGCCAACCTGACCGTGTTGCTGGTGGAGCAAAAGCTGCCGTTCGCGCGCCGCGTCGCCAGCCACCTGCGTGTGCTCGACAAGGGTCGCGTGGTGGTCTCGGGCAGCATCACCGACCTGACCGATGAGCTGGTGCGAGTGCATCTGACGGTATGAGCAGCCTGCCGCAGCCGGTGCGCGGCTGGCAGGCGCGGCTGGCGCTGCGTTTCGAGGCGGGCGGCACACGCACGACCCTCACCCGGCGCGAACACGCAGGTCCGCTGCTGGTGCAGCGGCCGTTCTATCCGGAGGGCGCTCCCTGCCACGTCTACCTCATTCATCCACCGGGCGGCGTCGCCAGCGGCGACGAGTTGTCGCTGGAGGTGGAGACCGGCGCGGCGGCGCATGCACTGCTGACCACCCCGGCTGCCGCCAAGTTCTATTGCTGCGGACCCGCCGGGCGTGCCCTGGTGCAGCAGCGGCTGCGTGTCGAGGGCGGCGTACTCGAGTGGCTGCCGCAGGAAAACATCTTCTATCCCGACGCGGCCGTCGAACTCGCGACGGTGGCGACTGTCGCCGAGGGGGCGCGCTTCATCGGCTGGGAGATTGGCTGCGTCGGTTTGCCCGCCAACGCCCTGGATCTGCAACAGGGCATGCTGCGGCTTCGATTCGAACTCTGGCGCCGGCAGCAGCCGCTGCTGCTCGATCGTCTCAATGTGCGCCACCAAGTGCTCGCGGCGCGCTGGGGCCTGGGCGGCCACGCCGCCTTCGGCACCGCGCTGGCGTATCCGGCCACGGAATGCGAGCTGCAGTGCGCGCGCGCGGCGTTGGCGGAGGCGGATGGATCCGCCGGCGGCGATTGTGCCGACCTGCTGCTTGCCTGTACCCTCGTCGACGGCGTGCTCGTGTGTCGTGCGACGGCGCGCCGTACCGACCGGCTGCGCGCGGCGTTCGTGCGCTGGTGGCAGGCGGTACGGCCTGGGCTGCTGGGGAGAGAGGCGGTGGCGCCGCGCATCTGGTCGACCTGACACTAGCGGATCCGACAATCGATGGAACTGTCGCCGAGAGAGAAAGACAAGCTGCTGCTATTCACCGCGGCACTGCTGGCCGAGCGGCGCCGCGCGCGCGGCCTCAGGCTCAACTATCCGGAGGCGGTGGCCTTCATCTCCGCGGCGATACTCGAAGGCGCGCGTGACGGTCGCACCGTGGCCGAGCTCATGAGCTATGGCGCCACGCTGCTGCAGCGTGCCGATGTCATGGATGGGGTGCCGGAGATGATTGCGGAGGTACAGGTGGAGGCCACCTTTCCCGACGGCACCAAGCTCGTGACCGTGCATCAGCCCATTGCAGGATGAGATCCGCATGATCCCCGGGGAAATCATCACCGCCGACGGCACCCTGCAACTCAACGCCGGACGCCAGACGCGCACGATCACCGTTGCGAATACCGGCGACCGGCCGATCCAGGTGGGCTCGCACTACCATTTCTTCGAGACCAACGATGCGCTGCGCTTCGATCGTGCGCAGGCGCGCGGCTTTCGGCTCAACATTCCGGCCGGCACCGCCATCCGCTTCGAGCCCGGGCAGATGCGCGAGGTGGAGCTGGTGGCGCTGGCGGGCGACCGCACGGTGTATGGTTTTCAGGGCCGCGTCATGGGTTCGCTGTCATGAGCCAGATCGAGCGACGCGCCTATGCCGAGATGTTCGGTCCCACCACCGGCGACCGCATCCGCCTCGGCGACACCGAGCTCATGATCGAGATCGAGCGGGATCACGCGATCTACGGCGAGGAAGTCAAATTCGGCGGCGGCAAGGTCATCCGTGACGGCATGGGCCAGAGCCAGCGCGTCGCGGCAGCGACGGTCGACACGGTCATCACCAACGCCGTCATCCTCGACCACTGGGGCATCGTCAAGGCCGACGTCGGTCTCAAGAATGGCCGTATCGCCGGCATCGGCAAGGCCGGCAATCCTGACATCCAGCCGGCCGTAACGCTGGTCATCGGACCCGGCACCGAGATCATTGCGGGCGAGGGCCTGATCCTGACCGCGGGCGGCATCGATGCGCACATCCATTTGATCTGTCCGCAGCAGGTGGAGGATGCGCTCATGAGCGGCGTCACCACCATGATCGGCGGCGGCACCGGCCCCGCCACCGGCACGGCCGCCACCACCTGCACACCGGGCCCGTGGCACATCGCGCGCATGCTGCAGGCGGTCGAAGAGTTGCCGGTCAACATCGGCCTGCTGGGCAAGGGCAACGCCAGCCTGCCGGAAGCACTGCAGGAGCAGATCCGCGCCGGTGCCATGGGCCTGAAGCTGCACGAGGACTGGGGCACCACGCCGGCTGCCATCGACAACTGCCTGACCGTCGCCGACGAGTTCGACGTGCAGGTGGCCATCCACACCGACACGCTCAATGAAAGCGGCTTTGTCGAGGACACCATCGCCGCCTTCAAGGGGCGGGCGATCCATACCTATCACACCGAAGGCGCAGGCGGCGGCCACGCGCCGGACATCATCAGGGCCTGCGGCGTACCACACGTGCTGCCCTCGTCGACCAATCCGACGCGGCCGTACACGGTCAATACCATCGACGAGCATCTCGACATGCTGATGGTGTGCCATCACCTCGACCCGGGCATCGCCGAGGACGTGGCCTTCGCCGAGTCGCGCATCCGGCGCGAGACCATCGCCGCCGAGGACATCCTGCACGACCTGGGTGCGTTCTCGATGATCTCGTCGGATTCGCAGGCCATGGGGCGCGTCGGCGAAGTCATCACGCGCACCTGGCAGACCGCGCACAAGATGAAGGTGCAGCGCGGCGCGTTGCCGAATGATTCTGCGCGCAACGACAATTTTCGTGCGCGCCGCTACATCGCCAAGTACACCATCAACCCTGCCATCACGCACGGCATTGCACACGAGGTGGGTTCCGTCGAAGTCGGCAAGCTGGCGGATCTGGTGCTGTGGCGGCCGGCGTTCTTCGGTGCCAAACCGGCGCTGATCATCAAGGGCGGCATGATCGTCGCAGCGCCCATGGGCGATCCGAATGCCTCCATACCCACACCGCAGCCGGTGCACTACCGGCGCATGTTCGGTGCGCTCGGCGGCGCGCGCGCGGCCACCTCGGTGAGCTTCGTCAGCCAGGCGGCGCTCGATGGCGACGTCGGCCGCCGGCTGGGGCTGCATAAATCGCTGGTCGCAGTGGCGCACACGCGCGATATCGGCAAGCGCAATCTGATCCACAACGATTACCTGCCGCTGATCGAAGTCAACCCGCAGACCTACGAGGTGCGAGCGGACGGAGAGCTGCTGAGCTGCGAGCCCGCACGCGAGCTGCCGCTGGCGCAGCGCTACTTCCTGTTCTGACGATGCCGCCGGCCATGCTCCGCATTTCGCAGCGATTGCCCGATTCCCACAAGACCACTGCGCGCGCTGCGATGCTGCGGCTGGTGCTGCCCTATGAGCAGCGGTGCCGCAGCCGTTTTCGCGCCCGGCTGGCGGATGGCGAAGAAGTCGGAGTGCTGCTGGCGCGCGGCCAGATCCTGCGCGGCGGCGACCGGCTGCTCGCCGAAGACGGCCGCGTGGTGGAGGTGACTGCGGCGCCCGAGTCGGTCAGCACCGTTCGCGCGCGCGACGCACGCCTGCTGGCACGCGTGGCCTACCACCTCGGCAATCGCCACGTGGCGCTGCAGGTGGGGGACGGCTGGCTGCGTTACAGCCACGATCACGTGCTCGATGACATGGTGCGCGGCCTGGGCGCCGAACTGCTGGCCGAACAGGCGCCGTTCGAACCGGAGGCCGGCGCGTATCATCAGGGGCATGAGCATGCCGGCCAGCACCCACACGCCGGGCACGAGCACCACGACCACGGCCATTGAGCCGCTGGCGCTGCTGCGCCTGTTCCACCTGGTGAGTCCGGCACTGCCGGTCGGCGCCTATGCCTACTCGCAGGGGCTGGAGTACGCGGTGCATGCCGGCTGGGTGCATGACGAGAGCAGCGCGTTCGACTGGCTCCAGGGCCTGGTGCGCCACGGTCTGGGGACGCTGGATCTGCCACTGCTGGCGCGGCTGCATGCGGCCTGGCGCAACGAGGACGCGGTGGCGGTGCAACGCTGCAACGATGAGCTGATCGCCGCGCGCGAAACTGCCGAGCTGCGCGCCGAGGAGCGGCACCTGGGATCGGCACTGGCGCGCGTGCTGAGCGAATTGCAGCTGCCGGAAGGCTCTGCCTGGCAGCAGCGGGACACTGCCTTCGCGACGCTGTTCAGCCTGGCGGCCGTGCGCTGGGGCGTGGCGCCTGCACCCGCCCTGAGCGGCTATGCCTGGGCCTGGAGCGAAAATCAGGTGCTGGCGGCAGTCAAGCTGGTGCCGCTGGGCCAGTCCGCCGGCCAGCGGCTGCTGCACCGGATTACGGATTTGCTACCGCCGGTAGTCGCGCTGGCGCTCGAGCTGCCCGACGAGGCGGTCGGCAGCAGCGCGCTGTCGCAGGGGCTGGCGGCAGCGCTACACGAGTCGCAGTATTCGCGGCTGTTCCGCTCGTAGCGATGCGGATCTGGTAGCTTGTGCGCGGCGCTGCGACCAACCAAAGAACATATGGGAGGAGCCATGTACTCGAGACCCACCGCACCGCTGTCGATCGGTGGCGTGATCGATGATGCCATCCGCATCTATCGCGAATCGTTTTCCCGCTGCTGGGTGCCGGCGCTGCTGCTGGCGCTGGTGAGCGGCGTGATCGGCCTGTGGCTGTCGACGCACGCGCTGGCCAACTTGCGGGCCGGCCCCCCTTCCGCAGCAATGCTGCGGGTCTATGCGCAGCCGGGTGTCTCCGGACTGTACCTGGTGCAGTGGCTGCTGACAGCCGGGCTTTACGGCGCGCTGTTCCTGGCGCAGGACGGCGCCACCGGCGGATCGGTGCAGAGCCTGGGCGAGGCGTTCGGCGGCGGCTTTGCGCGCATCGGGGGAGCGATCCTTGCCGCAATTCTCTTCGGTATCATCGTGGCGGTGGGATTCGCGCTGCTGCTGATCCCCGGATTCTACTTCCTGGGCGCGCTGTGCCTGTGGCCGGTGGCCCTGTTCATCGATGGTGAGGGTGCCCTCGCTTCGTTCCACACCAGCCGCGCGCTCACGCGCGGTCACTGGTGGCGCACCAGCGCCATCATCACCGTGGCCTTTATCATCATTCTGGTGTTCTCGATGGTCATCGGCCTGGTGGGCGGCGGCCTGAGCGTGGTGAACCTGCGTCGCGATCCGACGCTGGCGCTCATCGGCATACAGTCGGTCGCAATGGTGGCCAATATCTTCATCATTCCCATGTACAGCGCGGTACTGCTATCCATCTACCGGGACCTCAAGCTGCGGCGGGAGGGGGGAGACCTGGCGGATCGGCTCGGGGCGCTTCCGGCGGGCTGACGGCGTGCGGCCCCCGCTGGCCTGGCTCGGCTGCATTGCCATCCTGGCGCTGCTGACAGGTCCAGTACGCGCCGACGAGGATTCATCGGCGGCGGCGGTATTGAATCAGTGCGCCATCGCCACGCAGCGCCAAGCCGTCAAGGGTATGGAGGAGTTGCGTGCGCGCTGCCCGGATCTCGAGCGGGCGCTCAGCAGTCTGGGATTGACGCAGCAGCTCGGCGAGAGCTGGCAGAAGCGCATCGATAGCCGGGCGCTCGTCGGGCTGGCGCACCTGGCGGATCGTTTTACCGGCGCGCCCCCTGCGGCCGCGCCGGATCCCGTGGCGCTGGCGGCGGCGATGCAATCGCTGCAGTCACACGACACGCACCCGTCTTTGTGGGAGCGGTTCAAATCATGGTTGCGCTCCTGGTTCCGCTCGCCGGAGGAGCGCACTGCAGACAATAGCTGGTTGCAGCAGTGGCTGGCGCGCATCCAGCTGCCGCCGCTGCTGGCCCGTGTGGTCGGTTACCTGGCCATTGCGCTGCTGCTGGGCTTGTCGCTGTGGATCGTGCTGCGGGAACTCAGGGCCGCCGACGTGCTGCCACGCTCGCCGGCGCAGGACCGCGGCGCGGCCCATGCAGGCGCGCTCGCGCCGGCTGCCGCCGCACCGTTGGATCCCACGGCGCTCGAGTCATTGCCGCTGTGGCAGCAGCCGGCCGCGCTGCTCGGCATGCTGGTGGAGACGCTGCAACGCTCAGGAAGGCTCAAATTCGAGCGTGCCCTGACGCACCGCGAGCTGGTCGAGCGCGCGCTACTCGATGAAAGCGCGCAACGCCTGCGCCTCCAGCGCGTGGCACAACTGGCGGAGCGGCAGCTCTACGGCGCGCCCCGGGTGGCAGGCGCGGGCGACGAAACGGCGCTGCGGCGCGCGCTCGCCGAGGGGCTGAGCCTGCGGCAGCAGCTGCTGGCGGGCGCGGGAGGCGCGCGTTGAAGCAGCGGCTGATCACGCTGGCTCTGGCGCTGGGCGCACTGTTCTGTTTCTACGCGCTGTTCGTACCCAAGCCGAATGCGGCTGCCGCGCGCTCCGAGCCGTTGAGCACCGACGCCGGCGAGAACGGCTACCTGGCGGCGTGGCGCTGGCTCAGCGCCCAGCAGGTACCGCTGGTGAGCCTGCAGGATCGCTACACCAGCCTCAGGCAGCCCGACGTGGCGCCCTCTGCCTCCGGCAATCTGCTCATCATGACCCTGCCGCAGCGGCTGCCGTTGCAGGCGGCCGAAGTGCAGGCGCTCGAGAGCTGGATGGCCGATGGCAACACGCTGCTGATACTGGCGGCGCTGGATGACACTCCGCAGTGGACCTTGGAGATCAATCCGAATCCGCGGCCGGCGCTCGACCGCATCAGCCACATGACTTTCAGCACCGATGAGAAATCCTCACCGCCGCTGAGTCAGTGGCTGCGCGCGCGGACGATGGAGTCGGTGCCGCAGGCTCAGCATGTGCTGACGCAGGGTGTACAAAGCCTGTATGCGATCTCGGACCTGCCGGCATCGCGCTGGCGCGCCTACAACAGCGACGGCATGCTGAGCCTGCGGCTAGCGCACCTGGCGGACGCCAATCACGGCGCGCTCTGGCTCAAGTCCGCAGGCGGTGGCCAGCTGATTGTCTCTGCCTTCGCGTCCCTGCTGAGCAATCGCGCGCTCGATCACGCCGATAATGCCCGGTTGCTGTCCAACATCGTTGCCTGGACGCGCCGCGGCGCCGGCCGGGTGATCTTCGACGACGCCCACCAGGGCCTGGTGCGCTTCTACGACCCGGAACGCTTCTTCGCCGATCCGCGCCTGCACCACACGCTGCTGTGGCTGCTGCTGCTATGGCTGCTGTTCGTGCTGGGTCCGCAGCGGCTGCGTCCCGCGGACGACGACTGGCACCGCGTCGACGAGACTGCGCTGCTCGAGGCCAGCGGACGCTTCTACACGCGCGCCGTCGATCCGCTGGACGCGCAGCGGACCCTGCTGGCCAATTTCTTCGACACGCTGCGGCGGCGCATCGGGCTGCCGCAGAGCGGCGAGCCGGTGTGGGATTGGCTGGACGCACAGTCGGCGCTGTCGCGAGCGCAACGCGCCGAGCTGCAGCAGTTGTACGCGCGCACCTGCGCAGGCGAGCGCGTGCCGCTGCCCCGGCTGCACAATCTTCTCTCAGGGCTACAGGAACAACTCAAGTGACAACTGCACTTCAGCAATTGGAGCAGCGCCTGCAGCAGGCGCTGTCGGTCAACATCGTGGGCCTGGAAGCTGCGGTACGCGCGCTTACCATCGCGATCGTCGCGCGCGGCCACGTGCTGGTGCAGAGCGTGCCGGGACTCGGCAAGACGCTGCTGTCGAAGAGCCTGGCGGCGGCGCTCGGCGGCAACTTCAAGCGCATCCAGGGAACGGCCGACCTGATGCCGTCGGACATCATCGGCGTGCACGTATTCGACAGCGCGCGCAGCGAGTTCGTATTCCGTCCCGGGCCGCTGTTCACCGACGTGCTGCTGTTCGACGAAATCAACCGCGCCGGGCCGAAGACGCAGTCGGCGCTGCTCGAGGCCATGGAGGAGCGGCAGGTTTCGGTCGATCGCCAGCAATACGATCTGCCAGCGGGCTTCCTGGTGGTGGCGACGCAGAATCCGCGCGACTTCGAGGGCACCTACCCGCTGCCGGAGTCGCAGCTCGATCGTTTCATGCTGCGCATCAACCTGGATTACCCGGTGCGCGCCAACGAGGCCGCGGTGCTCGAGCGCTATGCCGACGTCGCCACGGGTCTGACCCGCCTGGCGGCCATCGAGGCGGTTACCACCGCTGGCGCGCTGGCGGCGGCACGCGAATGCGCCGACGCCATCCACGTGGCGCCGGAGCTGCGCAGCTACGTGCTCGATCTCGCGCAGGCGACCCGCGAGCACCCGCAGGTATCGCTCGGGCTGTCGACCCGCGGCGCACTGGCGCTGTTGCGTGCCGCGCGCATCGCCGCTGGCGTGCGCGGCGCGGAGTTCGTCAGTCCCGACGACGTCAAATCGATGCTGCCGCTGGTGGTGGCGCATCGACTGGTGCTGTCGAGTGAGGCGCTGCTCGAAGGTTCGAGCGAGTCCCAGGTGCTGCAGCGACTGTCGGAACAGGTAGCGGTGCCGCGTTGAGCCTGCGGCAGAACGCGCTGCTGCTGGCGCTGCTGGCGGCGCTGATCGCCGTCGCGGGCGAGTGGGGCGGGGACGCCG
>JBAUYT010000043.1:0-11302 GCA_049584935.1 Steroidobacteraceae bacterium
GACGGCACTGCCACGGCAGCGGCCGTGATCAGCAGACTCGAGAGCAAAGTCTTGTGCCAAACCTTCATAGAGGTACTCCGGTTGAGCAGGCGATGCCGCGAATGATACCACCCGGCGGCGTAAGCTATGCGTTGCGCTCACGCTCCATATCAGCGCGGTGCGGCACTTTTGGTTGACGGCGGAGAGAGATACACGATGCATGCACCCAGAACTGCCGATGCCGATCCGGAGGAGACGCGTGAATGGCTCGACGCGCTCGAAGCCGTCGTCCAGCGCTACGGCAAGGCGCGCGGCATATATCTGCTGTCACAACTGGAGGAGCAGGCGCGGCAGCTCGACATCCTGACGCATGCCGTGCCGTATTCCTCGTACCGCAATACGATTCCGCTCGAGCAGCAGGCGGTCCATCCCGGCGATGTGGCGCTGGAGGAGCGCATTACCGCCATCCTGCGCTGGAACGCGCTCGCGATGGTGGTGCGGGCCAACCAGGCTTACGGCGAGCTAGGCGGCCACGTGGCCAGCTATGCCTCGGCCGCGGAGATCTTCGAGGTGGGCTTCAATCACTTCTTTCGCGCCGACAGCGACGGCAAGCACAACGGCGACCTGGTGTTCTTCCAGCCGCACTCGGCACCCGGCGTGTACGCGCGCGCATTTCTCGAAGGGCGGCTGAGCGAGGATCAGCTGGCGCACTTTCGCCGGGAGGTGGGTGGCCGAGGGCTCTGCTCCTACCCGCACCCGTGGCTGATGCCGCAGTTCTGGCAGGTGCCGACCGGATCGATGGGTATCGGCCCGATCAATTCGATCTACCAGGCGCGCTTCATGCGCTACCTGGATCACCGGCACCTGGCCGACAGCTCGAGGCGCCACGTCTGGGGGGTGTTCGGCGACGGCGAGATGGATGAGCCCGAGTCGATCGGCGCATTGACCCTGGCGGCGCGTGAGCAGCTCGACAATCTCACCTTCATCATCAACTGCAACCTGCAGCGCCTCGACGGACCGGTACGCGGCAACGGCCAGATCATCCAGGAGCTAGAAGGGCTGTTCACGGGAGCGGGCTGGAACGTCATCAAGGTGCTGTGGGGATCGGACTGGGACCCGCTGTTCGCGCGCGATTCCCACCATGCGTTGCTGCGGCGCTTTGCCGAGACCACCGACGGCCAGTATCAGACGCTCGGCGCCAACGACGGCGCTTACAACCAGGCGCACTTCTTCCAGCTCGATCCGGAACTGCGGGCGCTGGTGGCACACATGTCGCTGGCCGAGATCGACGCGCTGCGCCGCGGCGGTCACGACATGCGCAAGCTGTACGCGGCGTTCGCGGCAGCGCGCGTGCACCGCGGCCAGCCCACCGTGATCCTGGCCAAGACCAAGAAAGGCTACGGCATGGGCGGTGCGGGTGAGTCGCGCATGACCTCCCACCAGCAGAAGAAGCTGGACATCGAGACGCTGCGCGCCTACCGCGATCGCTTCGACTTGCCGCTCAGCGACCAGCAGGTGGCCTCGCTGGCCTTCATCCGGCCTGCAGACGACAGCGACGAAATCACTTACCTGCGCGCGCGCCGTGCCGAGCTCGGCGGCTTTCTGCCGGTGCGGCGCAGCGATGCGCCCGTCATCGCGATGCCGGCCATCGACAGTTATGCAGGCTTTGCGCTGCAGGCGGACGGCAAGGAAATGTCCACCACCATGGCGGCGGTGCGTCTGTTCAGCAATCTGCTGCGGGATCGCAGCGTGGGTCCGCGCGTGGTGCCGATCGTGGCCGACGAGGCGCGCACCTTCGGCATGGCGAACCTGTTTCGCCAGATCGGTATCTATGCGCCCGCCGGGCAGCTGTACGAGCCCGAGGACGCCGGCTCGCTGCTGTCCTACCGCGAGGCCCGTGACGGGCAGCTGCTGGAGGAGGGCATCACCGAGGCCGGCGCGCTGTCGTCGTGGGTGGCCGCTGCCACCGCCTACAGCGTGCACGGCGAGCGGCTGCTGCCGTTCTACATCTTCTATTCCATGTTCGGTTTCCAGCGCGTGGGCGATCTGATCTGGGCGGCGGCCGATCAGCGCTCGCGCGGCTTCCTGATTGGTGCGACGGCCGGCCGCACCACGCTCGGCGGCGAGGGTTTGCAGCACCAGGACGGCTCGAGCCACATTGCCGCGGCGGCCATTCCCAACTGTCGTGCCTACGATCCGGCATTCGCGGGTGAGCTGGCCGTCATCCTCGACCACGGTGCGCGCTCGATGCTGGAACGCAACGACGACGTCTTCTATTACGTGACGGTTGCCAACGAAAGCTACCCGCAACCATCGCTGCCCGCAGGAGCGGCGGAGCAGGTCATTCGCGGTCTGTACCGGTACTCGCAGGTCGGTCCTGCGGGTGCGGCGGCAGTGCGGCTGCTGGGCTCGGGCTCGATATTGCGCGAATGCCTGGCGGCCGCGGAGATCCTGGCACAGGAATTTGCGATTGGCAGCGAGGTCTGGAGCGTCACCAGCTACGCCGAGCTCGCACGCGAGAGCGCCGAGGTGGCTCGCTGGAACCGCCTGCACCCGCAGCAGCCGGCGCGCGCCTCGCATCTGCAGCAGTGCCTGGGCGGTGACACGCCGGTGGTGGCCGCGAGCGATTATGTGCGTGCCTATCCGCAGCTGATCGCGTCGTATCTGCGCGCTTCCTTCAGCGTGCTGGGTACCGACGGCTTCGGCCGCAGCGACACGCGCGCAGCGCTACGGCGCTTCTTCGAAGTCGACCGGCAGCACATCGTCATTGCCGTGCTCGATGCGCTGGCGGAACGCGGTGCGGTACAGCGCTCGTGGCTGGCAGGCGCGATCGAGCGATTTGGCATCGACCCGGAGCTCGCCGCCCCCTGGACCAGCTGAGCCGGTTGGCTTCAGCGCCGCACGGCCGCCTCGACGGCATCATGCAGCAGATGTATGCCGAAGGAGACATCCTGCAGACGGCCGTTGATGAAGAAGGTCGGCGTGCCGCGGACTCCGCTGGCATGCGCCACCTGCATGTGCTCGCGAATGCGCTGCAGGTAAATGTGATCGTCGATCTCGGCGGCGTAGCGTGCCATGTCGAGCTGCAGCCGTTCGGCGTAGCCGTGCAGGCTGGGTGCCTTGAGGTGCAGCTGGTTGTCGAACAGCAGGTCGTGCATGGGCCAGAATTTTCCCTGCGCCCCGGCAACTTCGGCCACCTCTGCCGCCAGCAGCGCATGCGGGTGAACTTCCGGCAGCGGGAAATGACGGAATGCGTAGCGGATTTTCCCCGGGAAGCGGTCGAGCACCAGCTTCACCGCGGGCGCCGCCTGCTTGCAGTTGGGGCATTCGAAGTCACCGAATTCTACCAGCTCCACCGGAGCGTGCGGCTCGCCGAGCACATGGTCGGCAGCGCCGATCGGGACCGACAGCTGGAACGGGTGCGGGCGGCTCATGCGACGCATTGTGCCACGGCAGATGCGGTGATAGCGTGCGATCGGTCTGGGGAAATGGCATGAGCGCGCGCTGCACACACCTGGGTTCGGTCAAGACGGCACGAGCCAATACCGCCGGCTGCGAGGAATGTCTCAAGCTGAGTGACGACTGGGTGCATCTGCGGCTGTGCCGCAGCTGCGGACACGTCGGCTGCTGTGACGATTCCAGCAACCGTCATGCCAGCAGGCACTTCCATACCACCGGGCACCCGATCATCAGCTCGCTCGAGCCCGGAGAGCGCTGGAGCTGGTGCTTCGTCGACGAGATCGTCATGGAATTGAAGTAATGGTCAACGAGTTGCTGCGGCAGCGGCGCGAGCAGATGTTTCCGAAACTGAGCGAGCCGCAGATCGGACGACTGGCGGCGCATGGGCAGCGTATCCAGATGGATTCCGGCCAGCTGCTGGTCGAGGCCGGCCGGCCGCAGACGCATGTGTTCGCAGTGCTCGCCGGCAGCGTCGAGATCCTGCTGCGCAATCCCGGCCACGATCCGCTGCAGTACATTCTGACGGCGGGAGATTTCAGTGGCGAGATGAGCACGCTGCGGGGCACCAATGCGCAGACCTGCCTGCGCGTGCGTCAGCCGGGCGAAGCGGTGGCGATTCCGGCCGAGCAGATCCGGGACATCGTGCAGACGGATGCCGATCTGAGTGAGCTGTTGATGCGTGCCTACATTCTGCGGCGCATGGCATTGGTTTCGAGCGGTGGCGGCGAGGTCATGTTGCTGGGTTCGCGTCACTCCGCCAATTCGTTGCGCCTGCGGGAGTTCCTGACGCGCAATACCCAGCCCTTCCATGATATCGACGTCGAATCGGACCCCGAGGTGGCGGCGCTGTTCGAACGCTTCAACGTCACGGCAGGCGACATTCCGGTGGTGGTCTGCAGGGGCGACCAGATTTTCCGCAACCCGAGCAATCACGATATCGCCGAGTGCCTGGGGCTCAATCCGCGGCTAGATGACAGCCGCATCTACGACCTGCTGATCGTCGGCGCGGGACCCGCGGGGCTGGCAGCGGCCGTGTATGCCGCCTCGGAAGGGCTCAACGTCCGCGTGCTCGAGACCGTAGCGCCCGGCGGTCAGGCCGGCACCAGCTCGCGCATAGAAAATTACCTGGGCTTTCCCACTGGCATCTCGGGTCGCGCGCTGGCGGGCCGGGCGTTATCGCAGGCCCAGAAATTCGGCGCCGCATTGAGTGTGGCCGCGCAGGCCGTGCGGCTCGGCTGCGCGCAGCGCCCCTACACCCTGGAGATGGCGGACGGCCATGCACTGCGCGCGCGCAGCGTGCTGATCGCCTCGGGCGCGCAGTACCGCATGCTCGACGTGGACAACATGCAGCGGCTGCTCGGCGCCGGCATCTACTACGCCGCCACTCACCTGGAATCGAAGCTCTGCCAGGGCGAGGAGATCGTCATCGTCGGCGGTGGCAATTCGGCCGGCCAGGCCGCGGTCTATCTCGCCGGCACCTGCCGGCGCGTCTACCTGCTGGTGCGCGGCCCCGGATTGTCCGACAGCATGTCGAACTACCTGATCCGCCGCATCTCGGATACGCCGAATATCGAGCTGCGGGTGCACACGCAGATCACGGCGGTGGAGGGCGGATCGCAGCTGGAACGCGTGCAGTGGTACTGCAGTGCCGACCAGAAGCACGAACAGCACGCCATTGCGCACATGTTCGTGATGACCGGCGCGGCGCCGAACACGCACTGGCTGCAGGGATGCGTCTCGCTCGATGACGACGGCTTCGTCCGCACCGGCGGCGATCTCACAGCCACGGAACTCACCAGCCGGCGATGGCCACTGCAGCGGCCACCGCATTCGATGGAAACCAGCCTGCCGGGTGTGTTCGCAGCCGGCGACGTGCGCTCACACAGCGTCAAGCGCGTCGCGTCGGCGGTCGGCGAGGGCTCCATCTGCGTGCAGTTCGTGCATCGCACCTTGCAGGAATTCGCCAGTAGCGCCTGACTCGCATGCAGAACCTGCTGCTGTCGCTGAGTGGTCAGTTTGGCATTGCCGTGGTGATGCTGAACGTGCTGCTCGATCAGATCGGGCTGCCGGTGCCGGCATTCCCCACGCTGATTCTGTCCGGGGCGGTTGCGGCGGGCAGCGGCAGTGTGACCGCGGAGTTGTTTGCCGGAGCGTCGCTGGCGTGCCTGGTGCCCGACATCGGCTGGTATCTGGCCGGTCGCCGCTACGGCGGCCGCGTCATGAAGCTCTTGTGCCGCATATCGCTCAATCCGGATTCCTGCGTGAGCCAGACGCAGCTGCGGTTCGAACGCTGGGGGCCGGGCGCATTGCTGGTCGCCAAGTTCGTCCCCGGGCTTGCGATCATCGCGCCGCCGCTCGCAGGCGCCACCGGAATGGGCTGGACGCGCTTCGTGATGCTCAGCTGCGGCAGTGCGCTGCTATGGGTCGGAGTCGCATTGAGCGCCGGCATGCTGCTGCAGTCGCAAATCACGCAATTGCTGCCGCACATGGAGCAGGTGATCTCGCTGGTTGCGTGGCTGGCGCTGGCGTTGCTGCTGGGATATGTGGCATTCAAATGGTGGGAGCGCCGGCGCTTCCTGCGCGCGCTGCGCATGGCGCGCATCAGCGTGACGGAGCTTTACGAGCTGATCGAGGCCGGCGCCGCGCCGGTCATCGTCGACGTACGTTCGGCCACGGCGCGGGCGCTGGAGCCGCGGCAGGTACCGGGAGCCATCTCCATGACGATCGCGGAGGTCGGCGAGCAGCTCAAGGCGCTGCCGCGTGACAAGGAAATTGTGCTCTATTGCACCTGCCCCAACGAGGCTTCGGCCGCGCAGGTCGCGCGCGTGCTGATGAAGCACGGCTTCGCGCGTGTGCGGCCGCTGCACGGCGGCCTGGATGCCTGGATCGCGGCCGGTTACACCGCCGAGCCGCTCAAGGCTGTGGTGGCCGAAGTGATCCTCGGGCCCGCGCCCTGGGAATGCACACCGCCGTGAGGGCGGCCAGCAGCAGCAAGGCCGTCAGGTCGAGAGTGCCGCCGCCACCATGACTGCTGTCGCTGGTCGCCGCCTTGGGCGGCGCCGGCAGCTGTGCCAGCGCCTGGTCGGCCTGCACGAAGCCGTAGCCCGATTCGTCGTTGGGAACCGTCGCTGCCATGGCAGCGGCCGAGGTACGCAGTGCCTGGTAGATGTCGATCGGCGCCAGCCCAGAGTTGTACTGCAGGAACAGCGCCGCGGCGCCGGCGGCGTGCGGAGTCGCCGCCGAGGTACCGAAGAAGTTGGGATAGGAGGCGTCGTTGGCGCAGTCGCTGACCGTCGACGGATCGGAGAGATTCTGAGTTGCCAGCGTGATGCCAAAAAATGTCGTATTGACGCCGTCGGCATCGACCACGTCCGGCTTGGTTCGAATCTCCGGAGTTGCAAGGCGCGCGCCGCTGGTGTCGAACAGCACCGGCTCGCCGCCGCGCGAAGAATAAGGATCGAGCACCGCCGGTGACACGCCGCACCGCGGCGTATTCCAGAAGGCGGCCGCGCCCACTGCCAGCGCTCCGGTTGCGCCGGGATGTCCCTGCAGCGTCGGTGCCGAGGCGGACCCGATGCCGGCATTGATGACGATGGCCGCGCCGTCGCCATCCAGCGCCAGCTTGATGCGGCCAGGCGCTGCCGAGCCGGCTCCCAGGCCAATGGAGAGGTCGATGGTCTCGGCCGCACTGTTGCCGCTGGCGCTGGCGGGATTGCCGATGACGAGCACCTGCACCGGGTCGGCGCCAATCCCGCTGAGGCCGGTGCAGCTGGCAGGATTGCCCTCGAGATCGAGCACCGGGTCGCCGGCCGAGCCGCCGGTGACGCACAGGTCGAGCGCGCTGGTCGCCCCGCCGCTGTCCGGCGAACCGCTGACATAGGGCTGGTCCCATTCCAACACCAGGCCGATAAACTCCCCGGGGAAGAGCGCCGGCACCGATACCGGCAGTGCGGTCGCCGTGGTGGCGCCGGTGGTGTCGAAGTTGAGCAGGTTCTCGCCGGCGTTCGGCGCGCTGACCGACAGCAACGGGAAGGAGGGCGCAGTATTGTCGTAGGAGACCGCGCCGTCGTTGCCAGCCGCAGAGAAGTATGCGACGCCGGAGGCTTCCGCGGCGTTGACGGCCTGCGCCACCAGCCCGTCCTGGAAGAACGGTTCGTCGAAGTAACCGAGGTCGTCCGCTTCTACTTTGGCACCGGCCGCTGCGAGCTTGCCGATGCCGCTGGCAAAATCGGCCTCGCTTTGATCACCGGTGTAGAACGCCAGCGCGGCACCGGGAGCCACGTCGTGCACGATCTGCAACAGCGCTCGCCCCTCATCCGTGAACGGCAGCTGATCGGGTGCGCCGTAGTCGAGGCAGTCGGCCTCCTCGAGCACATCGACATTCGCCGGCAGATCGCCGCTGGACTCATCGTCGGCGGCCGTAGCGAGGAAGCCACCGGGCGCGAAACCGTTGTGACCCGAAGCCGGCACGCCGCTGCCGGCCTGTTCGTAGACGGCGTAGCAGTTGAAGCTGTCGGACAGCACGCCGACCGTGACGCCAGTGCCATCGAGAACGGTGTTGGCGCTGCGCAGCGCGGCGCTGCCTTGCGCAAAGCCGCCCTGCGAGGTCACGAGTCCGGTGCGCCTGCGCATCATCGCAGCGCGCAGTCCGTGTAATTCCGCAAGCCCCGCGGCGCTCGCGAGCTGACTCAGCGGCAGCCAGCCGCCGACATCGTTGCCGTAAGCTGCCGCGTGCTCCAGCCCCAGTCGCCCGAGTGCCTGCTCGAGCTGGGCGGTTTCGCCCAATGTGACTGCATCGATCAGCACCAGCGGCTGGCCGGTCACGGCCGAGAGTTTGTAGCGCACCGCGGGATTGAGGCCGTGCAGCACCGCGAGCGCATGCGCGGGCGGCAGCTCCGCCACATGCGGCAGGAGACTCGCGAGAGTGGCGTCGAGCTTGGCCGCAGTACCGCGACTGCGCAGCGCGCCGCCCCGGCCGATGAAGGCGTGCAGCGGGGCGGTGCCCGGCAGCGCGGCCTGGTGCAACCGCACCGAGGGGATGGCCGGCGTGGCGCGGGTGATCGTAACGACAGTCAGTGCCGCCAGCCCGAGGACGAGAGTGGCGCGAACGCCGCTGGATAGTTGGAGCATGGCGGCCCAATATATCGACTGCCGGAGACTCGTTGAGTCGAGAAATGCGAGGTCTCAGCCGCCGACGAGAAAGATTGCGTATCTGATTGATTACGCCTGTTCCTGACTAATGCGAGGTGCCGATGAAATACCTGCACACCATGGTCCGCGCCACCGACATCAAGGCGTCGCTGGCCTTCTATTGCGACGCGCTGGGATTGCGCGAAGTGCGGCGCATGGAGAATGAGAAGGGCCGCTTCACGCTGGTGTTCCTGGCGGCGGCCGGCGACGAGTCGGCGCAGGTGGAGCTGACCTACAACTGGGATCCGGAGCCCTACGGCGGCGGCCGCAATTTCGGACATCTCGCCTACGAGGTCGATGACATTTACGCCACCTGCGAGCGCCTGATGCAGCACGGCGTCACGATCAACCGGCCGCCGCGCGATGGCCATATGGCGTTCGTTCGCTCACCGGACCAGATCTCGATCGAGCTGCTGCAAAAGGGCGCGCGGCTGGCGCCGAAAGAGCCCTGGGTGTCGATGCCGAACACCGGGATATGGTGATGCGCGCCCTGGCGGCGGCGCTGATGCTCTGTGCGTTTCCCTGGACGCTGGCACAAGCTGCGGTCGATGCGCTCAGCTCGCAGGATGCCGCGTCGGGACTGCGCGCGGCGCTGAGTCAGGGCATCGATGCCGCGGTCGGCAGGCTCGGGAAGCCGAACGGTTTTCTCGCCAATCCGAAGGTGACGATCCCGTTGCCGCCGGCGCTGGATGAGGTCGAACGCGGACTGAAGCTGGTGGGTATGAGCGGCGACGCCGACAAGCTCAAGGTGGCCATGAACCATGCGGCGGAGGATGCCGTTGCCGAGGCCAAGCCGGTGCTGAAGCAGGCGCTGCAGCACATGACCGTCAGTGACGCCAAGGGCATCCTGACCGGTGGCGACGATGCGGCCACGCAGTACTTCCGGCGCGTGACGTCCGCTTCGCTGACGGCCCGCTTCAAGCCCATCGTGGCGCGGGCGACGGCGCAGGTGAAGCTGGCCTCCCTGTATGACCAATACGCAGGACAAGCTTCGCAGTTCGGCCTGGTCAAGAGCCAGGATGCGCACCTGAACGACTACGTTACCGGCAAGGCGCTGGACGGACTTTTCACCGAGATGGCCGAGGAAGAGCGCGCCATTCGCAAGGACCCGATGGGACAGGCGAGTTCATTGCTGAAGCGGGTATTCAGCGCCGTCCAGTAGCGCGCGGGCCAGCGCCGTCGCGCCTCCCGGTCCCGCCTTCTCCGGCCACCAGTCGATCGCACTGAAACCTTTCGCCGCTGTCGGACGAATTACAAGCCAGGACCGCCGTACGCGGTCCTTGAGGCAACGTCAGGAGAGCGGCATGAAAGACTTGGCTACCGATCCCGCGCGACGCGCGCTGCTGATTCGAGGACTGGCGGCTGCGCTGGCGGGGGCTTGCGCCGGTCGGCTGACGTTGGCCAGTGCGGACGCGCAGACAGCGGACAGCGTGCGCATCGAGCAGTTCTCGGCGGCGGGCCGCAGCACTGGCATCGTTACGGTAGCCAGGGTGGTCAAGACGGATGCCGACTGGCGGCAGCAATTGTCCGCAGTCGCGTATGAGATCACCCGGCGTGCCGGCACCGAGCCTGCGTTCTCGGGCAAGTACGATCGTAATCACGCCGACGGCCTGTATCGCTGCATCTGCTGCGACACCGCCTTGTACGATTCGCGAACCAAGTTCGATTCAGGTACCGGCTGGCCGAGCTTCTGGCAGCCGATTTCGGCGCTCAACGTCGGCCAGACGGTGGATCGTACGCTGGGCATGGTGCGCGATGCGATTTCCTGCAAGCGCTGCGACGCGCATCTCGGACACGTATTCGACGACGGTCCCAAGCCCACCGGACTGCGCTACTGCATGAATTCGGTGGCGTTGAATTTCGTGGCGCGCGCGTAAGCTGAGTTTTCAGGCAAGCGAGGAGCGAAACATGAGCAGGCGTATCAATCGGGGCTCGGGATTGCTGGCAACGGCGCTACTGGGCGTGGTGGTGTCATCATTGCCGTGGCGCGCGGATGCGGCCGATCGTGGCGTGGCGCTGCCGGCGCCCGCAGTCGACAACCCCAGGGCGGCAGGACCTGCCCAGTCGGTGGTGCTATCGGGTGGCTGCTTCTGGGGCGTCCAGGGCGTGTTCGAGCACGTCCACGGGGTGCGTCGCGTGGTCGCAGGCTACGCTGGCGGCGCGCGCAATACGGCCGACTACGGCTCTGTGAGCACGGGCGCCACGGGGCACGCCGAGTCCGTGCAAGTGAGCTTCGATCCGTCGCAGATTTCTCTGGGGCAGATCCTGCAGGTATTTTTTTCGGTGGTGCAGGACCCGACGCAGCTCAATCGCCAGGGTCCGGACATCGGTTCGCAGTACCGCTCCGAGATCTTCTATAGCGATGCGCAACAGAAACAGGTTGCCGAAAGCTACATTGCACAGCTGAACTCGGCGCACGCATTTGCAAAGCCCATCGTCACGCGCGTCGACAGCCTGCCGGGCTTCTATCCGGCCGAGGATTACCACCAGGATTTTCTGCAGCACAACCAGAGCTACCCGTACATCGTCTACAACGATCTGCCGAAGATCGACAATCTCAAGCGGCTGTATCCGGCCGAGTACGTGGCGCAGCCGGTGCTGCTGAGCAATGTGGCCGCCGTGCGCTAGACTCTAGCCGCGGCTCTGCTGCTACACTCGGGCCCCCGTATTCAAT
>JBAUYT010000044.1:0-4848 GCA_049584935.1 Steroidobacteraceae bacterium
GCCTATTACCGATCCTATGTAACGCTTGCAGCAGGGGAATTGTCGCCATTGATACCAATTGGCGCAACCTCCAGCGGTGTTAGGCACCGAGCACGCGCGACATCGTCCATAGGATTGTTGACAATCCTGCACACGATGTGATGATAATCGAGCTCAAAGAAGGAGTGACGCCGTGAGTGTTGCCGTCAAAGAAAACACCCTGCAGGTAGGCGACACCTCGCTCAACATGCTGGAAGGAGGCAGTGGACCTCCGCTGCTGGTGCTACATGCGGCCGGAGGCGCCGGGATCTGGATGCCGTATCACGAACTGCTCGCCGGCAGCTTCCGCGTGCTGGCACCGGACAGCCCGGGATTTGGACGTTCACCGGACAGTGACCGCATTACGGGAGTGGACGATCTCGCTTTTTTATACGCCGACCTTATTGACCAACTCAAACTCGAGCGTCCGATCGTTGTGGGTTCATCTTTCGGCGGATGGGTTGCGGCGGAATTGGCGGTGTTGATGTCTAGGTCCATTTCGAACCTGGTACTGGTGGATGCGATCGGGCTGAGGCTGCCCGCAGCGCCCATCGCGGATCTATTCGCGATGGGTCCGGCGCAAAAGATGGCGGCTTTGTTCCATGACCGGACTGTTGCGGCGCGCATCTTGCCGGTGCAGCCGGACATCGACACGATCATGGGTTTCTACCGGGATGAGATGGCGTTCGCCAAATTCGCGTGGTCGCCGTTTTGCTGCAATCCGAAGCTCGAGCGACGCCTTCATAGAATCAGTGCGCCGACGCTCGTACTGTGGGGAGAGCACGATGCAGTCGTACCGCGACCACACGCTGAGCGATACGCAGCGCGCATTCCACATGCGCAATTGCAAATCGTGTCCGACGCCGGTCACGCTGTGCTCATGGAGAGGCCGGAGCAGGCCATCAGAGCTATCGAGCTGTTCGTGGGCGCTTGAGGGGAGCAGGGCCGATGCAATTCAATATGTTTCATCTCATGCCATATCCCTACTTGCCGGATGATTTCGACGCCAAATATGACACCGCCTCGCTGACGCTGCCGAACGCCATATTCGACCCGAAACGGGGTGCGGCCCTATATAACCGCTACCTCGATGAGCTCGAGTACGCGGAACAATTGGGGTTTGACGCGGTGGCGGTCAATGAACATCACCAATCGGCCTACGGGCTGATGCCGTCGCCTAATATTGTGATCGGCGCGCTGGCCCGTAGGACCAGCCGTATGCGACTTTGTGCGCTGGGCAACGCTATCGGGCTGCGCGATCACCCACTGCGCGTAGCCGAAGAGATCGCCATGCTCGATAACATCACGGATGGGCGCGTCATATCGGGGTTTGTCCGCGGCATCGGCTTCGAGTGCTATGCGCAAAGCGTTAGTCCGGCCAGATCTATGGCTCGCTTCCGGGAAGCGCACGATCTGATTGTGAAGGCCTGGAAATCCCGCGAACCGTTTCAGTGGATCAGCGAGAACTACGAATTTCGCTATGTGAATGTCTGGCCGCGGTCCGTGCAAGAACCGCACCCGCCGATCTGGGTGCCCGGCACCGGCAGCTTCGAAACCATGCAGTGGGTTGCGCAGCACCGCTATTCCTATCTTTCGGTGTACGCACCGAGCCGGGTCATCAAGAGCTGGTTTGATGGGTTCAGAGCAGCCGCAAAGGAATGCGGCTATGAGCCGGCGCAGGAACAAATCGGCTTCATGGTTCCCATCTATGTCGGGGAAACCGACCGGCGGGCACATGAGGAGGGACGCCAGCACGTCGAATGGCTCTATCACAAAGCGCTCAAGATCCGCACCGAGTACTACTTCCCGGCGGGCTATCTCAGCGCGAAATCGTTCCGCGGCATGATCACTGCGGGTGCAAAGCCGTTTACACAGCTCAGCTACGAAGAGCTCATCGAGATGGGGTATGCGGTCGTTGGAAGCCCTGCCACCGTTCGCGACAAGCTCAAGGCGCTGCAAGCCTATTTAGGCTTCGGGAACCTGTGCGCTGTCCTGCAGATCGGGGACATGCCGCACGAGAAAACCATGAAGAACATGGAGCTATTTGCTCGCCAGGTGATGCCCGCGCTAGCCGGCACATAGCACTGCAGTGTCCGCTGGCCTGCCATCTTGGGGCGATGACGGGCGCGAAGGCACCAAAAAGATCCGGCGCGACGCGGGTCATTCATTTTCGGCATATTTTAACCCCGGGCTTATTGTCAGACAGTCCTCACTCTTAGTATTGTCTGATGGGCCGAGCGTGGGCCCGGCCTACTCCTGATCATCAAACTACAGGGGGCAGGTGCGTAGGACTCGAAATCGACAATCAGGGGAGGAGAGAAAAGCTATGTCTTTCTATGGACGGGAATCTAGCCGTAAATCCCGAAGGTCCGAGCCGCGCCCGGTAAGGTCGCATGGTCTGAGGTCAGCCACCATTTGCTGCGTGCTGTCTTCTGGGGCACCGGCCCTGTGCTTCGCCCAGCAAGCTGGTTCCCAGTCCCTGACAGCGACAGAGGAGATGCCGGGACTTGCGGAGGTGGTCGTCTCGGCCCAACGTCGCGAAGAGAATCTTCAGGACGTTCCCATCTCGGTAACGGCGCTGGGTGCCGATCAACTACAGCAGGCGCATATCACCGATGTTGCTGACCTGTCTTTGCTGGCCCCCAGCGTTAATTTCAATCAGGAAGCCGGTTGGTCTGAGCCCCATCTCCGCGGCATTGGAACCAGTGCCACTGGTCCGGGGATTGAAAACTCCGTTGCGCTCTACATCGACGGCGTTTATCACGCAGCCATGATTGGCGGTAATGCGGACCTCAGTGACGTCCAGGACGTTGAGGTGATCAACGGCCCACAGGGTACCCTTTTCGGGCGCAACGCCACCGGGGGCCTGATCCAGATCAGGACCAAGGATCCATCGCACGACTTTGGGGGGCAGGCGAGCGCTGGTTATGGCAATTACAACACTGCCAATGCCGGGCTCTATGTGACCGGTGGGCTTACTGACACGCTGGCCGCCAATTTCTCGGTCGATGGCCAATACCAAGGCGAAGGATACGGTCGCAACGTCACAACCGGTGAAGGCGTTGCATTGGATAGGCATTTGTTCGCGCGCGCGAAATTGCTGTATACGCCGACCGACGACCTGAAAGTGACGCTGGCCACTGATTATGGCTGGGTTAACTTCCGAGTGGCCGGGAATACCCCTCCCGGGAGCATCCCACTCGGCGGCGGACCCGTTCTGCCGCCTCAGGACACTATCGGGCCGGTCAATCCCCAGGGGCTGATCAACGAAGGCGGCGCGGCCCTGACGGTCGACTACAATGCCAACGCATTCCGCATACTCAGCATTACGGCGTATCGGATCGCGGATTCGTTCACTAACGAGAGCCCCGAATCGACTACGAATGACCCGACATTCTACGGTGCACTGACGCTCGATGAGCCGCACCGTCAGTTCAGCCAGGAGATCCAGCTGTCCTCGCCCAACGAAGGGGCCCTGACCTGGACCGGCGGTGCGTACTTCTTTCACGAGACTGCCGAGTACAACCCGGTGCATTTGTATGGCGGTCTGTTCGCGCCCGTGTCCGACATTTATTACTACACCCGCTCGACCACCAACTCATACGCCCTGTATGGCCAGGCAACCTATGCGTTGGAACCGAAAACACACGTCACGGCGGGATTTCGATACACCGATGAGCAGCGCAGTATTTCGATCGACAATCCGGTGTTGATCCCGGGCGTAGGGGATGTGGGTCCGCCGGCTACTTATGGCAGCAAGCGGTTCAGCTCTCCCAGCTGGCGTCTGTCGTTGGATCACCGATTCACCGACGAGGTGCTGGGCTACGTGTCCTACAATCGCGGATTCAAGAGTGGCGGCTGGAACGCGGCGCAGGTACCGGCCATCAGCTACTCGCCCGAAAAGCTCGACGCGTATGAGGTAGGCGTCAAGTCGAGCACCCCAGATCATCGTCTGCAATTCAATGCCAGCCCGTTCTATTACAAGTACACGGACATGCAGGTGGAGAGTTTTCCGAACGCCATCCTGCTCATCTCCAACGGCGCAAGCTCGAAGATCTATGGCGTCGATATGGACCTGAACGCGTTGCTCACCCGACATTGGCGTCTACATGCAGGGACGACGCTGCTCCATGCCACGTTCAGTTCCTACCCAAATGCAGATATGACCACGCCCATTCCTCCCTTCGGTAATGCCTATGGCACAGAAGATGCGGCTGGGCACCATATTCCGCTCGCTCCCTCGGCTATCGCGACTTTAGGTATGGACTACACCATCCCGAGCGCCGTTGGGGAATTCACCCTCAATGGCAATTTAAGCCATAACAGCGGCTGGTGGGCGGAGCCTGACAATCGACTCAAACAGCCGGCTTACGAGCTCTTCAGTGCCCAGTTGTCCTGGGTGCCGAAGGGCGGGGCCTATGAGGTGGATCTGTGGGGTAAGAACCTGACCAACGAAGCATACGCGCTGGCCCTGTTCACCGAGTCCCAGGGCGATGTGCTGCAATACGCACCACCGCGGACTTTCGGTATTCGTGTAAAGACCACCTTCTGAATGGCAGAGCCAGCGGCCCCCGGCGAAGCCGGGCGGGGGCCACTGTTTTGCGGGGGGCTTTCGCCTAGTATGCGCTCGCAATACGTTTGAAGAGGCGAATGGCCAGATCATCCCATTCAGGCGCGAACCTTCCCGCGTCGGTAGCATTGCCCCCTTGGCGGCTTTCGTGCAGTCGAGCCAGAATCGACAGATCCTGAATATTGACTTCGTGAAGATAGCCGACGAATCCCTTGCGAGCCTCCTCGTTTTCGGGGTTGAAGAGTTCGTCTCCTACGACA
>JBAUYT010000045.1:0-31537 GCA_049584935.1 Steroidobacteraceae bacterium
GGGGGCGGCGCGCAGCCGGCTGCGGAGCCGCGCCTGCCAGTCGGGCGGCAGCGCCGGCGGCACCGACAGCGCGGGCGCAGTCATCCGGCCGTTACCCGCCGCCGCTGGTGCCGCCCTTGATGCCGCCCCGCGTAAGCTCCGTCGGATCGAGCAGCGCGTCGAGCTGCGGGCGTGGCAGCGTGGTCTCCCGGGCGGCGACGTCGCGGATCGGCTTGCCCTCGGCGTACGCCTTCTTGGCGATGGCCGCACCCTTCTCGTAGCCGATCACCGGATTGAGCGCGGTTACGAGGATGGGGTTGCGATCGAGCGCGTCGGCGAGCCGCGCGCGATTGACTTCGAAGCCGGCGACGGCGCGATCCGCCAGCAGGCGCGAAACATTGGCGAGCAGCCGGATGCTCTCGAGCAGGTTGTGCGCAATCACGGGCAGCATCACATTGAGTTGAAAGTTGCCCGACTGGCCGGCGATGGTGATGGTGACATCGTTGCCGATCACCTGGGCCGCGACCATGACGGTAGCTTCGGGAATGACCGGATTGACCTTGCCCGGCATGATGCTGCTGCCGGGCTGCAGCGCCGGCAGCGCGATCTCGCCTAAGCCCGCCAGCGGGCCGCTGTTCATCCAGCGCAGATCGTTGGCGATCTTGGTCAGGCTCACGGCCACGACCTTCAGTTGTCCCGACAGCTCGACGGCCGCATCCTGCGCCGACAGCGACTCGAAATAGTTGTCGCTGGGCCGGAACGGTATCCCCGTCAGGCGTGCCAGCTCGCGGCAGAACGCCGCGCCGAATTCCGGGTGGGCGTTGATGCCGGTGCCGACGGCGGTGCCGCCCTGCGCCAGCTGCAGCAGTCGCGGTTCGACCGCGCGCAGGCGCGCGCTGCCGTGCTCGATCTGCGCGCGCCAGCCCGACAGTTCCTGGCCGAAGGTGACCGGCATGGCGTCCATGAGATGGGTGCGGCCGGTCTTGACGACCGTGGCCAGATCGCGTTCGCGGCGCCGGATGACATCGGCCAGATGGCCGAGCGCCGGCAGCAGCAGCTCGCGCAGCATCAGCACCGCACTGACATGGATCGCCGTGGGAATGACGTCGTTGCTGCTCTGGCCCATGTTGACGTGATCGTTCGGGTGCACCGCCCTGCCCGCGCGCCCCGCCAGGTGCGCGATTACCTCGTTGGCGTTCATGTTGGTGCTGGTGCCCGAGCCCGTCTGGAACACGTCGATGGGAAAGTGAGCATCGTGCGCGCCCTCTGCCACCTGCTGCGCGGCCGACTCGATCGGAGCGGCCAGCTCCGGTGGCAACAGGCCGAGGCTGGCGTTGGCGGCCGCGGCGGCGCGCTTGATCAGGGCCAGCGCGCGAATGAAACCGCGCGGCATGGTCAGGCCGCTGACCGGGAAGTTGTCGACCGCGCGCTGCGTCTGTGCACCCCAGAGCGCGTCGGCTGGAACCTGCAGCTCTCCCATGCTGTCTCGCTCGATGCGGAACGATGGCGGACTCATGTGCTCACCTGATGCGTTATGATGTTTAGTCTAGCATTTCGACTTGGGCCGCGACTGCACGCCGCCATTGCATGGAAGCCTCCCTGACCGCACTGTCACCCATCGACGGACGCTACGCCGCTGCCGTGGCGCCGCTGCGCGCGTTTTTCTCGGAAGCCGCCCTGATCCGGGAACGCATCCGCGTCGAGGCCCTGTGGTTCCTGCTGCTGACCCGCACAGGCTCGCCGCTGCTGCGGGGCCCGCCTGCCGCGGGTGTGCGCGCCGCGGCTGAAGCGCTCGCGCGGCAAGCCGGTGCGGATGCCGACCTGAGAGCCGACGACAGCGCGGCCACGCGCGTCAAGCAGATCGAGCGCCTGATCAATCACGACGTCAAGGCGGTCGAATACTACCTGCGTGAGGTGCTCGCGGCCGCCGGTGCCGACGCCGCGCTGCTCGAGCTGGTGCATTTCGGTTGCACCTCCGAGGACATCAATAATCTGAGCTATGCGCGGCTGTTGCGGGATGCGCGCGCGGCCGTGCTGCTGCCCGAGGTCGATCGGCTGCTGAACGCGCTGCGTGCGCTGGCGGCGGAGCATGCGGCGCTGCCGATGCTGGCGCGTACGCACGGGCAGAGCGCCAGCCCGACCACCTTCGGCAAGGAGATGGCCAACGTCGGCGCGCGACTGGCGCGCGCGCGCCGCCGCCTCGAAACGGTCGAGGTGCTCGGCAAGTGGAACGGCGCGGTCGGCAACTACAACGCCCACGTCGGCACACGCGCGGATATCGACTGGCTCGGCATCAGTCGTGAGTTCGTCGAATCGCAGCAGCTATGCTGGAACCCGTTCACCACCCAAATCGAACCGCACGACTGGATCGCCGAGTACTGCGATGCCTGCGCGGCGCTGAACGTCATCCTGATCGATCTGTGCCGCGATCTCTGGGGATACATCAGCCTCGGCTACCTGCGGCAGCGGCTGGCGGACGCGGAAGTGGGCTCATCCACCATGCCGCACAAGGTCAATCCGATCGACTTCGAAAATGCCGAGGGCAACTTCGGACTCGCCAACGCCATGCTGCGCTTCTTCGCCGACAAGCTGCCGATCTCGCGCTGGCAGCGGGACCTGACGGATTCGACGGTGCTGCGCAATCTCGGTGTTGCATTGGCTCACGGCTTCGTCGGCTTCCGCTCGCTGCAGCGCGGCCTTGCGAAGCTCAGTCCGAATCCGGCACGCATGGCACAGGATCTCGATGACTGCTACGAAGTGCTCGGCGAGGCCATCCAGAGCGTGCTGCGTGCGGCCGGCGTTCCGGACGGCTACGAACTGCTGAAATCCTTCACTCGCGGGCAGCGCGTCGATGCCGCTGCCATGAGCGCCTTCGTCGAAACCCTGCCGCTCAGCGCAGCGGAACGGCAGCGCCTGATCGCACTGCGGCCAGCGGATTATGTCGGATTGGCGGCGGAATTGGCGCGCCGCTTCGCCTCCGGGCCGGAAATCCGTTAGCCCGCTCACACAGCGTCTGCCGCGAAACGTGACTCGGTTGGCGCTGCCACCACGGCCGCTGTCTCTACCATCGTGCTGCGAGCAGTTCTCGCGACGCAGGCGAAGGCGTGACAGCATCCAGGGAAAACCGCACGACCACTTCGGCGTGTTTGTCGAGCTTCGGGCTCGAGGACGGGCCGCTGGTCGACGCCGTGCTTGCGCAGCGCCTGCCGCCGCCCGAAACATTGCACGTCCTCAGTACCCTGGCCGAAGTACGCACCGCCACTGAAACCGTCGCCGCCGGCGGCCAGCGGCTCATCTCCATCATGACACCCGATCTCGAGCCCGAGATCTACGACCAGGCGGCCTTCCTCGAGATCATCAAGCGCTTCGTGCTCGGGCGCAGCTTTGCCAAGGTGCGGGTGCTGTTGCGCGATCAGGCCCGCATGGGTGGCAGCGCCAACCGCTTCATTGCCATGGCACACCGGCTCACGAGCTATCTCGAGATCCGCATGCGCGCGCCGCAGTATCGCGAACTCACGGCGGCCTACTGCATCGCCGACGATCGCGCCATCGTCTACCGCGTGCGCGCCGACCGTGCCGAGGGCATCGCCGGTTTCAACAACCCGCCGATCGCCCGCCAGTACCTGCGGGAATTCGACGCGGTCTGGCAGGCCAGCGCCATCGAAGAGCGCGAAATCCGCATCGCCCGCCGCTGATCGTTCGCGCCGCCGGTCACGTCCCCGCAGGCGCTCACCCGCGGTATCCTGCCGCATGGTCTGGAAGCCCGATGTCACGGTGGCAGCAGTGATCGAGCGCGACGCTCGGTTTCTGCTGGTGCAGGAACGCATCCGCGGGCGGCTGGTGTTCAACCAGCCGGCGGGGCATCTCGAGGACCGCGAGTCGCTGCTCGACGCCGTAGTACGGGAAACCCTGGAGGAGACCGCCTGGGAACTGACGCCACAGTGGCTGCTCGGGGTCTACCAGTGGCGCAGTCCGCGGGGACGCTCCACCGTGCGCTTCGCCTTCTGCGGCAACCTGGGCCGGCAGCATGCCGACCGACCGCTCGATCCGCCGGTGATCGCTACCCATTGGCTCACGCGCAACGAGATCGTGGCACGCGCGCTGGCACTGCGCTCGCCGCTGGTGCTGCGTTGTATCGATGACTACCTGCGCGGCGTGCGCCTGCCACTCGATGCCCTGACCTCGCTGGCAACGATGCCACGCTGAAGCGACAATAGCCGCCATGAGTTCCGCCAGCGCCATCCGGGTCATCGTCGGCCTGTCCGGCGGCGTCGATTCCGCCGTCGCCGCGCTGCTGCTGTGCGAGGCGGGCTACGAAGTCCATGGCCTCTACATGGACAACTGGGATGCCGACGACGCCTACTGTACCGCCGCCCGCGACTACCAGGATGCGCGCGCCGTCGCCCACGAACTGGGTATCGTGTTGCACCGGGTGAATTTCGCGCGCCAGTACCGGCAGCAGGTGTTCGAGTACCTGCTGGCCGAGTACCGCGCCGGCCGCACTCCCAATCCGGACGTGCTCTGCAACCGCCACATCAAGTTCGGCGCCTGTCTGGGCTATGCAGCCCGGCTTGGCGGCAGACTGTTTGCGACCGGTCACTATGCGCGCCGCGCGGACGGCAGCGACGGCACCGGATTGTTCCAGCCGCTCGACCGCGCCAAGGATCAGACCTACTTCCTGCACTCGATCGCACGCGACTGCCTGCCGCGACTGCTGTTTCCGCTCGGCGAACTAACCAAGCCCGAGGTGCGTGAGCGCGCGCGCCGCGCCGGCTTCGGCGTGCACGACAAGCCCGACAGCACCGGCATCTGCTTCATCGGCGAGCGGCCGTTCGCAGAGTTCCTCGGTCGTTACATCGCGCCGGATCCGGGGCCGATCGAGGATCTGGATGGCAACGTGCTCGGTCAGCACCGCGGGTTGCCTTTCTATACGCTCGGTCAGCGTGCCGGCCTCGCAATCGGCGGTGCGCGCGGCCACGCCGAGGAACCGTGGTATGTCGCGTTCAAGGACCAGCGGCGCAACGCGCTGGTCGTACTGCAGCGGCACCAGCAGCACCGGCTCGACGCCGCTGCCGTGACGACCGCGCCGCTCAACTGGCTGGTCGACCCGCACAGCGGCAGCTTCAATGCCCAGGTACGGCTGCGCCACCGCCAGCCCGAACAGAATGCGCGCGTGCAGCTCGATGCGCACGGCGCCGCCCGGATCGAGTTCGAGCAGCCGCAGCGCGCCGCGACGCCAGGCCAGTTCGCGGTCATCTACCAAGCCGGCCGCTGTCTCGGCGGCGGCGCCATTGAGCGTGTGCTTCTGCACGACGAAGCCCGATATAATCCCGCGGCTTGACAGTACCGCGCGCACTGCGCGGCGCAGCGGGAGATCGTAATGACCGACAGCTTCAATACGCGCACCACACTCCAATCGGGCGGCAACCGCTACGATATCCGCAGCCTGCCGGCGCTCGGCGCGGACCAAGTGGCGCGCCTGCCCTATTCGCTCAAGATACTGCTCGAGAACCTGCTGCGCTTCGAGGACGGCGTCAACGTCACGCGCGCGGACATCGAGGCGCTGCTCCACTGGGAGCCGACCGCCAAGCCCTCCTACGAGATCTCGTTTACGCCGGCACGCGTGATTATGCAGGACTTCACCGGCGTGCCCGCCATTGTCGATCTGGCTGCCATGCGCGAGGCCATGATCCGGCTCGGCGGCAATCCGGACGAGATCAATCCGCTGGCTCCGGCCGAACTCGTCATCGATCACTCGGTGCAGGTGGATAGCTACGGCACATCGCATTCGCTGGCCGACAACAATCGCATCGAGTTCGAGCGCAACGGCGAGCGCTATGCCTTCCTGCGCTGGGGACAGTCGGCGTTTCGCAATTTCAAGGTGGTGCCGCCCAATACCGGCATCGTGCACCAGGTCAACCTGGAATATCTCGGCCGCGTGGTGTTCGAGAACCAGAGCGGCGACACCCGCCAAGCCTATCCCGACACGCTGGTCGGCACTGATTCGCACACCACGATGATCAATGGGCTGGGCGTGCTGGGCTGGGGGGTCGGCGGCATCGAAGCCGAGGCGGCCATGCTCGGACAACCCGTCACCATGCTGATTCCCCAGGTCATCGGCTTTCGGCTCAACGGCAGCCTCAAGCCCGGCGCCACCGCTACCGACCTGGTGCTGACGGTGACCGAGATGCTGCGCAAGAAGGGCGTGGTGGACAAGTTCGTCGAGTTCTTCGGCGACGGTCTCGCCAACCTGCCGCTCGCGGACCGCGCCACGATTGGCAACATGTCGCCCGAGTTCGGCAGCACCTGCGCCATCTTCCCGATCGACGAGGAGACCGTGCGCTACCTGAAGCTGTCGGGGCGCCCGGCCGCGCAGATCCAGCTGGTCGAGGACTATGCACGCGCGCAGGGACTCTGGCGTCTCAACGGCGCCGCTCCGGCACAGTACACCGATGTGCTGGAGCTCGATCTCGGTACGGTCGAGCCAAGCCTGGCCGGTCCGAGCCGGCCGCAGGACCGCGTGCCGCTACGCATCGCCAAGAGCGTCTACGAGAAGCATCACGCCCGCATGGCCGAGGAGCGCGCGCGCAAGAATGGCGGCGCCGGCGGACGCGCGGCAGTGTCGGTCGACGGACAGTCCTTCGAGCTGCGCGACGGCGCCGTGCTGATCGCCGCCATCACCAGCTGCACCAATACCTCCAACCCGTACGTGCTCATGGCGGCGGGTCTGCTGGCGCGCAATGCACATCAGCTCGGGCTCAAGTCCAAGCCCTGGGTCAAGACCAGCCTGGCGCCGGGCTCGCGCGTGGTCACGGCCTATCTGCAGAAGGCGTCGTTGCTCGACCAGCTGGCCGCCATCGGCTTCGACCTGGTCGGTTATGGCTGCACCACCTGCATCGGCAACTCCGGGCCGCTCAAGCCCGAGATCTCGGCCGGCGTCAAGGCCGCCGACCTCATCGGCTGCTCGGTGCTGTCGGGTAATCGCAATTTCGACGGCCGCGTGCACCCGGAAGTGAAGATGAATTTCCTGGCCTCACCGCCACTGGTGGTCGCCTATGCGCTCGCCGGCTCGATGGACCGGGACCTCAACAGCGAGCCGCTCGGCCGCGGCAGCGACGGCAAGGACGTCTTTCTCAAGGACATCTGGCCTGGTCCGGCGGAAATCGCCGACACGGTACAGCGCTATATCACCTCGGACATGTTCCAGCGCAGCTACGGTAGCGTGTTCACGGGCGACGAGCGCTGGCAGGCCATCGCCGTGCCTGCCGGCAAGATCTACGCCTGGGATGGCAAATCCACCTACGTCAAGAACCCGCCCTACTTCGAAGGCATGACGATGCAGCCGCTGGCGGTGGCCGCGATCCGCGATGCACGGGTGCTGGCGCTGCTGGGGGATTCGGTGACCACGGACCACATCTCGCCCGCGGGCAATATCGCCAAGAGCAGTCCGGCGGCGCGCTACCTGATCGAGCAGCACGTGCAACCGGTCGATTTCAACCAGTACGGTGCGCGGCGCGGCAATCACGAGGTCATGATGCGCGGCACCTTCGCCAATATCCGGCTGCGCAACCTGCTGCTGCCCGGAACCGAAGGCGGCATCACCAGCTACCTGCGCACCGGAGAGCAGATGAGCATCTACGACGCTGCCATGCGCTACAAGGCTGACGGCACGCCGCTCATCATCATCGCCGGCAAGGAGTACGGAACCGGATCCTCGCGAGACTGGGCCGCCAAGGGCACGATGCTGCTGGGCGTGCGCGCAGTCATCGCCGAGAGCTTCGAGCGCATCCATCGTTCCAACCTCATTGGCATGGGCGTGCTGCCGCTGCAATTCAACGAGGGCGATAGTGCCGCAACCCTCAAACTAACGGGTCATGAGCGCTACGAGATCTCCGGCTTCAACGACACGGGCGCCACTTCCGCCACCGTGGTGGCGACGCCGGCCGACGGCCAGCCGATCCGCTTCCAGGTCCGTGTGCGCATCGATACGCCCAAGGAACGGGACTATTTCCGGCACGGCGGCATCCTTCACTACGTGCTGCGCCAACTGGCGGGCCAGACTCGTGCCGCATGAGGCAAACCCGCTAAGCGCACTGGCGGTATTCGATCTCGACGGCACCATCACGCGCCACGACAGCCTGTTGCCATTCCTGTGGGCCTGCCTCTGGCGGCGGCCCTGGCGGCTGCCGCTGCTGCTGTGGCTGTTGCCGCAGGCGTCGATCTACTTGTTTCACAGCGACCGCGGCCGCTTCAAGGGCAGCCTCATCCACGCCACGCTCGGCGGCCTGCCGCGGCCCTACCTTGAGCATTGCGCGGCGCAGTTCGTCAGCCGCCTGCTGCAGCGCGGAGTATTCGCCGAAGCACTCACCGCCATCGAGACCCATCGCCAGCAGGGCGATACACTGTTGCTGATGTCCGCCAGTACCGATCTATACGTGCCGCTGATAGGCCGCGCCCTAAAGTTCGCGCAGACGGTCTGCACCCAGGTGCGCTGGCGCCCGGACGGCCGGCTCGATGGCCGGCTGGCCAGTGCCAACTGCCACGGGCAGGAGAAGCGCCGCTGCCTGCAGGCGCTGCTGGCGCGGCAGCGACCGTCGCGCGTGTACGCCTACGGCAACAGTCGCGACGATTTGCCGCACCTGCGGCTGGCAAGCCAGGGCTTCCTCGTCAATGGCCCTGCACGCCTGCTGCAGTCGAGCCCGGGCATCGAAGCGCTGCGCTGGTCGCGGCGCAGCGGAACCTGAGGCACGCATGCTGATCCGGCATCCAGCGGAAATCCGACCGTCGGAAATCACGCCGGAACCGGTTTATCTGAACCGACGCGCGTTGCTGGGCGGCGCCCTCGCCGGCGGCGTACTGGCGGCTGCGCCGATGGCGGCAGCAGCGTCCGATGAGCCGCCATTGCCGGCACCCATGTCTTACGCGCGCAATAGCCGCTACTCGGTGGACGAGCCGCCCAACACCTACGAGCAGATCACGCATTACAACAATTTCTACGAGTTCGGCACCGACAAGCTCGACCCCGCGCGGCGGGCGGGATCGCTCAAGGCGCATCCCTGGAGCGTCACGATCGACGGCGAAGCCGAGAAGACCGGCACCTTCACGCTCGAGGACATCCTCAGACCGCATCCGATCGAGGAACGCATCTACCGCTTCCGCTGCGTCGAGGCCTGGTCGATGGTGATCCCATGGCTCGGCTTTCCACTGGGCGATCTGCTCAAGCGCTTCAACCCGACCTCGCGAGCGCGCTTCGTCGAGTTCACCTCACTGGCCGACCGCCGCCAGATGCCGGGCATGGGAGCGGACTCCCTGCCGTGGCCCTACGTCGAAGGCCTGCGCATCGACGAGGCCATGCATCCGCTGGCCATCATGGTCGTGGGACTGTACGGACGGGAACTGCCGAACCAGAACGGCGCGCCGCTGCGAACCATGGCACCGTGGAAATACGGCTTCAAGAACGGCAAGTCGCTCGTCAGGATCCGTTTCACCGTCGGGCAACCGCGCAACACCTGGAATACCACCGCGCCGAGCGAATACGGCTTCTATGGCAACGTCAATCCCGAAGTCGACCATCCGCGCTGGAGCCAGGCCACCGAGCGGCGCATCGGCAGCGGCTTCTTTGCCACGCATCAGAAGACGCTGATGTTCAATGGCTACGCCGACGAGGTCGCGGCGCTCTACCAGGGCATGAATCTGCGTCGCTACTACTAGGCGGCGCGTCAGTTTGCCAGGTCGCCACCCGACTGCCGTGCCCAGTACAGCCGCAATCAAAGCGCTGCTGTTCGGCATCTGCCTGCTGCCGCTGGCCGGCTGCCTCGGTGGCATTCTGCGGGCGGGAGGCCTCAGCCGCATGCCGGGCTTCGACCTGGGCGCCGACCCGTCTCGCTTCGTGCTCGACACGTTGGCCAAGACGGCCCTGAACCTGCTGCTGCTGACCTTGGCAGTGACGCCACTGCAGCGTCTGACGCGCAATGCGCAGCTGCTGCGGCTGCGCCGCATGCTCGGGCTATTCGCCTTCAGCTACGCGCTGCTGCATTTTCTCGTCTACCTGGGCCCGTACCGCGGATTTGACTGGCAGGAGATCGCCAAGGACATCGGCAAGCGTCCCTACATGACGCTGGGGTTCTGCGCGCTGCTGCTGCTGACGCCGCTGGCCGCGACATCGAACGACCGGATGATGCGGCGCCTGGGCAGGCGCTGGCAGCGCCTGCACCGCCTGGTCTATCCGGCGGCAGCGCTGGCGGTGCTGCACTTCTGGAAGATGCTGAAGCACGAGTACCGTCAGCCATTGCTGTACGCAGCACTACTGGCGCTGCTGCTCGGTTTCCGGTTGTGGCAATACCTGCGGCGCCGGCGCGGCGGCGCTAGATCGCAGTCCGGACCTCCCAGAGCTCCGGAAACAGCCTGAGACGCAGCGCCTTGGCCAGGTAGCTGACGCCGGCGGTGCCGCCGGTACCCGGCTTGTAGCCAATGATGCGCTCGACGGTCTTCATGTGCGAGAAGCGCCAGAGCTGGAAGCGATGATCGAGATCGACCAGTCGCTCGGCGAGCTCATACAGGTCCCAGTCCTTGTCGGCATTGTGGTACACCGCCAGCCAGGCCGCGGTCACTTGCTTGGAAGGCGTGTACGCCTGGGTGAAATCCCGGGACAGCGCCGCTGCCGGCACGCCGTAGCCGCGCTGCGACAGCAGGCGCAGCACCTCGTCGTACAGGCTCGGCGCTGCCAGCGCGCGCCGCAGCTGCTGGTAGTCGGGCTCGCAGTGCCGGTGGACTTCCAGCAGCTCCGCGTTCTTGTTGCCGAGCGTAAACTCGAGCACCCGGTACTGCAGCGACTGAAATCCAGACGAGCGCCCCAGCAGGTTGCGGAATGAGGAATAGTCGGCCGGGGTCATGCTCGACAGCACCTCCCACACCGCCAGTAGTTGCGCCTGCACGCGTCCAACGCGCTCGAGCATCTTGAAGGACGGGTCGAGCTGATCCCGCCGTACGCACTCGATGACGCCGTGCAGCTCGTGCAGCATCAGCCGCATCCACAGCTCCGATACCTGGTGCACGATGATGAACAGCATCTCGTCGTGCTCTGCCGACAGCGGATGCTGCGCATCGAGCAGCCGGTCGAGCCGCAGGTAGTCGCTGTAGGAGAGAGAACTGCCGAGATCCCAGTGGACCGCCTCGTCGGACAGGTCGACCTGGGTGTTCGGATCCGGGCCGGAACCAGAGCCGCTCATCGAAACATCCAGGAAGGAACGCGCCGCCAGCCCTGCATGAGCTCGCGGTCGAGCGCCTTCCAGCCAGGCTCGTGCCGGGCGACATCTGCCCAGAAGCGCGCCGAGTGATTCATGTGCCGCAGATGAACCAGCTCGTGGATCATCAGATAGCGCAGCACTTCGGACGTCTGGAACAGCAGGCAGACATTCAGGCTGATGGTGCCGCTGCGGGAACAGCTGCCCCAGCGCGTGCGCTGGCAGCGCACCTGCAGACGGCCCGGTTCGACGCCCATCTCCGCTCCGAGAGCGCGCAACGGTGCGTCGAAACGGCGCTCGGCGTGCCGGGTAAGCCAGCCGATCAGCGCCGGCCGCAGTTGCGCCGGATCATCGACGTGGCCGCTGAGCTGCAGGCGCGTGTCGGGCAGCTCGCGCACGCGCACGCGCCCCGCGCCGCCACTCAACAGGCAATCCCAGCGCTCACCCAGCGACGACAGCTCCAGCGCCGGTGGCGGCAATGGCCAGAGGGAGGCCGGCGCGGAACGGCGCCGCTGCCGCTCGATCCATTCCCGGTGCTCGCTGACGAATGCGCTGACACGTTGCGGCGAGGTGCGCGGCGGAACCACTATTTCCACACCGCCGTGCCGGAACACGCGCACGCTGAGGCGCCGCGCGCGCGCGCTCTGACGCACCGACCAGCTGTGCTCGCTGAGCTCGGGGTCCCAGAGCGATAATTGCTGCGCTTTCTGCTCCGCGTCGGTCAATGGCGTGCGGGAAGAGTTCCGGCAAACGTGCTCGGTGCATCATATCAGGCATCGTCGCTTACGAGAGAGATAGCCGCACATGCAATGGATCGATATCGGCGCCAATCTGACACATGACAGCTTTGCCACCGACCGCGCCGAAGTCATCGCGCGCGCGCGCGCGGCCGGCGTGGCGCAGATGATCGTGACCGGTGCCGATGTCGCAGGCAGCCTCGCGGCGGCGCAGCTGGCGCGCGCACATGCCGGTGTGCTGTTCGCGACCGCCGGGGTGCATCCGCACCATGCTGCCGGGCTGCTGGCGGACGATCTGCCGCAGTTGCGTTCGTTGCTGCTGCGCCCGGAAGTGGTCGCGGTCGGAGAGTGCGGTCTCGACTACTACCGCGACTTCTCGCCGCGCGACGCACAGCGGCGCGCCTTCGAATGGCAGCTCGGGCTGGCACTCGAAAGCGGCAAGCCGCTGTTTCTGCATCAGCGCCACGCGCATGCGGATTTTCTGGCGATCCTGCGCTCGCACACGTCAGGTCAGCTGCGCGGTGTCGCGCACTGCTTCACGGGCAATGGCGACGAGCTCGAGGCCTACCTCGCACTGGGTCTCTCGATCGGCATCACCGGCTGGTTCTGCGACGAGCGTCGCGGCCGGCATCTCGCGCCGCTGGTGAACCGAATTCCGGCCGCGCGGCTGCTGCTCGAAACGGACGCGCCCTATCTGCTGCCGCGGGACCTGAAACCGCAACCACCCGCGCGCCGCAACGAGCCAATGTACCTGCCGCACATCGGCGCCGCCGTCGCCGCGGCGCGCGTCGAGAGCGCCGCGGACTGTGCGTCGCATACCAGCGCGCATGCGCGCGCGCTGTTCGGCTTGCCGGAGGTCCGGTCCGTCACGCCGCCGTAACGCTGCGGCGATACCCTCGAGACTAGATCGCAGCCTTGGGCGTGGCCAGCTGGCTCGGCGCCACCGCCTTCCTGATGGACGCCCACGCCGGCATCCAGCGCTCGAGCAATGTTCGCATGGTCTCGCGGTCCGAGACCGGGAACTCCGACGGCAGCGAGTCCAGCATCAACGTATGCCGCGGCAGGCCCTTGGGGAATCGGCCCCGTCCGGTGAAGACGATGCGGCCATCGACCGGCAGGCCCTGCGCCAGGGCGCGCACGGCCGCGATGCGGTCGTACAGTCCCGTCTGTGGGTTGTCGAAGGTGAAACGTTGCGAGCGATGCATGACCGTCCAGGCGCTCATCTGGTCACCGCCGAAGATGTTGCCCGCGATGTCGCGCAGATCGATGACGATGATGCCGCGCGCCGTCAGCAGCAGAAAATCGACATGCAGGGCGCTGCCCTGGCCGTCGGGGACCAGCACGTCGCGCATGTGATCGAAGCCGCAACTGGTGACCGCAAACGTGCGCACCAGCCGCATGCGCCGACGCCGATCCCAGCGCCAGAGATAGAACACCCCGGCGCACAGTGCGGCCAGGAAGGCAATGAGGGCGGCAAATTCCAGATCGGCGGTTGACAGTGGATCCATGCGTGAATTTTATAGCGCGCGACTGAGCGCCTCGACCTCCGGCTCGATGTCGGTGCTGCTCGAGGGCCGGTCGAACAGCTTCGACAGATTTTCAGGCATCGGAACGGTTTCGCCAATCAGGGGCGCCACGGTCTCGCGAAATTTCGCCGGATGGGCGGTGGCAACCAGGACCCAGCGCCTGCCCTGGCGAAGCTCCGGCGGCAGCCGGGCATGCGCCTCCGCCGCCACGGCCGTATGCGGGCACCAGATCCGGCCGTAGCGCCGGAAATCGGTGCGGATTCGGTCCGCCGTGGCGGCATCGTCGATCGAAACCGCGCTGACCGCGGTTCGTAGTGCCGCGGCATCCGGGTACAGCGCGCCGAGCCGCTCAAGGTTGCTCGGATCACCGACATCCATGGCAGATGAGAGCGTGGCGACACTGGGCCGTGGTCGCAAAACGCCGCTGCCGAGGTAGTCCGGAACGGTGCGATTGGCATTGTGGGCCAGCACGATGTCCGCAATGGGGGCACCGAGTTTGCGCGCCCACACGCAGGCAGTGACATTACCGAGATTGCCGCTCGGGACCACGAACGAGGCGGGTTCTCCGCAGGCATGCATCACACGCAGGCTGGCCGCCCAGTAGTAAACCATCTGCGGCAACAGTCGGCCGAGGTTGATGCTGTTGGCAGAGGTGAGCTCGAAGCGCTCGCGCAGCGCAGCATCGGCAAACGCCTGCTTGACCATGCGCTGACAGTCGTCGAACCGCCCGCGGACGGCGAAGCTGCGCACGTTGTCTCCCCAGCAGGTGAGCTGCCGCTCCTGCGTCGGCGAGACCAGTCCCTTGGGGTAAAGCACTGCCACTTCGATGCCGCGTCGCTGGTAGAAGGCGGCTGCTACGGCGCCGCCGGTATCACCCGAGGTGGCGACCAGCACCATCAGCGGCCGCATCGCCGACGCCCGCTGTTTCACCATGGCTGCGGCCAGGAAGCGCGCGCCGAAATCCTTGAACGCCGCGGTTGGACCGTGAAACAGCTCGAGCACGCCGAGGCGTTGCCCGCCATCGAGCCAGTGCAGCGGCGCCGGAAAATCCAGCGCCTCCTGCGTGATGGCGCGGAGCTCCGGTTCGAGGCTGTCACCTGCAAAAAACGGTCGCAACAGCGCTTCGGCCAGCGGTGCCAGCGGCAGCGAATTCGCCGGTGCCTGCAGCGCCGTCGCGGAATAGTCGGGCCACTCGAGCGGCACGAACAGGCCGCCATCGGGCGCCAGCCCCTGCGCCAGTGTGGCACCGAGGGGAACTGCCGACCTGGGATTGCGGGTGCTGGCGAACCGCATCAGTCGATCACGCGCGCGCCTCGCGGCGCTATGTCGGTGATCCAGTGATCGGCCTCGAGTCCGTGGTGGGAGAATTCCTGCACCATGGCCTCGCGCACGGCCGGGGCATGAGCGTCCAGACACCAGGCAAATGTCGTCGGCCCGGCGCCCGAGATCGAACAGCCCAGTGCTCCGGCCGCCAGGGCTGCCCGCCGCACCTCGGCGAAGCCGGGTATCAGCGCTGCACGCTGCGGCTCGATGACCACGTCCTCGAACGATTCGCGCACCATGTCGAGATCGCTGGTGTAGCAGCCGGAGATGAAGCCGGCGAGGTTGGCCGTCTGCCAGACGAAGTCGGCCATCTTGACGGTCTGGCTGAGAATGGCGCGCGCCTGCCGCGTCGACAGGAACATGTGCGGATGCACGATCACGGCGCGGATGGCCGCCGGCACCGGAATCTGCTTCACCCGCGGATGGTCGATTCCCACCGTCAGCACCAGCCCGCCGAACAGCGAGGGCGCAATGTTGTCGACGTGCATCGAACCGCTCGCCACCGCCTCGCCATGCATGGCGAATTTGAGCAATTCGATCGGTGGCCGCGGCTCGGCCAGCAGCGCATTGGCCGCCACCACCGCAGCGACCGCCGAGGCGGCCGACCCGCCCAGGCCGCTGGCGAGCGGAATCCCCTTGTCGAGTTCGAGCTCAAAGCCGAACTCGAGGCCCAGCGTCTCGCGCATCGCCATGAGCGCGCGCCCGGCGGTATTGCCAGCCGCTTCGCGCGGCAGGTCCGGCACCACCCCACCGATGGCCGTTATGGTGACCGACGGCGCCGCCACGCGGCGCACGCGCGCGCGATCACCGATGGCATCGATCGAAAAGCCGAGGATGTCGAAGCCGATGGCGACGTTGCCTACCGAAGCGGGGGCAAACGCGCGCGCGGCCGCAGGCGCGGCCGGAACTGCGGTGCCGGCGGTCACAGCCGGGCTCCCAGGTAGGTGGCAAGCCGCAGCAGGTCGGCAAACACCCCGCCCGCGGTTACCGCCGGCCCGGCACCTGGCCCCTGCACGATCAGCGGATTGTCGCAATAGCGCGCCGTGGCAAAGCGCACCACGTTGTCCGTCA
Source organism: Steroidobacteraceae bacterium (assembly GCA_049584935.1). Classification (GTDB taxonomy): domain Bacteria; phylum Pseudomonadota; class Gammaproteobacteria; order Steroidobacterales; family Steroidobacteraceae; genus FEN-1191. Next base: position 15,880 of record JBAUYT010000045.1, read on the forward strand.
GCGCGATGTTGGCAAACGCGTGCCGCTGGTCGAGCTCCGTCAGCCCCACGGTGGCACGCCCGTCCGCACCGACCGCGCCGACGTAGCGCAGTACATGGCCGCGCGCGCGCGCCTGCTCGTAGCGCTCGCGCATCGGCTGGTCGTGGCGCGACAGGCCGGCGAGGAATTCGTCGCTGCTGCCGCCCGTCAGATCCTGCGGCACCAGGCTCGAAACTCCGACGTCGCTCATCTCCAGCTTCAGCCCCATCTCGCGGCCGAGGATGATGAGCTTGCGCGCCACGTCGGTGCCCGACAGATCATCGCGCGGGTCGGGTTCGGTGTAGCCGCGCTGCTTGGCTTCGCGCACGATGGCCGAGAACGGTGTGCTGCCGTCGTAGACGTTGAACAGGTAGGCCAGGGTGCCGGAGAAGATGCCTTCGATGCGCGTGATCTCATCGCCGGTCTGCTTGAGATCACGCAGCGTCTGAATCACGGGCAGACCCGCGCCCACGGTGGTCTCGTAGAGATAGTGCGCGCCGCTGGCCCGCCGCGCCGCCTTGAGGCTTTCGTAGTAGGACAGCTCGATGCTGTTGGCGCGCTTGTTCGGCGTCACGATGTGGATGCCGGCGGCCAGCCAATCGCGGTAGTGGCGCGCAATCTGGCTGTCGGCGCTGCAGTCGATCAGCACCGTGTGCGGCAGGTAGTCGACGCGCACGTGCTCGATGAACCGCGCCAGATCCGCGGGCTGCGCCTGCCGCACCAGCTGGTCGCGCCAAGCGCCAAGCTCTACCCCGGAGTCCGACAGGCACATCTGCCGTGACCGCAGGATGCCGCGCACGCGCAGGTCGATCTTGAATTCCCGTGCCAGCCGCTCGCGTTCGCCGGCCAGCTGGTCGAGCAGCACGCCGCCGACGGTGCCCGGGCCGATGACCCCGATCGAGAGCGTGTGCGGCGACAGGTAGAAGCTGGCGTGTGCGGCCCGCAGGGCGCGCGTGGCGTGGGTGCCGTCCACTACCACCGAGATGTTGCGCTCGGAAGCGCCCTGGGCAATGGCGCGGACGTTGATGTGCGCGTCGCCCAGCGCGTTGAATACCTTGCCCGAGACACCTGGCATGCCTGCCATGCCGTCTCCCACCACCGCCAGGATGGCCAGGTCGGGCGTGACATCGACGGCCTGTATCTGTCCCTCGGCAAGCTCACGGTCGAAAGCCGCGTCGAGCACGCGCTTGGCACGCGCCGCCTGCGCCTGCGGAATGGCACAGCAGATGGAATGCTCCGAGCTGCCCTGGGAGATCAGGATGACCGAGATACCCTCTTCGCGCAGCGCGCCGAACAGTCGATGCGCGGTGCCCGGCACGCCGATCATGCCGGCGCCCTCGAGATTCACCAGCGCCACGTTCTCGATGCTGGTGATGCCCTTGACTGGCAGGCTCGAGCGCGGCGTGGCGCAGATGAGCGTGCCCTGCTTGTGAGCGGCGAAGGTATTGCGGATCCAGATGGGGATATCCCGCCCGACCGCCGGCGCCATGGTCTGCGGATGGATCACCTTGGCACCGAAATACGCCAGCTCCATGGCCTCGTTGTACGACAGCGAGTCGATCACCTGCGCGTCCGGCACGCGACGCGGATCGGCCGAGAGCACGCCGTCGACGTCGGTCCAGATGTGAATCTCGGCGGCGTCCAGCAGCGCGCCGAAGATCGAGGCTGAGAAGTCGCTGCCGTTGCGCCCGAGCGTGGTCTGCACACCGCGCGGATCGGTGGCGATGAAGCCGGTGATGACGAGGCTGGCCGGTGCCGGCGCGGGCGATCCCATGAGCTCGGCGAGCAACCCTGCGAGCTGCGCGCGCGAGCGCTGCCAGGCCACGGCCGGTCCGAGCGGCCCCCACTCCACCGTAATGCAGCGGCGTGCGTCGATCCACTGCACACCCTGGCGCACACCGCGCTGTTTGAGATAGCGGCTGAACAGCCGGGTCGACCAGATTTCGCCGAAGCCGGCGGCGAGATCCGATACGCTCTGGGCGGCCGAGCGCATCAGGCTCGTGGTCTGCAGCACGCCCGCCAGGTCGGCGCTGTCCCGATCGAATTCCGCCAGGTACTCAGCCGCCGTGCGTGCTTCCAGCAGTTCGCCGGCAATGCCAGCGTGCCGCTCGCGCACCGCAACCAGGCGTGCCCGCCAGCTTGAATCCTGCTGTTCCGCCGACGCCACCAGCTGCAGCAGCTGGTCGGTCACACCCTTGCAGGCGGACAGCACCACCGCAACACGCGCCGGCAGCTCGTGTGAGCGGCTCGCCGCCAGCAGCGACGGAGTCTCGACGATGGTCGCGACGCGCTCGAAGCAGCGCGCGTCGGCCACGCTCGACCCGCCAAACTTGTGCACTACCCACGCTGAAGTCATGGTAATCGCTGAGGACAAAAACTTTGGCACTCTACTTTAGCGGCCGCGCGTCTCGCAAGCGCGCGCACGCGGATCACTCGCGGGCCGTTCTGTCGCTGTCGGCACTCCTGGCATGTGCGCGTTTCGAGCTATCGCCGCCGGCGGCTGGCGGGGCGCGCCTGCGCTAGAACAGCGTCACGCTGGTGTTGCCGATGCTGATGGGCACGATGCTGTCGTTGCCCAGATTGAAGAACAGTCCGGTAGCCGCCGCTGACGCGGACGCCGGCACTGCGCTGCCGGCGCCGAGCTGCGCCGCCACTCCCATGAGTTCCAGGGTATCGCCGCTCGGCACGGAATAGCTGCCGCCAGCCGCTTTCAGCGGCGTGGCCGCCAGGTTCGAAAGAGTTACCACCTCGATCGGGCCGCCACCCATGCCGCCGGCGGCGGCATTGATGCCGGTCAGCTCCAGCGCACTGCCCGAGAGCGGGCTGGTGGCGTTGTCGAGAAAATACGAGTTCGCGGTCAATGCCTGACGGGTACTGCCGTCCAGGCCGAGCACTTCGCTGGCGAAAGTGTAGGACCCGCCGGCGATAGGGTTGTCTGCGCTTGCAAACAACAGGTCGCTGGCACGCACAGCTGCGGTCGTCGGCAGCAGGAAGGCCGTTACACGGCCGTCGAGCGCCTGTCCGAGCGGCTGCACGATGGAGTTACTGGTGCCGACGGTGAGGACACCGAGCGTATCGGTGATGAGTTGGGTTGCGGGATTGGTGGCCGCCGACAGTACCGCCAGCGAAGCGTTGTTCGAGCCGATCAACTGGTACGCCGCCGTATTGACCGGAACAGCGTAAGCGAACAGTTGCATCGGCGTGCCGCCTGCCAGCGGCACCTGCCAGATGCCCTGTGTGGTGGTGGACGTGCCGGTCAGCACGTCGCTGAAATACAGGTTGTTGTCATCGTGCACGGCGTCCGACTCCAGCGTGCCGCTGGCGGTGTAGAGCAACGTGGCGGACGTGGCACTGTAGGGCAGCCGATAGAGCAGATCGGTTCCGTTGATGGTCACCGCCAGAAACAGCGTGGTGCCGGCAAAGGCCTGCTCGCCTGCCACGTCGCTGCTGTAGAGCGTGCTTACCGCCGAGATGCCGCCACCGGCGACCGCGACCACCGCCGAGCTGAACGTGTCATCGGCATAGTCATAGAGATTGTGCGTCACCGGATCCAGCAGCAGCAGACCGCTCAGCGCCCCGGATGACGTGTACAGCGGCGTGAACTGGCCGGTGAAGATCGAGGCCACCGTGGGTGCGGTGGTCGGCGCGTCCAGGTAATGCACCACCTCCCAGACATCGCCGGCATTGCCGCAACCTGCGGGGCCTGCGATGTGCAGCACCACGAACAGCGTCGCCGGCTGCAGCACATTGGTGAATGCCGCGTGCGAGTCGCAGATCAGCGTGCTGATGGCGGCGGCGCTGGCGAGCGGCAGCGACAGATTGCTGACCTGCACGGGCATCGGCGTGCTGGTGGCGCTCAGGTCGAGGCCATAGATATGAAGGTTGCCGTTGCCGTCGGTGGCGGCGTACAGGTACGTGGCCGGCAGGTAGTTGGTCACGACGTTGTTGCCATTGACGGTACTCGCCACTCCATAGGCGAGAAACTGCGACTGCGCGCTGTGGCTCACGAACGCCGGATTGCCGGCGGACGCATTCGAAGCAACCACGAACACGCCGCTCTGGCCGCCCGCGGCGACCGGCGTGGCGGTATAGGGCACCCAGAATGCAGCCGTGGCGCCGCTGCTCGACGAACTGCCGGAGCTGCTCGAGGATGCGCCGCCCGACGAGGAACTGCTGGAAGAGGAACTGCTCGACGAGCCGGACGAGCTGCCTGTACCCGATGAGGTAAAGTCGCTGCCACCTCCGCCGCAGGCGCTCAGCGCCGCGCACAACAGCGCCAGCGGCAACAAGCATCGATTCTTCATGGCGTCAGTTTACGGTGATTGCCGCAGTGCAGGCCATAGCCGATCCGCGCGCAGCCGGCGCCGGCCGGCCGCGACCGACTTGCGCTCACGGCGTCAGGCCGGAGTGGGCCTCGCTCTGCGTGATCAGCTGTACCGGGACGCCGCGCGCGTGCCAGATCTCGACGCAGTACTCGCGGATGGTACGGTCCGAGGAAAATTTTCCCGAGCGCGCGGTATTGAGAATGGACATGCGCGTCCAGCGCTCATAGTCGCGGAAGGTGGCGTCCACCTGGCGCTGGCACTCGGCATAGGCGCGATAGTCCGCGAGCACCATATAAGGGTCGTCGTGCATGAGATTGCCCACCAGGTCGCGGAACTGCTCACTGTTGCCGCGCGAGAAGAAGCCGTCGCGGATGATGTCGATGACTTCACGCAGCTCCGGCTGGCTGCGGTAGAGATCCATGGGCCGGTAGCCGCTCTGGTGCAGCCATTGCACCTGCTGCGCATTCATACCAAACAGGAAGAAGTTCTCCGCGCCGACCTCCTCGCGGATCTCGATGTTGGCGCCGTCGAGCGTGCCGATCGTGAGCGCGCCGTTCATCTGAAACTTCATGTTGCCGGTGCCAGAGGCTTCCTTGCCCGCGGTCGAGATCTGCTCCGACAGGTCGGCGGCCGGGTAGATGTGCTGGGCGTTGGTGACGTTGAAATTCGGCAGGAACACGACCTTGAGCAGATCGCGCACCCCGGGATCGCGGTTGATGATCTCGCCGACCGCGGTGATCAGCCGGATCATGAGCTTGGCCAGGTGGTAGCCCGGGGCGGCCTTGCCGCCGAAGATGAACACGCGCGGCTGGATCTCGAGGGTCGGATCGGTCTTGAGGCGGCGATACAGGCCGATGACGTGCAGGATATTGAGGTGCTGGCGCTTGTATTCGTGGATGCGCTTCACTTGCACGTCGAAGATGGCCTCCGGATTGACCGCCACTCCGGTGCGCTCGCGGATGATGGCGGCCAGCGCGGTCTTGTTGGCGCGTTTGATCGCACGCCAGTCCTCGCGAAAGCCGGCGTCCTCGATCAGCGGCTCGAGACCGCGCAGCTCGTATAGATTGCGCACCCAGTCGGAACCGATCGCACGCGTGATGAACTGCGCCAGCCCCGGATTGGCCAGCACCATCCAGCGGCGCGGCGTCACACCGTTGGTGCGGTTGCTGAACTTCTCCGGCCAGAGCTCGTAGAAATCGCGCAGCACGTCGCTCTTGAGCAGCTCGGAATGCAGGCTCGAGACGCCGTTGATCGCATGACTGCCGACCGCGGCCAGATGCGCCATGCGTATGTAGCGTTCACCGCTCTCCTCGATCAACGACATGCGCTGCAGCCGCTGCTCGTCGCCGAAGAAGGCGATGCGCACCTCGTCGAGGAAGCGCGCATTGATCTCGTAGATGATCTCGAGGTGCCGCGGCAACAGGCGGCCGAGCATTTCGACCGGCCAGCGCTCCAGCGCCTCCGGCAGCAGCGTGTGATTGGTATAGCCGAAGGAGCGGCGCGTGATGGCCCAGGCACGGTCCCAGTCCATCACCAGTTCGTCGACCAGCAGCCGCATGAGCTCCGCGACCGCGATCGACGGATGTGTGTCGTTCAGCTGGATTGCGAACTTCTCGTGAAAGCGCTCCGGCGGAATGTGCTGCACACGGGTGATGCGCAGCATGTCCTGTAGCGAGGCGCAGACGAAGAAGAACTGTTGTTCGAGCCGCAGCTCCTTGCCACGCACCTGATCGTCGTTGGGATAGAGAACCTTGGTGATGTTCTCCGAAGTCACCTTCTGCTGCACGGCGCCCCAGTAGTCGCCGCGATTGAACACCGAGAAGTCGAACGATTCGGGCGCCTCTGCGCGCCATAGCCGCAGCGTGTTGGCCGTGTCGACGTGATAACCCAGTATCGGCGTGTCGTAGGGCACCGCCACCACTTCGCGGGCCGGCACCCAGCGCACGCGATGGCGCCCCTGCTCGTCCTGGAAGCGCTCGGTGTGGCCGCCGAACTTGACCTGCACGGCCCACTCGGGGCGCAGCAGCTCCCAGGGGCTGCCGTATCGCAGCCACTTGTCGGTGCGCTCGGCCTGCCAGCCGTCGATGATCTCCTGCTGGAAGATGCCGTACTCATATCGGATGCCGTAGCCGACGCAGGGCACCTGCAAGGTGGCGAGCGAGTCGATGAAGCACGCGGCCAGCCGCCCGAGACCGCCGTTACCGAGCCCCGGTTCGTCCTCCTGGCGCAGCAGCTCCTCGAGATCCAGCCCAAGCTCCGACATGGCCTCGCGTGCGACATCGTATATGTCAAGATTGATCAAGTTGTTGGCCAGGTGCGGCCCGATCAGGAACTCAGCCGACAGATAGGCCACGGTCCGCGAGCCATTTTCGGTGTAGGTCGAGGCGGTGCTGATCCAGCGCTGCAGCATGCGGTCGCGCACCGCATAGGCAAGGGCCAGGTAATAGTCGTGCGGTGTAGCCAGCGTTGCGAACTTGCCCTGCTTGTAATACAGATTGTCGAGAAACGCGTGCTTGAGCGCATCCTTCGGGCTGGCGGTCCGATCCTGCTCCGGGGCTAAGGCAGTGGCGGCTTCCATCGGCACGGCGGAATTCATGTTGTGCCTAGCCTACGGCAGAGGGCCCCAGGGGGACCAGCAAAACGCATGCCCCACCCTGGTGCCTGAGCCGTCCGCTTGAGCGAACTCCTGTCCGTCCTGTGGTCTAATGCCTCGATGCGACGATCCGGATTTGCAGCCGCCGTGCTGGCGGCAGGGAGTTGGATTGCCTCGGCGGCCTGGCCCGGCATGGCCGCGGCCGCCGACAGCGTTGTGTTCCTGCGCCATGTCGATCCCACCGCCACCGACCAGGTCATCGTCAAGTGGCGCGACCAGGGTGTGGCCGCAACGCAGCTGCCATCGATCGCGGAGCGCACCGCGCGCCTGCGCGCCACCACCGGCGCCGACGTGCAGCCGGCGCGCCATCTCTACGGGCAGGTGGACGTACTGCGCATCGAACGTCCGCTGTCGCGGGCCGCGATGCGGCCGCTGCTCGAGCAGCTGCAACTCGATCCGGGTATCGAATATGCCGAACCCGACGGCTGGCGCTACATAGAAGCCACGCTGGACGCAACGCCGAACGATCCGCACTTCGTGGCCGGCACCGACGCCAACGGCAGCTGGCTCGGGCAGTGGTACCTGCAGCCGAGTTCCTCGACCACGCCATCGGCGATCTCGGCAACCACTGCCTGGCAGACCACCACCGGCTCCTCGAGCGTGGTCGTCGCGGTCATCGATACCGGCGTGATTTCCGCGCATCCGGATCTGGCCGGCAAGCTGCTGCCCGGGTACGACTTCGTCAGCTGTGACCAGGGCAACACCAGTGGCACGGCAACCTGTTCGGCCACGGGCTCAACCGCCACCTATTATTTCGCCAACGACGGCCAGGGCTGGCATGACGATCCGTCCGATCCGGGTGATTGGATCAGCACCGCCGACACGCAGCTGACGCTGTTCCAGAGCGCCGGCTGCACCGCCACGGCGCCGAGCTCCTGGCACGGCACCAAGGTGGCCGGCATCATCGGTGCGCTCACCAACAACGGCATCGGCATCGCCGGCATCGCGCCGGCCACCATGCTGCTGCCGATCCGCGCCATCGGTGTGTGCACCGGCCGCGTCTCCGATTTGGCGGCGGCGATCACCTGGGCTTACGGCGGCTCGGTCAGTGGCGTGGCCACCAATCCAAGCCCCGCCAACATCATCAATCTGAGTCTGGGCGCTGCCACGGCCTGCTCGAGCACCGAGCAGGATGCCATCTCGGCCGCCATAGCCGCCAACGTGCTGGTGGTGGCCGCCGCCGGCAATGCCGGTGGCCCGGTGAACGCGCCGGCAAACTGCAACGGCGTACTGTCCGTGGCTGGCGTGCGCGAGGCGGGAACCAAGGTCGGCTACAGCAGCCTCAGCAGCTCGGCGGCCGCGGTGACCATGGCGGCGCCGGCAGGCAACTGCGTCAATACCAGCTCGACGCAGCCGTGTGAGTTCTCAATCGAGACCACCACCAATGCCGGTAGCACCACGCCGGCCGCGACACCCGGGTTCTACACTTATGCGCTGCTGAATCAGAGTTACCTGAATGGCGGCGGCAATTCCGACAACGCCGCCAACGTCGGTACCAGTTTCGCTTCGCCGATGGTCGCGGGTGTGGCAGCGCTGATGCTGGCCGATACGCCCGGCATGACGCCGTCGCAGATCGTTGCGCGCATGCAGTCGAGTGCGCACGCCTTTCCGACCTCCTCGTCGACGACCTCAACCAAGTGCGTACTGGCCAGCACCACCACCGACTCCAACGGCAACTACAGCGACACCAGCCAGAACACCGAGTGCGTCTGCACCACCGCGACTTGCGGCGCCGGCATGGTCAATGCGGCGGCGGCGGTGGCCGCGGCATCCGGGATCTTCGTCCAGATCACCACTTCGAGCACCACCGGCACGCCGGGAGATCACATTTCGCTCAATGGCAGCGGCAGCACGCCTGCCACCGGCGACACCATCGTCTCGTGGCAGTGGAGCACGATCCCGTCGACCAGCGATCAAATCGCAAATCCGAACTCGCCCGAGGCCACACTGGTCGTACCTTCGTTTCGTAGCATTCAGGTCAAGCTGACGATCGTCGACAGCGGCGGCCATACCGCTTCGGGCGCAGTCACCATTCAGTCCGCCTTCGGCGCTGCCACGGGCGCCGGCAGCTTCGGTCCCGAATTGTTGATCCTGGCCGCGTTGACTGCGGCGGTGCTTTGGCGCCGGCGCCTAGAGAGCCGTGAGAGGAGAGTCCGTTGAGCTTCATTCGATCCGCACGTGTCATTTCCGTCCTGGGCGCCGTACTCGTCCTGGCTGCCTGCAGTAATGCCAGCTATCGCCCCATCACCGCGCAGGTAGGCGTCGACACCGGCGTGGCCTTGAGCACCTCGGGCAGCCAGACGTCGCTGCTGACGGATCAGACCCTGGGCCTCGGTGCCACGGTCGAAAACGCCAGCAACACCGCTGGCGTCAGCTGGAGCCTGAGGGGCGTCGGCTCACTGACGGATATCACCGCCACCACGGCCACCTACGTTGCTCCCACCGGCACCGGTAACGAAATCGTGACCGGCTCGACCACGGCGCTGATCACAGCCACGTCCGTGGCCAATCCAACCCAGAACGCCTCGGTGGCGCTGATCGTGCTCGGCACGCCGATCGTTCCGCCGACATCGCTATTCCCCGGCAACGTCAACGTGGCCTACCAGGCGCCGATCGCAGCGGCCGGCGGCGATGCGCCATTCACCTGGGTGGTGGAATCGGGGGGCCTGCCGGCGGGACTCGCGCTCAATGGCAGCACCTCTTCCTCCACCTACATCGAAGGCACCCCGACCGCGGCCGGGACCTTTACCTTCACCTTGCAGACCACCGACACGCTCAGCCGGGTGGCGAGCCAGACATTCACCATGACCGTGAAGCCGCAGACGGCGTGCGTGCTTTCGGGGCGCTTCACCTTCCTGTTCACGGGATTTCGTGGTGGTGCCGCCGCCACGCACGTCGGCGCCATTTCGATCGACCCCACCACCGGCGACATTACCGGAGAGCAGGACTACAAGGATCCCCATCGCACCACATCGGCTGAGACTCTCAATTCGGGCAACTGCATCAACCGCGAAACCAACACCGGAACGCTCACCTTGAATGCGCCGAGTGGACAGCTGGTCTACAACTTCTCGGCCACGCCGCCCGACGCCTCCGGCGTCATTCATTCGGCGGGCTTGCAGCTGATCCATTCGGGCGAGGATTCCGGTTCCGGGCAAATGCTGCTGCAGGATCTCTCGGGCGTTAGCGCCACGCCGCCGACCGGCAATTTTGCCTTCGGCCTGTTCGGAGTCGATGCGTCCGAAAACCATTTCGGCATGGCGGGTCGCTTTACCAGCAGCACCGCCGGCGTACTGGGCGCGGGACTGGTCGATTCCAACGACACCACACCGCTGACCGGAGCGGCGCTGACTGGCGCGGTCACGGCGGCCGATGCCAATGGCCGCGGCACGCTCACGCTGCAGGCGGGCTCCCAGACCACGACGCTCGGGTACTACCTGGTCGGCGCCGGCAAGATGCTCATGATTGACATCGACCCGACCCCCAATGCGAACACGCGCACCATTCGCATGGGCGGCCAGATGACCGCGCAGACCGGCAACGCCACCGCCACCACCTTCGACGCCGGCGCACTCGCCACGCCGTCGATCCTGAGTCTGTTCGGGCGCCAGGGAGACGTGGAGCCGGTTTCCGTCATGGGGCTGGGCCGCCTGTCGGGCGCCAACACCACGTCCGGCACCGTCAATGCGCTGCTCGACACGTCCGACCAGGATACCGATGTCGGCGCGGAGGCATTCAATGGCAGTTACGCCGTCGCCGCCAGCGGCCGCGGCACCCTCACGCTTGCGAACAGCACCGCCACGCGCTCGTTCGGCCTCTACCTGGATGGCATCTCCAACGGCTACATCGTCGAACACGGCAGCACGTCCGGTAACACCGGCTTGCTCGAGGCGCAGTTCCAGGGCCCCTATACCGATCCGCCGGCCACCGGAATCTTCCCATCGACGATGCCGAACGCTTACATCAGCTACACGGCCTACCCGCAGGCGGCCGGCCCGATTACGCTCAACTCGCTGCTGTACTTGAACTACGACGCGCTTGCGAGCAACTTCGTCAACGGCTCCTTCGCCATCGACCCGACCTCGGGGCGCGGCCTGGGTACCATCACGCAAAGCGGCGTCGGCACCACCGCCGCGGTGCTCTACATCGTTTCGGAGAGCAAGATGGATCTGATGCGATTCGGCAACCGTGCCATCGACGGCTCGATTGAGGCAATCATCCAGTAGGTTGTCCGATGGCCAGCTTCAGATGCTGATGCTGCCGCGGCCCAGTTCGATGACATCGCCGCCCACGCGAATGCGGCCGCTGCTATCGATGTCGAGATAGAGTGTTGATGGCCGATTGACTTGTTCACCCTGTGAAATTATCAATTTACAGGGTAAATCTCGATTCATCGCAAACCACCAGCCGCCGAGATTCGCGCACGCTGAACCGGTGGCAGGGTCCTCGATCAGCGCTGAATGCTGCGGAAAGAAATAGCGACACAGCACCTGACCCGGCGCAGCCTCGGCAAACACATAGGCCATCGACTGATCCTCGACACTGCGCGTTGCGCCGAGCGCCTGCACGTTCGGCAGTGCGCGCCGCACGGCTGCCACGCTGGCAAGCGGCACTACCAGCTGCTCCTTGCCGGTATTGACCCAGAGCGGCCGCTCGGCCAGATCCTGCTCGGACAGACCCAGTGCCTGCGCCAGCTGCTTGCGTGGCAGCTCCACCTCACGCCAGCGGGCCTGGTTTGCAGCAAGCGTCCAGCGCGAGCCCTGGGCCGATACCGGAATCACCCCGGCCTTGAGCTCGAGTGTCAGCGAATCTCCGCCCAGCCTGAGCGAGCGGCAGGCCTGCGCACTGCCGAGGGTGGGATGCCCGGCGAACACCATTTCGTAGCCCGGAGCGAAGATGCGCACCTGGGCCGTGGCCTTATCCGAGGGGAGCAGGAAAGTAGTCTCCGACAGATTGAACTGGCGCGCCAGCGCCTGCATGGTCGCGGTATCGACGCCGCTGCCGTCTTCGAACACGCACAGAGGATTACCGCTCAATGGCTGTCCGTCGCGGGTGAAAACATTCATGAGTCGGTAGTGGTACTGGTTCATGCGCGCTCCGATAGGCCCAGCAGCCGCGCGGCATTACCCCCGAGGATCGCCGCGCGCTCGGCCGCCGACAGCTCCGGCAGCGCCTCGAGCAGCGCATGCACGTCGTAGTGGGCCATATCATAGGGATAATCGGTGCCCACCACGACCTGGCTGACGCCGGCCTCGGCGATCAGGTGCCGCAGCTGCTCGGGCCGGTAGACGATGGTGTCGAACAAGATCTGCTTCAGGTACTCGCTCGGCGGATGCCGGCAGCCGCGCGCATCCGGACGTACCTGCCAGCCATGATCGGAACGTCCGATGTACGAGGCGAGGTAACCGCCGCCATGCGCGGCTAGCAGCTTGAGTTTCGGGTAACGGTCGAGCGTGCCGCCGAATATCAGATATGACAACGCCACGGCGGTCTCGAGTGGCTGCCCCAATATGTTCGAGAGGTAGTGTCGATTGGCGCGCTCGCCCAGGCTGGTACCGAGCGGATGCAGGAACACCACGCAGCCGAGCTCCTCGGCGCGAGCCCAGAAGCGCTCGAAGCGGGCATCGGCCAGTTCCAGCCCGTTGACCTGGGACGACACTTCGATCCCGCGCAGGCCCAGCTGTCGCACGGCATATTCGAGCTGCTCCAGCGAAAGCTCCGGATGCTGAAGCGCAACGCTGCCCAGTCCCAGTAACCGATCGGGATGCTGCGCCACCAGCGAGGCGATGTGCTCGTTGATAGTCCGGCACAGCTCTCGCGCCAGGTCCGGATCCGCCCAGTAGTAGTACTGGTTGGGCGCCGGACTCATGAGCTGCATGTCGACACCCATGCGATCCATGTCGGCCAGCCGCTCCGCCAGATCGGTCAGTTTCGGGTATGCCGCCTTCAGCATTACGTTCTGTGTGAATTCGAAGCTCTCCTGCCCCATCATGCGCGGCTGCATCTCGCGCTCGGCGAGCTTCTGCGGACGATCGGCCACCAGCCGTTCGGCCGCTATGGTCAGCGCGTGACAATGCAGGTCGATCGTCAAGCTGCGCCGCCGCCCGCGGGACTGTCCCGATACACGCAGGGGCTCTCCCGCCGGGGCCTGCAGCGGGAATGCCGGACAGCGGTGCAGCAGCGCAGGCATCAGAGCGGCTCGAGCGCGCGCGTGATCAGGTTCTCGATGGTGCCGTCGTGGCGAAAGCCGGCTGCCTCCGAGCGGGGACAGCGCAGCGGTGGGTAGCTGGCAAACTGCGCCTGCAGCAAGGCATCCGGTGCGTAGCTCACCCGGCTCAGGACGTCGGCGCCGTACAGGCGGGCTATGGCGGCGACGATGTCGGCAATCGCAACGTGCTGCACCGGCAGCAGCCAGGTCCGCTGCTGCGCCAGCTGCGCGGCCGATAACGAAGCCGCGTGCAGCAGGTTGTCGACGATGCAGGGCCGGGACATGAACCAGCTCATGCCGCTGGACGCCACCGGGCAGACGAAGCTGCGCCCGGCGGACAGCTCGCGGATCAGATCGCTGAGGAACAGTGACAGCATGCCGGTGGCGGGAGGCCGCGCCACGATGCCCGGGATGCGGACCGAGCGGCCATCGACGAAACCGCGGCGACCGTAGTCCGCCACCAGGTACTCGCCAATGAGTTTCTGCGCGCCATAACTCAGGCTCGGCAGCGGAATGGTGTCCTCGTCGATCACCTTCGGCATGGGCACCCCATAGACACCGATGCTGCTGGCAAACACCAGCTTCGGCTGCGTGCCCGACTGTCGCAGCACTTCCAGCAGGCTTTCCGTCGCTGTGAGGTTCACGCGCATGCCGAGCGCGAAGTTCTGTTCGGCGGCGCCTCCGGGGACGCTGGCGAGATGGAACACGCAGTCGATACCGCCTTCGATCGCGCGCTCCAGCACCGCCGGATCGGCGATGTCGCCTTCGACCGCGCGCAGCCGGCATGCCAGCGTGGCATCCGCGCGGCTCGCCACGCGCTGGTCCAGCACCGTTACCAGCGAGGCGGGCTTGCCGTGGATGACGGCACCCCGCCGCAGCCGCGCCACCAGCGCCTGGCCGATGAATCCCTCGCCACCGACAACCAGCACCCTCACGACGGCTTGGCCAGAACCACGCGCTGCTCGATGGCGCCGAAGACGGACTGGCCGCCGGCATCGAGCAGTTCGATGCGCACGCGATCCCCATACTGCATGTAGTCGGTCGCCGGTTTGCCACGGTCGGAGAGCTCGATGCCGCGGCGCTCGGCGATGCAGGCCGAGCCGACCTGCCGATAGTCGCTGTTGGAAATGGTGCCCGAGCCGATGATGGTGCCGGCGCACAGGTTACGCGTGCGCGCAGCGTGCGCAATGAGCTCGCCGAAGCTGAAACCCATCTGTCCGCAATGCGGGTGACCGAACTCCGTGCCATTCCAGGCTACCTGCACCGGCAGCTGGATGCGGCCATCCTGCCAGCCTGTGCCCAGCTCATCCGGCGTCACCGCCACGGGCGCAAAGCTGGTCGAAGGCTTGGATTGCAGGAAGCCGAATCCGGTCTTGACCTCGCGGCCCGCCATTACCCGCAGGCTCCAGTCGTTGATCAGCACCAGCAGACGGATGTGTGCGGCCGCCTGCGCGGGGCCGGTGGCCATTGGCACGCGGTCGACGATGACCCCCACTTCGCCCTCGAAGTCCATGCCGTCCTGATCGGATGGCAGCGGCACGTCATCGTTGGGACCGAGGAAATCGTCGCCGGCCCCCTGATACATGAGCGGGATCGTGCGCTTGTCGGCAGGCGGCTCGAGCTTGAACACTTTCTCGAGCAGATCGCCGTGACTGTGGAACGCCGAGGCATCGAGCCACTGCCACGCCCGCGGCAGCGGTGCACTGAGCTGAGTCGTATCCAGGGCAAACGAGCCGGCAGCGTGGCCACGATTGATGTCCTGGTAGAGCGCCTGCAGCTTCGGTTCGCAGGCAGCCCAGCTTTCCAGTGCCTGCTGCAGCGTCGGTGCCACCGAGGCCGCGATCACTGCGCGCGACAGGTCCTTCGACACCACCAGCAGCTTGCCGTCCCGGGTGCCGTCTTTGAGCGTAGCCAGTTTCACCGCGGTCTCCTCCGGATCGGTAAGGTCAGCTGAGCGGACGACCACCGTCCACCGCGATGATCGAACCGGTAGTAAAGGTCAGTTGTGTGACCGCGGCAACCACGGCTCGCGCCACCTCTTCCGGCAGCGCCAGCCGCCGCAGCGGCGTGCGCGCCGCCTGCTCGTCCCGCCAGTCGCGGTCGAGCGACTTGACGAATTCGGTGTCCACCAGGCCCGGGGATACCGACAGCACCCGAATGCGCGGCGCCAGCGCCCGCGCCAGCGAACGCGTCATGTTGTCCAGCGCTGCCTTGGAGGCGCAGTAGGCAACATTGCTGCCCATGGCGATGACCGCGGCAATCGAGGAGATGTGGACGATGACCCCGCCACCCGGAAGTGCACTGCGCTCGAGCAGCGGCTTGAGCGCGCGGCTGGCGGCGAAGGCGCCCCGCACGTTGACCGCGAAGATCGAATCGAACAGGGCATCATCGAGGCCATCCAGATCCGCATGTGGCACGAAGCGGGTGGTGCCCGCGCAATGCACCAGCACGTCG
>JBAUYT010000046.1:0-50425 GCA_049584935.1 Steroidobacteraceae bacterium
GCGCCAGGCTCACCGGCGGGGGCATCGGCGCGTACACCGCCTGCTGGCTCGGCACTGCCCTGGCGATGCGCAGGGTCTCTTCGCCCTCCTTGATCTCGATCTCGGCGATGCCCGACTCTTCGAGCAGCTCGATCATTTTTTTGATTTTTCGAATGTCCATGCAACTGACTCCGATCTGTCAGCGCCCGATCGGGCACTGGTTGTGGCGGCACGTCGCGGGGGCGAGAGCGACCGCGCGTTAAGCTACTTCTCGTTCTTGATGCCGCCGGGGGAAATTCTCCCCCGAATCCGGGTCGAGAATGTACCTAAATTGCACCGATTTGCCTAATTTTCGGGCGAAGTGTCAAGATCCTGCGTGGATCGTGCCAAATCAGGTCGGAGCCTTCCCGGGGCCTGGATTGGGGCGACTGCCACAGCGTGAAGGCCGGCAAAAGCGCCTCATCCACGGTTTTGTTGCGCCTTGGCGCGCTCAACGGCCAGCTGGCGCAGCTCGGCATCGATGCGCTCCCTGGCCTGCGGCATGCCGATCTGACCGCGATCGAGTGCCTCGATCTCCCCGAGGATGAAGTCCGCCTCCTCGACGTGCAGTTCGCCCACCTTTAGCGCCACGATCCGGCCGCGGGCATCGACGAACACGGAGAAGGGCAGCACGGTGCGCATGCCGAATTGCTCCGCCGCCGCCAGGCCATCCTGTTCGCCGATCAGCAGCGGATAGTCGATCGGGGTCTGCCGTACGTAATCGCGCACCGCCGCGGCGAAGTCGACCGCAATGCCCACCACCTCGAGCCGGTCTGCGCGATAGCGTTGCCGCAGATCGCGCAACAGCGGAATCTCGCGCCGACAGGGCGCGCACCAGGTGGCCCAGAAATTCACGATCAGGGGCCGGTCGGCGTAAGCGCGCAGCGAGTGGGGCTTTCCGGACAAATCCGGGAGCGTCAGATCCGGCAGCTCGTCGGGCACCGGCGCGGGGTGATCGGTATCCAGACTTTCGGGCTGGATGACCGGCGGGCCGCCATTGGTGGGGGCCGGTAGCGATGAGCGCGCAGCCGCCAACGGCCGCAGCGATTGCAGTCTATAAGAGAGAAATCCCGCTACCAGCCCGGCGCCCATGACGGCAGCGATGGCCAGCCCGCGTTGCAGCCGGGTCAAGACAGGCGCTCTAGCTGGAAGTCGGGCCGGGCGCCTGCGCCAGAGCCTGTTTCAGCAATGCCGCAAAGTCGGCGGCCTTCATGTAGCCAACGACGCGGTAGCGCTGCTGCTCGTGCCCCTGGGTGTCGTAGAAGGCAATGGTCGGTGGACCGAATATCCGGAATTCCTGCAGCAGTGCCTGATCGTCGGCGTTGTTGGCCGTGACGTTGGCGCGCAGCAGTCGCACCGAGTGGAGCTGCTCGCGTACCTGCGCGTCGGTAAAGGTGTAGCGCTGCATCTCCTTGCAGGAGGTGCACCAATCGGCGTCGATGTCGAGCATCACCGCCTGATGGGCTGCCGCCGCGGCCGCTACTTCCTGCCGCAGCTGCGCCACCGACGCAATCGTGCGGAAGCTCAGTGCCTGCCGGTCATTGCCGGCCAGGCGCAGCGGATGCAACGGATCGTCGCCACCACGGGCGGCGCCGAACAGCAGTGTGGCACCGTAAATGAGTGCCAATACCGCGGCTGTGCGCGGCAGCCACACACCGGCGCGGAAATTCCACAGCACCAGCGCCGCAGCCAGGGCTGGCACCGCATAGAGCAGCATCGAGGCGCGGTCGGGCACGATGCGAGCGAGCATCCAGGCAGCCATGGCCAGCATCAGTACGCCGAACAGGCGCTTTACCCCCTCCATCCAGACGCCGGCGCGCGGCAGCCAGCGGCCTGCCGAGCTGCCCACCACCAGCAGCGGTGCGCCCATGCCGAGGCTCATGGCAAACAATGCCGCCCCGCCCCGCACCACATCGCCGGTCTGGCTGATCACGATGAGCGCTGCGACCAGTACCGGGCCGACGCAGGTCGTGACGATGAGCGCAGACAGCGCTCCCATGAGGGCAACGCCGCCGAAGCTGCCACCTTGCTGACGATTACTGAGGGAGGCCACGCGGGTCTGAATAAAGGAAGGCATCTGCAGCGTGAACAGCCCGAACATCGAAGCCGCCATGACCACGAACAGGGCCGCAAACAGCGCGATGATCCAGGGCTGCTGGAACACCGCCTGCACCTGCTTGCCGGCCGCAGCGAAGGCGACCCCCGTGATCGTGTAGGTAAGCGCCATACCGAGCACGTAAGTCAGCGACAGCAGGAAGGCGCGGCGCGTACTGACGGCACGACCCTGGCCGACGATCAGGCCGGAAAGGATCGGAACCATGGGCAGCACGCAGGGCGTAAAAGCCAGAACCAAGCCACCCAAGAAGAACTTCAGCAGCACCTCGAGCAGTGAGCCCGACTCGAGCAGTGCCGCCAGCTTGTTCTGCTCGGACACATAGACGCCTGCGGCGCCAGCCGGCGCCGCCGCGGCCAGAGCGGTGCCGCTGGCGGGCACTGCCGTATGGTCGGCAACGCCCGAATTGGAGAAGTCGATGCTGACGGTCTGAGTCGTGGGCGGATAACACAGCCCGGCCTCGGCGCAGCCCTGGTAGGTGACCCGCAAGGTCAGCGGCCGCGCACCGGCCGGCTTGATCAGGGGTACCCGGGCGATCAGCTCCTGGTGGTACACCACCTGCTTGCCGAAGTACTCGTCCTCTTTAACCTGGCCCTCAGGAAAGCTCGGTGCGCCGATCTGGGCGCTATCATCGGCGATCTTGATGCGATCTCGGTACAAGTAGTAGCCAGGTGCGATCACCCAGTCGAGCTTGACTGCCAGGTTGCCGGAGGCGGCGGCGCTTAAGCGGAAGGCCTTCTCTGGTGGCAGGAAGTCGTCGTTACCGTTGACCTTGTGGGACTGATCGATGACGGCGTCGAGATCGCTGCTGCTGCTCGCGGCGGCGGCCGCCGTTTGCGGCAGCGTCAGCGGCACCAGCAGGGCGCACCCCAGGAGCAGGGCGAGTATCGGCATACGGCAGTCGGCGGCCATGGTCGCTATCCTCTCAGATTTGGCGTCCACCCGGGTAGCGGCGCGCCACATTTTCAATAACTTACGTGCATGGACGATGCGGCTGCGCTATTCGGGCGTCGGGGCGAATTTCGTCCAAGGGCTTGATATTCGGAAGTCAGTCCATATGATTAGCAGCCAGCGAGGGTGAGTGCTAACAACACCACCAGCGTCAGTCAACCCACCGTATTCAGATATAAGGAGTGTCATCCATGAAGATTCGTCCTCTTCATGACCGTGTGATCGTCAAGCGCCTCGAGGAAGAGCGCACGTCACCCGGCGGTATCGTAATTCCGGATACCGCGGCCGAGAAGCCCGTGCAGGGCAAGATCGTCGCCGTCGGCAAGGGCAAGATTCTCGAAGATGGACAGGTGCGTCCGCTCGACGTCAAGGTCGGCGACAAGATCCTGTTCGGCAAATACAGCGGTACGGAAGTGAAGGTCGAAGGCGAAGACCTCGTGGTCATGCGCGAAGAAGACGTCATGGCCGTCATCGAAGGCAAGTAATTCCAGAGGAATGCAGCAATGGCAGCCAAAGAAGTACGTTTCAGTGACGATGCCCGGACACGCATGTTCCGGGGCGTCAACATCCTGGCGAACGCCGTCAAGGCGACGCTGGGCCCCAAGGGTCGCAACGCGGTGCTCGAGAAGAGCTTCGGTGCTCCGACCGTAACGAAGGACGGCGTCTCGGTCGCGAAGGAAATCGAGCTCAAGGACAAGTTCGAGAACATGGGCGCGCAGATGGTCAAGGAAGTGGCGTCCAACACTTCGGACGAGGCGGGCGACGGTACCACCACCGCGACCGTGCTGGCGCAGGCGATCATCCGTGAAGGCCTCAAGGCCGTGGCCTCGGGCCGCAACCCGATGGACGTCAAGCGCGGCATCGACAAGGCGGTCATCGCGGCCACCGAAGAGCTGAAGAAGCTCAGCAAGCCCTGCAAGGACAGCAAGGCGATTGCGCAGGTTGGCACCATTTCCGCCAACTCCGACGAGAGCATCGGCAAGACGATTGCCGACGCAATGGAAAAGGTCGGCAAGGAAGGCGTCATCACGGTCGAAGAGGGTTCGGGTCTGGACAATGAGCTCGAGGTGGTCGAGGGCATGCAGTTCGATCGCGGCTATCTGTCGCCGTATTTCATCAACAACCAGGCCAATCAGACCACCGAGCTGGAAAAGCCCTACGTGCTGCTGGTCGACAAGAAGATCAGCAACATCCGCGAGCTGCTGCCGGTGCTCGAAGGCATTGCCAAGGCGGGTCGTCCGCTGCTGGTGGTGGCCGAGGACGTCGAAGGCGAGGCCCTGGCCACGCTGGTCGTCAACAACATCCGCGGCATCCTCAAGGTCGCAGCCGTCAA
Organism: Steroidobacteraceae bacterium; assembly: GCA_049584935.1. Lineage (GTDB taxonomy): Bacteria > Pseudomonadota > Gammaproteobacteria > Steroidobacterales > Steroidobacteraceae > FEN-1191. The sequence continues at coordinate 4,416 of JBAUYT010000046.1, forward strand.
GGCGCCGGGCTTCGGCGATCGCCGCAAGGCCATGCTGGCCGACATCGCGGTGCTGACCGGTGGCACGGTGATCTCGGATGAAGTCGGTCTGTCGCTCGAGAAGGTCACGCTGAACGACTTGGGTGAAGCCAAGAAGATCCTGGTGGAAAAGGAAAACACCACCATCATCGACGGCCACGGTAAGTCCGCCGACATCAAGGCGCGGGTCGAGTCGATCCGTCAGCAGATCGAGGAAGCCACTTCCGACTACGACAAGGAAAAGCTGCAGGAGCGCGTCGCCAAGCTCTCCGGCGGTGTGGCCCTGATCAAGGTCGGTGCCGCTACCGAGATCGAAATGAAGGAGAAGAAGGCGCGCGTCGAAGATGCGCTGCACGCCACACGTGCCGCGGTCGAAGAAGGCGTCGTTCCGGGTGGTGGTGTGGCGCTGATCCGCGCACTCAGGGTGCTCGACAAGCTCGAAGGCGCGAATGAGGACCAGACGGTCGGCATTCGCATCCTGGCGCGCTCGATCGAGGAGCCACTGCGTCAGATCGTCGAGAACGCGGGTGAAGATGCCGCTGTCATCCTGAACAACGTTCGGGCCGGCAAGGGCAGCTACGGCTACAACGCCGCCACCGGCGAGTTCGGTGATCTGATCGAGGCCGGCATCCTGGATCCGACCAAGGTCACGCGTCTGGCGCTGCAGAACGCGGCATCGGTCGCGGGCCTGCTGCTGACCACTGAGGTCATGGTTGCCGAGGCGCCGAAGGACGAGGCCGAGCACAGCCATGGGGCCCCGGGTGGCATGGGTGGCATGGGCGGCATGGACATGTAACGCGAATTTCGCGTCACTGTTCGAAAGAAGGCCGGACGCGCGTCCGGCCTTTTTTTGTGTTTTTTTTATGCGGCTCTTATGCGGCGTTGCCGCGCTGCGATGCGCCGCCGTCGCACCCCGGCGACAATTGTGGTGCACGATTCATATGATCGAATCGGTAATGTACATGTAACGAATGGTTAACTTTACAAACTAAAATTCTTCGGTATAGTTGTGCTCAGGGTGAGGCGGACGCCAGTTCGCGGTAACCCCCAAGTCGCGGAACAAGACCCCCCCCCGTTTCCGCGCAATACCTCAGAGCCCCGCTATGCGGGGCTTTTTTTTTGCCGCCGGCTATGGGTAAACCGCGGACCAGGGCCGGTAGGGAAAGCAACGGGAGCTGTCGGGATCGGTGCAGCAATGGCCGCTGGGCCGGCCTGGCCTCTGGCGCCGGGCCGACGCGGCAATTGCGAGATTGCACCGGCCCGGTGGGAATTCCTCGCCGGAGTGCGCTATCGTTCCCGGTCAGCGCATGTCCGAATCCACGCAGATGCTCTATGCCGGCAGCTCACAGCGCTATGACGAGCTGCTTGGACCGGACGGGTCGATCCGCCGCCATTGGCGGCCGCTGATCGAATACATCGTTGACGGCGGCGCCGAAACGGCGCGCCGCAGCGTGGAAATGACACGCCGGCTCATCGTCGAGAACGGCGTCACCTACAACGTCTACGCCGATCCCCAGGGACGCGATCGTCCGTGGCAGCTGGATCCGCTGCCGCTGCTGGTGGCGGCAGACGAATGGAGCGCCATCGAAGCCGGGGTGCAGCAGCGTGCGCGCCTGCTGAACGCGTTGCTGGCCGACCTCTACGGTCCACAGGAGCTGATCGCCGAAGGGGTGGTGCCGGCCGAGCTGGCCTTCGGCCATCCGAATTTCCTCTGGGCAGCACATCACACGCGGCCCCGGGGGGGCAGCTGGCTGCAGCTCTACGCGGCCGATCTTGCCCGCGCACCCGACGGACGCTGGTGGGTGCTCAACGATCGCACCCAGACGCCATCCGGTCTCGGCTACGCGCTGGAGAACCGCGCCATCGTCGGCCGCGTGCTGCCCGGCCTCCTCAACGAGCTGAGCGTGCGGCCGCTGACCGGCTTCCTCAACGCGCTGCGTGAGTCGCTGGTCGAAAGCACCGAGGACGAGGGTACGCCGCTGGTCGTGGTGCTGACACCCGGGCCGTTCAACGAAACCTACTTCGAGCATGCCTACCTGGCGCGCCAGCTTGGGCTGCCGCTGGTGCAGGGCCAGGACCTGACGGTCCGGGATGACACCGTCTACCTGAAGACACTGCCCGGGCTGCGGCGTGTGCACGCCATTCTGCGACGCATGGATGATGACTATTGCGATCCGCTCGAGCTGCGGCCCGATTCGACGCTCGGTGTGCCCGGGCTGCTGGGCGCGGTGCGCGCCGGCCGTGTGACGCTTGCCAATGGACTCGGCAGCGGACTGCTGGAATCGGCGGCGTGGCAGGGATTTCTGCCCGGCGCATCGCGCTGGCTGCTGAACGAGCCGCTGCAGCTGCCATCGGTGGCGACCTGGTGGTGTGGCGAGCAGGCCGCGCTCGATTATGTGGTCACGCACCTGGATAAGCTGGTCGTCAAGCCCACTTATCCGAACCAGCAGTTCGAGCCCTGCTTCGGGCGCACGCTCGCAGGCGAGGAGCGTACCGAACTGATCCGCCGCCTGCGCGGCCGGCCCTATGCCTACGTGGCGCAGGAGCGGGTGTCGCTGTCGCAGGCGCCGTCGTGGCGCGCCGGCGCCACGGTGCGGCTCGCGCCGCGCACCCTGACCATGCGCGTGTTTGCGGTGGCGACCGCCAACGGCTACCGGGTCATGCCGGGTGCCCTGGCACGCATCGCCGCCGAAGGTGTGGTCGACATCGTCTCCACGCAGCGCGGTGGCGGCAGCAAGGATGTCTGGGTACTCTCGGGCTCGGTGGCGCGCGCGCCGGCGGTGGCGGGTGGCGCGGTCATCGGCGAGCCGCACGGCCTGCCGCGGCGCAGCCGGCGTGACGAGCTGCCATCGCAGCTGGTCGAGAACCTGTTCTGGCTGGGGCGCTACTCGGAGCGCTGCGAGGACAAGGCGCGGCTGGTGCGTGCCACACTGGCGATGCGCACCAACGAAGCGGTCTGGCGCCGCGCGCGCCAGCAGTGCATCGACTACGGCGTGCTGCCGTCCTCGGGCGATCCCGCCATCACGGTATTCGACGACGCCCACGACTTCGGGCTGGCCGCGGATCTCAGCCGCCTCGGCTGGTGCGCCACGCAGTCGCGCAGCCGGCTGTCGGCCGAGCATTGGCGTTCGATCAGCCTGATGCACAGCCAGTTCCAGGACGCCGGCGCGGTGCAGCGCGATCCGCTCGCGGCGCTTGATCACCTGCTGGTGGCCTTGACCGCGCTGAGCGGCTTCGCGCTCGACGATATGACGCAGGATGATGGCTGGCGGCTGCTGATGCTGGGCCGGCGCCTCGAGCGGGTGCAGTTTCTCGCGACCCTGCTGTCCGACCGGCTGTCTCCCGGAACACCGGTGCGGCAGGGCGAACTCGAATGGCTGCTCGACGTCGGCGGTGTCAGCATCACCTACCGCACACGCTACGTCGCGGCGCCCAAGCTGACGCCGGTGCTGCAGCTGCTGGTGTTCGACCAGGCCAGCCCGCGCGCGCTGTGTTTTCAGTGGAGTGCGATTCGCACCGCGCTGGCCGACCTGGCACGTTCCGTCGGCGCCGTTGCCGAGGAACCGTTCGAGCTGGCGATCGCGCAGCTGATCGAGGCGACGGCCTCGACCGCCGGCGTCGAGGAGGAGAGCGAGGCCGGCGTCGGCCGGCGGCAACGGCTGGCGGCGGCATTGGCCGAATTGTCGCACGCGGCCGCACGTGCCTCGGACCGGCTGGTCTCCCGGCACTTCTCGCTGGTGGATCGAGACCTGCAGACGGTATCCACGTGAGTGCGCTGCGCTACGCCGTGCGGCACCAGACCCGCTATCACTACGGCCGCCAGGTGGTGCATTCGCACCAGCTGCTGCACCTGACTCCGCGCGACGACTGCGCGCGCCAGAGCTGTCTCGAGCACCACATCGGTATCGAGCCGCAGCCGGCCATACGCAGCGAGCACCTCGACGCCTTCGGCAATCGCGTCACGCGCGTCGAGCTCGACCGCCCGCACGATCAGCTCGATGTGCTGGTGCAGATGTTGCTGAGCCTGGAGACGCCGTGCGCGGCGCCACTCGAGGAAGGCGAGCGCTGGCAACAGGTGCGCGATGGGCTGGCATACCAGTCACGGCCGCGGCCAGCCGAATGGCTCGAGGCGATACGCTTTCGCGGTGAATCTCCGTTCGTGCGCATCAAGCGGCTGTTCAGCGATTTCGCCGCTGACTGTCTGCCGGGCGGTGCCAGTGTGCTGCAGGTCGCCGACCGTCTCATGGCCAAGGTGCACGCCGAGTTCACCTACGCTCCCGGCGAGACCGAGATCGCTACGCCGCTGCTGGAGGTGTTTCACAGGCGCCGCGGCGTCTGCCAGGATTATGCGCACTGCATGATCGCCTGCCTACGCAGCGCGGGCCTGGCGGCGCGCTACGTCAGCGGCTATCTGCGTACCCACGGTGAATCGCTGGTGGGCGCCGACGCGTCGCACGCCTGGGTCGCTGTGTTCGCGCCGCCGTTCGGATGGGTCGAATTCGATCCCACCAACAACGTGCGCGTGCGCCAGGAGCACGTAGCGCTGGCCTGGGGCCGCGACTTCGGCGATGTTTCGCCGTTGCGTGGCGTGATCCTCGGCGGCGGCTCGCACACGCTGTCGGTGAGCGTGGCCATGGAGCCGTTGCCGGAGCCGGCGCTGGAGCGGCCGTCTGGCTGAGACAACCCAGCGGCGCGAGGCAGCGGAGTGCCGCGCGCTGGCACGGCTCGCGGAGCGCGCCCCCGGGCTGGCGGCGAGCTTGCAGCGTGCGGCGCCGAGCTTGACCGCAGGCGCCCGCCGCGCGCTCTCTTGCAGTGAATTCCTGCTCGATGCCCTGTGCCGCCAGCCGGAGTTTTGGCAGCGAATGCTGGCGACCGCTGGCGCGCAACTCGGCTCGGAGCCTCTGCCCGTCCCCGATCTGCCGCCCGATGATCCGACGGCGCCAGTGTCCGAGCAGGAGGCGCTGTTCATGGCGGCGCTGCGGCGTTGGCGGAGGGCAGAATTCGCACGCATCGCCTGGCGCGACCTGGCGCAGTGGGCAGAGCTCGACCAGACTCTGGCTGACCTGTCGCACGCCGCCGAGGTTGCCCTGCAACAGGCAGAGCACTTTGCAATGCGCGCGCTGCTGCGGCGCTACGGCCAGCCGCGTGGCGAGACCGGCACGCCACAGCATCTGATCATCGTGGCCATGGGCAAGCTCGGTGGCCGTGAGCTGAATTTCTCCTCGGATATCGACCTGGTGCCGCTGTATCTGGAGAGCGGCGAGACCGACGGCGTCCGTCCGATCAGCAACCAGGAATTCTTCACGCGCCTGGTGCAGCAGATCATCCGCCTGCTCGAGCAGCAGACCGAGGACGGCTTCGGCTTCCGCGTCGATCTGCGGCTGCGGCCGTTCGGCGACAGCGGACCCGTGGTCACCAATGCCGCGGCACTCGAGGACTACCTGCAGCTGCACGGCCGCGATTGGGAGCGCTATGCCTGGATCAAGGCGCGCGCCGTCACGCACGCCAACGGCTACCAGGAGCTCTACCAGACCGTGATCCGACCGTTCGTCTATCGGCGCTACCTCGATTTTGGCGTGTTCGAATCGTTGCGCGAGATGAAGGCGCTGATCGAGCGCGAAGTGCTGCGGCGCGAACTCGAGGACGACGTCAAGCTCGGCGACGGCGGCATCCGCGAGATCGAGTTCATCGTGCAATCGTTTCAGCTGATCCGCGGCGGCCAGGAGCGCCACCTGCAGGGCAGTTCGCTGCGTCAGGCGTTGCCGCTGCTGGCGGGCGCCAAGCTGCTGCCGACCATCGCCGTGGCCGAGCTCGACGCCGCGTACGTGTTCCTGCGCCGGCTCGAGAACCGGCTGCAGATGTACGCCGACCAGCAGACCCATCGGCTGCCCACGGCGCCGGAACAGCGCGAGCGGCTGGCATGGAGCATGGACTGCGACAGCTGGACCGAACTGATGGCTGCGTTGGCGCGGCAGCGCCAGCAGGTCTCGGCGCACTTCCGTGCGGTGGTGTTCGGCAGCGACGAGGCCGGTGAATCCCGCATGCCGGAGTTGCCGTTGACCGCGCCCGAGAGTGCGCTGCTGCTCGCGCGGCTCGAGGCGCTCGGCTGGCACGCTGGCGTGGCCGAGGCGGCCGCGCAGCGGCTGCGCACCTTGGCCGATGCGGCAGTCACGCGCCGGCTCGACAAGGCAGGCGCCCGGCGCCTGGGTGCACTGCTGCCGGTGCTGGTGCAGGAGATCGCGCCGCTTGCCGAGCCACTAGCGACACTGCAGCGGCTGCTGCGCGTACTCGAGAGCATTGGCACGCGTTCGGCCTACTTCGCGCTGCTGCTGCACAACGCGCGCGCACGCGCGCGGCTGCTGCGGCTGGCAACGCACGGCGATTTCCTGATCGACCAGATAGCGGCGCACCCGTTGCTGCTCGACGAACTCATCGACGAACGACTGCTCGAGCAGACCCCCGACCGCGCGTCGCTCGCAACCGATTTGGCGCAGCGCATGGACGGCGTCGACCAGGGCGACGAGGAGCAGATGATCGAGCGGCTGCGACACTTCCAGCGTGCCGCCATCTTCCGGCTGGCGGTCGCCGATCTGCTGCTGCACCTGCCGGTGATGCAGGTGAGTGACCGCCTCACCGACATAGCCGAGCTGATCATCGGGCACGCGCTGCAGCTGACCTGGCAGCATCTGACCCCGACGCTCGGCGTGCCCCGCTGCGGCGAGGGCGCGGCGCGTCGCGACGTGCGGCTGTGTGCGATCGGCTACGGCAAGCTCGGCGGCATGGAGCTCGGCTATGCCTCCGATCTCGATCTGGTGTTCCTGCACGACTCCAGCGGCGCGCAGCAGGAGACGGAAGGCGGCCGCGGTATCGACAACCAGGTGTTCTTTCTGCGCTTCGCACAGCGCGTGGTGCACCTGCTGACGGTGCACTCGCGCGCCGGGCGCCTGTACGAAGTCGACATGCGCCTCAGGCCGAGCGGCAAGGCGGGCCTGCTGATCACCAGCATCACGGGCTTTGAGGACTACCAGCGCCACGAAGCCTGGACCTGGGAACATCAGTCGCTGCTGCACGCGCGTGCCGTGGCCGGTGCGGCGCCGCTGATGCAGCAGTTCGAGGCGCTGCGACTCGATATCCTGGCGCACGCGGTCAGGCGCGAGCAGCTGCTCGAGGACGTGCGCCACATGCGCAACCGGCAGCGCCGCGAGCTGTCGCGCGCCGCCGCCGGAGAGTTTGATCTCAAACAGGACGCCGGCGGCATCGGTGACATCGAGTTCCTGGCGCAGTACTGGGCGTTGCGCTGGGCGCGGGAGTACCCGCCGGTGGCGATCTACGCCGACACCATCCGCCAGCTCGAGTCGGTGGCATCGGCGGATCTGGTGCCGCAGAGCCGTGTCGATCTGCTCACCGGCATTTACCGGACCTACCGCACGCGCCTGCACCACCGCGCACTCGACGGCCGCGGCGCGGTGGTGGCCGCGCCGGAGTTCGCCAGCGAACGGGCGGCGGTTACTGCAATCTGGGAGCAGGTGATGGGGAGCTGAGGCTTGGCGCCTGACGGCCGGCAGGGGCGCCGGCTATAATGGCGGCATGAGTTCCAAGCCCGAGCTGCGACCCGCCAACGCGCAGCTGCAGTACACGGTCACCCCGGTGGATCTGCCGCTCGCCTGTCCCATGCCTGACATGGTGCTGTGGAACTCGCATCCGCGCGTCTACCTGCCGGTCGAAGCCAGTGGCTTCGCCAAGTGCCCGTACTGCGGCGCCGAGTACACGCTGCAGCGCTGACAGAGCGGACTGCGCATCAGCGGTATGGCCGGTACGACTTTTCCTCGATCAGCGCCGACTCCAGCTTGAGATTGATGCGCCGCTTGATGGCGGCGCGCTCGTCGTTGCGCAGGTAGACCGAGCGCGCCAGCTCAATGAAGCCGGCGTCGAAACGTTGCTGCGCCTCATGCTCGCGGATGCGATCCTCGATCTCCCAGAGTTCGGCGTTGACGCGCTCGAGCTCGAGCTCCTCGGCGCCGATGTCCTGGTCGCCGGGCAACGCCGCGCGGCTTTGCTCCAGGCGTGACAGCTCTAGCCGCACGTTGGCAAGTTTGGCGGCATCGCCGATGCGCTCGCACTTGATCCGCAGGATCGTAATCTTGTCGAGCAGCTCGCCCGGGGAGATGGGCACCAGGATGTCGCTCATGGCGTCATCCTAGCAGGCAAGCCAGGCAGGCCAGCCAGCAGCGCATCGAGCCGTTCGCACACATCGGGCACTTCGATCAGGTCCATGACGCCGGGCTGCTCGATCTTGCGGTGCCAGGACAGCTCGGCTGGCTCGCAGCCGCGGAAACGGCGCGCAGCCGCGGCAAAGCGGTCGATGCTCCACTGCCGCGAGCAGTACGGTCCCACGCGCTGCAGCCGCGTTGCGGCGTACAGACCAATGACCGGGGTGCGCACCATGGTCGCCATGTGCACCGGCCCTGAATCCGGCGATAGCAGCACGGTCGCGCGTGCCAGCAGCGCCAGCATCTGCGGCAGTGTGTCGCGGCCGATCTGATCGACCAGGGGTACCTGGACGCTGCGCCCGATGGCGTCGCCCGTCTGGCGTTCGAGCCGGGACGGGCCGCCACAGAGCAGCACCCGCATGCCGTGCCGCCGCACGGCGTAATCGATGACGGCGGCGTAGCGTTCGGCACGCCAGTTGCGCGCCGCGTGACTCGAACAGGGACTGACGATGAGCGTCGGTTGCGTGTCCGGGATAAGCGCCTGCGCGTATGCGCGCGCCTCTTCGGGCAGCGGCAGATTCCACTCGAGCGGCTCGCGCGGCAGTCCGAGCGCCGTCAGGAATCCGAGGAAGCTGTCGAGCACGTGCTCGTCGACGCGCGGCGCGATGTGTTCGTTGGTGAACAGCCATTGCAACTCGCGCGCGCGCGGGCGGTCGAAGCCCAGGCGGCGGCGCGCCGGCACGGCCAGCGATACCGCGCTGGCGCGCAGCGACAGCTGCATGTGCAGTAACAGGTCGAACCGCCGACCGCGCAGCGCGCGGCGCAGCGCCGGCAGTGAGCTCAGCCCGGCGCGCTTGTCGATGGTGATAAGCTCGACGCCGGGCAGCAGCGTCATGAGCCGTGCTTCGGTGCGGCCGATGATCCAGGTGAGTCGTGTCGCCGGCCACGCACGCTGCAGCGTGCGCACGACGGGAACGACGTGACAGGTATCGCCGAGCGCCGAGAGCCGCAGTATGCACACGCTCGCGGGCGGTGTAGTGGGATGGGTCATGGCAAAAAACGTGCGCTGGCCAATCGGGGCGGAGGTGCGGCAGAAACCGATTCGCGGCGGCGGGATGCTATATGACGCCTCCAGGGCCGGCAACGCCGAGAACACCTGGTTCGATCCCGAGTGGTGGCAGGGCCGCGGCGAACTGCGGCTGGCACCGGAGGGTCGCGGGGCGGCAATCTTCATCGATGCGGACGCGCGCCGGCTGGTGCTGCGTCACTACCGGCGCGGTGGCTGGATGGCCTCCGTGATGGGCGACCGCTACTTCTGGCGCGGCGAGGCGCTGACGCGCTCGTTCGTCGAGTGGCACCTGCTGTATGTCATGCATCGCGCCGGTCTGCCGGTGCCGCTGCCAATAGCGGCGCGCTATCTGCGCTGCGGCAACCACTACACCGCCGACCTGCTGACCGAGCAGATCCCCGCGACCCGCTCGCTGGCGCGCCGGCTGCGCTCGGGGCCGTTGTCGCTGTCGGCCTGGATCGCCATCGGCCGCTGCCTGCGTCGTTTTCACGAGGATGGCATTTGTCATGCCGATCTCAACGCTCACAACGTGCTGCTGGACGAGCACCAATCGGTTTGGCTGATCGATTTCGACCGCGGCCGCCTGCGCCACCCGGGTTTCTGGAGTGACGCCAACCTGGTGCGGCTGCGACGCTCGCTCGAAAAGATCAGTGTCACGCTGCCGCCCGAGAACTTCTCCGAAGCGGACTGGGCCTCGCTGCTCGACGGCTATTTCACCGCAGCGCAGGCGGCCGAGGAGGCCCTCTGAGCCTGCGGCCCGGTGGCGGCCCTGCAGAGCCCACGCGGCCGGCGCCCGGTGACGAGACAGCCCGCTAGCAGGCCGCATATCACCGTGCGACGGTTGTACACGCTGCTGTTGTATCTGGCTCTGCCGCTGGCGACGCTCGGCGTACTCTGGCGCGGATTGGGCAGGCGTGCTGACTTACGCGGTGGCCTGGCGCGCTTCGGCATTGGCAGTGCACGCGCCGGCGGCGGTGTCTGGGTGCACGCGGTATCGGTCGGCGAAGTGCAGGTGGCGGCGATCCTGATCGCGGCGCTGCGCGAACGCGACCACGCGCTCGAAGTCACGCTCACCTGTGCCACCCCCACGGGCCGGGCGCGGGCACGCGCACTGCTGCCCGGGGTCGAAGTGCGCTATGCGCCGTACGATCTGCCGGGCTGCCTGCGGCGTTGCCTGGAGCGGCTGCGGCCGCGGCTGCTGCTGATCATCGAGGCGGAACTGTGGCCCAATATGCTGCACGAGGCGATGCGCGCCGGCATTCCCACCATACTCGCGAGCGCGCGTGTTTCGCCGCGCAGTGCCGCTATCTACCGGCGCCTGCCGGGGCTCATGCGCGCGCCCATGAGCCGCAACGTCTGGGTCGGCGGCCAGACTGCAGCGGATCTGGAGCGGTTCGCAGCGCTCGGGGTGCCTGCTGATCGACTGACGCTGGTTGGCAACGTCAAGTTCGATCGCATCCTGCCGGACGACATCTACGAACGCGGCGTGCTGCTGCGCGCCTGCTATGCCTCGGGCCGCGCCGTCTGGGTGGCCGGCAGCACGCATCCGGACGAAGAGCCGATCGTGCTCGAGGCGCATCGCCTGCTGCAGGCAGCCGAGCCGCACTCGCTGCTGATTCTGGCGCCGCGCCATCCGGCGCGCTTCGCCGCGGCTGCCGCAGCGATTGGGGCCTACGGATTCCGCTACGTGCGCCGCTCGAGCGTCACTGCTGACACCGGCCTGCGCTCGGATCTGGGGCTCGACGGCAGCCACGATGTGCTGCTGCTCGACACGCTCGGGGAGCTGCTCGATTTCTACGCCGCCGCCGACGTCGCCTTCGTCGGCGGCAGCCTGGTGCCGGTGGGCGGTCACAACCTGCTGGAGCCGGCAGCGTTGGGGCTGCCCGTCATAGCCGGTCCCGAGCAGTTCAACAGCCCGGACATCGCGCGCGCCCTGTCGCAACAGGGCGCGCTGATCACGGTGCGCGACGCCGGCGGACTCGCCGAGGCACTCGTGAGCCTGCTGGGCGACGCCGACCGGCGCGCCCGTAAGGGCGATGCCGCGCGGCTGGCGATCGACGCGCATCGCGGCGCACTGGCCAAGGTGCTGCGGTTGATCGATAGCCTGATGCCGCCGCCCTGAGCTGAGAGACGCGCGGCGCCCGCAACTCAGCGCGGCGTCGCAGCCGGTGCCGTGGCCGGCTGTGGGTTTATGGCCGCGGGTGAGGTTTCGGTGCCCGGGGACAGGAACGGATTCTGCGGCGAGAGCTCCGGCGCCGGCGGAGCAACCGGCTCGGCCGGCTGGTCCTCGTTGAGCCACGAGTTGATCATCTCGACCGTGCGGCGGTCGAGATTGCCTGCGGCCAGCCGCAGCGACACGATGCTGTCCAGATAACCATATTTGGCCTGCGCGTAGCTGGTCTCCGCCTGCACAAACAGCTGCCGTGCGGTCAGCACATCTACGGGGGTCTTGATGCCGACGGTGTAGCCGGCCTCAGCCGCCTGCAGCGACACGCGGCCCGACTGCACCGCCTGCTTCAGTGCCTGCACCTGCGAGATCTGGCTGATGACGCCCTGGTAGGCGTCCCGGGCCTGTTCTTCAGTCTGGCGCGAGGTGTAATCGAGCCCCGCCTTGGCCGCATCCCAGGTGTAGCGGGCCTGGCGCACTTTTGATTGCGTGGCGCCCCCGGTGAAGATCGGCACCGAGATGCCAAGCTGCCAGATCGTGTCGCTGTTGCCGGTGAACGGCGTCAGCGTGCCGAGCAGCGCCTCGGTTTCCTGTGGCGGAGTAAAACTGCCGTGCTCCAGCGCCCAGTTGCGGTAAACGTTGATGCCGATCGTCGGCAAATGACCGCCGTAGGCCGTCAGCAGCCCGTCCCGGGCAATCTCGGATGCCATCCGGCTTGCGATCAGGCTGGCGTTCTGCTCCATGGCCGTGCTGACCCAGGTGTCCTCGCTGGCAGGATCGGGAGTCAGCAACGGCATATCGTCGCCGGGACCCGCCAGGCTGCGGTAGCTCTCGCCGGTGATGGCGCGCAGCAGATCCAGCTGAGTGGCCAGCGCGCGCTTGGCGGCGATTACCGCGGCATTGTTGCTGTCGCGCGAGGCTCGGGCGAGCTCGACATCGGTGATCGCGCCCAGGCCGACGTTGTAGCGCTGCTCGGCCTGATCGAGCTGGATCTGCACCGACTGCAATGAAGTCTGCTGCGCGCTCAGCGTGTCCTGCGCGGTGAGTACGGCGAAGTACTGCGAGGTCACGCGCTGCACCAGGCTCTGCTGGGAAGCGAGAAAATTCGCCTCGCCCTGGGCCACCGTGGCATCGGCTGCCTTGAGGGCCACCCAGCTGTCCCAGGAGAACAGGTTCGCCGCCAGGGTCAGCGACAGGGTCGCGGGCGTCGTCACCGGTAAACCGCCGACGCCCTGGAAGTATTTGTTGGCGCTGAGGTCGAAGGGCAACAGGCCGAGCAATGCCTGGGTTCGGGTCTCACGGATGGCGAGCCGGGTGGCGGTGGCCTGCTGCATCAGCGGATCGCTGACGGTGGCGCGGTCGTACACCTGCAGCAGGTCGGTGCCGGCAGCGGTCAGCACGTAGCACGCGCACGCGGCGCCCAGCAACCCCCAGATCTTCCCCCGTCTCACGAACCAGGAACCTTGTCAGTACATCGGCACGCCGGGATCGACTTCCTGTGTCCAGGCGTCGATGCCACCGGACAGGTTGGCGACGTCGCCGAAGCCACGGCCGGCCAGAAACTGCGCGGCGCGCAGACTGCGACCGCCCACCTTGCACATCACCACCAGCGGCGCCCGGCTGTCGAGCTCGCCCAATCGCTGTGGTACCTCGCCGAGCGGGATATTGAGGCTGCCCGGAATCCGCGCGATCGCCACCTCCCAGGGCTCGCGCACATCGAGCAGCGTCAGCTTCTCGCCGGCGTCCAAACGCCGCTTGAGTTCCACCGCACGGATCTCCGCAATAGCGGCCATTGGCTTCAGAATCCGAATGCCGCGGGTTGCGGCGCGCCATCGAGCGGCTCGATGCGGGTCTCGAACAGGGCCTGGCTGCTGCAATCGCCGGCGCCTGCGCACCGCACCAGGCTGGCGCGCTGCGGGGCCACTGCACCCACCACGACGAACATGCGGCCACCGGGGCGCAAGGCGCGCTCGAAATTCGGCTGATAGATCGGCAGGGAGGCGGTGAGCACGATGACATCGTATCGGCCCGTGTCGTTGATCTCGAGGCCGTTGCCGTCGATGACTTCGACCGTCCGCGCCGGCTCCAGTCCCTTGAGGGTGGCCCGGGCCACATCCGCCAGCTCCCGATGCAGCTCGATCGTGCGCACGCGCGCGCCCAGGTGGGCCAGGCAGGCCGAGACATAGCCGGAACCGGTGCCGATCTCGAGCGCCTGCTCGCCAGGACGAACGGCCAGCTCTTGCAGTAGCCTTCCCACGAGCATGGGTCGCAGCATGTGCTTGCCGCAGGGCAGCGGCAGTTCGCAATCGGCGAACGCCAGATCGCGCCAGCGCTCCGGCACGAAGCGCTCCCGCGGCACGGCGCGCAGGGTGTCCAGTATGCGCTCGTCGGGCACGTCCCAGGCGCGTACCTGCTGCTCCACCATTTGCTCGCGAGCCGCTTCGGACAGCATACGACGTAATCCGGAACTGAGAGGGCGCGACGTTAAGGGTTTTTCCAGAATCTGCCAAGGGCAGTCGCGGTCAGGATATAGTGAAATCACCCGGGTTCGCCGCCCGCACTCGGCTATGCTGCCGGGACAGAGGCGATCACAGAGCTTGGCCCTCCTCCCAAGGAATAAGCATCGCCCAATAAGAAAGTCTTGATGTCGATCATTGCCCTGCTGTGCTTGCTGTTTGCCGTTGCTGCCCTGCTGCTGTTGGTGCTGTTTTTCCTGCAGCGACGGCAGCTCTCGGCGCTGGAGGAGGTATCGCGCCAGGTGCAGCGCACCGCCATCGGCGGCTCCCTCAAGACCCGCATTGAACTGCAGACCGACCAGCCGGAGCTGGCGGCGCTGGTAACCGCCGTGAATCATCTGCTGGCGCGGGCCGCGGTGGCCGCCGACCAGGTGATGCCGAGCAGTGCGCCGATCGGCGCGCTCGGGGATCGGGTGCACGAGGCGGTACTGATCCACGGCCGATCCATCCGCTATGCGAACAAGCAGTTCGCCAGCCTTGTGGGCTGTCCGGCCGAGGAACTGCTCGGGCGCAAGCTCGCGGACCTGGTGCCGCCGGAATACACCGCGCTGGTGGCCGACAACATGCGCCGCCGGCTGCTGGGGGAGGCAGCTGCGGAGCGCTACGAGATCGACCTGACCGGCATGCAGGGACAGAGCTCGCGGCTCGAGCTTTCGACCTGGCCCATCGACCATGAAGGCGAACAGGCACTGCTGATCGTGGGCGTCGAAGTGCTGCCGACCCAGACCGTGGAAGCACTACAGCCGACCGAACGTCGCGGCCGGGCGCGCCTGGCGCTCGAATCGCTGCCCGAGGCACTGATCACCATCGACAACGACGGCAAGATCGAGCACCTGAATCCGGCGGCAGCGCGGCTGCTCGGCACCGATGCTGCTGCCGCCTCTGGCAGGAAGCTCGAGGAGGTGGCCCGCGCAGTCGAGGAATCCGACCGCAAGCTGCTTTCCGAACCGGTCCGGCAGGCTCTGGAGGTCGGTACACCACTCAACCTGGGATCACGCGCCATCCTGATCCGCGGCGCCAATGGCGAGCGGCTCATTGAGCTGTCGGCGGCGCCGATCCGCGTGGAAACCGGGGAGAGTCTGGGGGTCGTGGTGCTGTTGCACGATGTCACCGAGGTGCGCGGACTGGCGCGGCAGATGTCCTACCAGGCGACGCACGATGCGCTCACCGGGCTGCTCAATCGCCGCGACTTCGAGCGCCGCGTCCAGGATGCCATTGACACGGCACACCGCGGCGACAGTCCGCACGTACTCTGCTACCTCGATCTCGACCGCTTCAAGAGCATCAACGACAGCAGCGGCCATCAGGCCGGAGATGCGATGTTGCGCGAGGCCGCCAAGCTGCTGCGAGATGCGGTGCGCGATTCCGATACCGTGGCGCGCATCGGCGGCGACGAATTCGGCATGCTGCTGGTGGGCTGTCCGCTCGAGAAGGCCCGGCAGATTGCCGATGACGTGCATCGCGCGGTCAAGGACTTCCGCTTCGTCTGGAAAGACAAGATTTTCAACGTCGGCGTCAGCATCGGCCTGGTCGAGATTGCGCACGACAGCGGCAGTATCGAGGAACTCATGGCGGCCGCGGACTCGGCCTGCTATGTCGCCAAGCGCCAGGGCGGCCATGTTGCGGTCTACTCGGCCCGCGACGAGGTGTTCGCACGCCAGACGGGCGAGATCCAGTGGCTGCAGACGCTGCAGGCGGCGCTGCGCGACAGCCGCTTCGAGCTCTACTGCCAGCCCATCGTGGCGTCCTTTGCCGCCAACGACGAGGGCCCCGCCATGGAGGTGCTGGTACGGCTCAGTAATGAGCGCGGCGAGGAACTGCCGCCGATCGAATTCCTGCGCGCCGCCGAGCGCTACCGCCTCATGGGCCTGATCGACCGCTGGGTGGTGCAAACCACGCTGACGGCACTGGGCCGTGGCGGTATCGAGGTGGCAGCCAAGCGCAGCATCGCCATCAACATATCGGGCCAGACCCTGGCTGATGGGCAGTTCCTCGAATTCGTGGTGGAGTGCCTGGATTCCACCGGGGCCAATCCCGCCCAGGTCTGTTTCGAGCTGGCCGAGAGTACCGTGGTCGCCAACTTCGAGCAGGCACGGCGCTTCGTTGGCGTGCTGCACGGCATGGGCTGCCGCTTTGCGCTCGATGATTTCGGCAGCGGACTCGGCTCGTTCGCCAATCTCAAGAATCTGGCCGTCGACTATCTCAAGATCGACGGCTCGTTCTTCAAGAATCTGGCGCGGGACTCGGTCAACCAGGCGATGGTGACCGCGATGATCCGCCTGGCACGCACGCTCAATTTCAAGGTCATTGCCGAGCAGGTCGAAGACGCCAGCACGCTCGATGCGGCACGCCAGATGGGTGTTGACTACCTGCAGGGATATGCCGTCGGCCGGCCGGCGCGTCTGCCCATGGCTGCCTGACGCACGGCTTTCGCCGGCTCTGCCGGCTCTTCAGCGCGGCACTGACGCCAACGCCGGCGCAAACAACTCGTTGGCGCGCACGAACGCCTTCATGAGCGGTCCCATGACGCGCAGCTGCGACTCATGCGCGCTGATGGCCGTCAGCTTGCCGCTGCGGTCGGATGCGCTCAGCGGCAGGGAATGCCAGGCGAGCGCTGCCGCCGCCGGTGGCGGCTGCAGCGACAGCGCCGGATTGAGCCCGTACGGGCGCGGCCAGCGATGCGCGTGAACGATCCAATAGCGCAGCGCTCCGAGTTCGTTACGCTGACCCAGTATGCGCCGCACCAGTTCGCCACTGGCGCGGTGATCGGGATGCAGGTCCTGCGGGGCGGCCGCAAACACCAGCGTTGGTCGGAATTCGTCGAATACTTTCGCCAGATCCTGCTGCAGATTGGCGCCGGTATAACTGGCGTCGGGGCTGACAGCCCCGGCGTAGCGGACGTGAGTGTTGGCGGTATACCGCGAGCGGTAGGGACGGTTGTAATAGGAGCCCATCAGGGCCTCGATGCCGCGGTCCGGGTAACCCAGCACGAACTGCCAGTTGGGTGGCACGCCGAGCGTAGCGGCCGCGGTGCGCGCCTCGCGCAAGCGCTGCCTTCCCAGGCGCTGCATGGCGGCGCTGTCCGGTGAGAGCGTGTGCTCGACCAGCAGTGCGTCAAGCTCGAAGCCATCGCCCGCCGTGATCCAGACCACCCCGACCTGCGCACCGGCTGCGAGTGCCTGCTGTATCAGACCGGCACAGCAGAGGCTTTCGTCATCGGGATGCGGCGCCACGACCAGGATACGATCGCTCGCGGTGATCGGGGTCATGAGCGGCAAACCGGCAGCGCTCGCCGCCGTGGTGGCTGCTACCGCGGCGGCGGCCGCACGCACCAGAGCGGCGGCGCACAGCGCCGCTGCCAGCAGCGCTACCACCGTCCGCCGGTACATGCGGGCTACATTACAGCAGCGGCACCAGCAGCAGCGCGACGATATTGATGATCTTGATCAACGGGTTGATTGCCGGTCCGGCGGTATCCTTGTACGGATCTCCAACCGTGTCTCCCGTTACCGCGGCCTTGTGGGCGTCGGAGCCCTTGCCGCCGAAGTGGCCTTCCTCGATGTACTTCTTGGCGTTGTCCCATGCGCCACCGCCGGTGCACATGGAAATGGCCACGAACAAGCCGGTGACGATGGTGCCGATCAGCAGGCCCCCCAACGCCTTCGGACCCGAACCGGGACCCATCAGGGCCCCGACGCCGAACACCACGATTACCGGCACCAGGATCGGCAGCAGTGACGGCACGATCATTTCCTTGATGGCTGCCCGCGTCAGCAGATCCACTGCGCGCGAATAGTCGGGTTTGGCGGTGCCCTGCATGATGCCTGCGATCTCGCGGAACTGGCGCCGCACCTCGGTGACCACCGAGCCGGCCGCGCGTCCGACGGCCTCCATGGCCATGGCGCCGAACAGATAGGGGACCAGGCCGCCGATGAACAGGCCGATGATGACCGCCGGGTCGGACAGGGAAAATGCCACCATCTCGCGGCCGCTGGCTGCCATCTGCGCCGCCAGGTTATGCGTGTAATCCGCAAACAGCACCAGCGCCGCCAGGCCCGCCGAGCCAATCGCATAGCCTTTGGTGACCGCCTTGGTGGTGTTGCCGACCGCATCGAGCGGATCGGTGACGTTGCGCACCTCCTTGGGAAGATCGGACATTTCGGCGATGCCGCCGGCGTTGTCGGTGATCGGGCCGTAGGCATCGAGCGCCACGATCATGCCGGTCATCGACAGCATGGCGGTGGCGGCGACGGCGATGCCGTACAGACCCGCAAGGCTGGAGGAACCCCAGATGGCGAGGCAGACTGCCAGTACCGGCAGCGCGGTCGACTTCATGCTGACGCCCAGTCCCGCGATGATGTTGGTGGCGTGCCCGGTCTGGGACGCGGCCGCGACGCCGCGTACCGGCGAGTACTCGGTGGCGGTGTAGTACTCGGTGATGATGATCATGGCCGCCGTCAGGCCGAGCCCGATGAGCGCGCAGCCAAACAGCGTGTTGAGCTGTTCCGGCAGCAACTCGCGCGTGATGAACCAGAATGCCACCGCCGAGATGATTCCGGATACGGCTACGCCCTTGTAGAGGGCGTTCATGATCTTGCCGCCGGTACCGACACGCACGAAGAAGGTGCCGATGATCGACGATACGATCGAGGCGGCGCCGAGCGCCAGCGGGTAGACCAGCGCCGACAGTCCCGACTGCTGCAGCAGCAGTCCGCCGAGCAGCATGGTCGCCACAATCGTGACCGCGTAGGTTTCGAACAGGTCGGCTGCCATGCCGGCGCAATCGCCGACGTTGTCACCGACGTTGTCAGCGATGACAGCGGGGTTGCGCGGGTCATCCTCGGGGATGCCGGCTTCGACCTTGCCCACGAGGTCGGCGCCGACGTCCGCGCCCTTGGTGAAAATGCCGCCGCCGAGACGGGCGAAGATCGAGATCAGCGAACCGCCGAAGGCCAGTCCCACCAGCGAGTGCAGCGCACGCTCGTCGCTCAGCGAGGAGCGCAGCAGCATGAAATAGCCGGTGACGCCCAGCAGCCCAAGGCCCACGACCAGCATGCCGGTGATGGCGCCGCCGCGGAATGCCACCTGCAGGGCGGCGTTGAGCCCCGAGCGGGCCGCTTCGGCGGTGCGCACGTTGGCGCGCACCGAGATGTTCATGCCGATGTAGCCGGCGAGCCCCGAGAGGACGGCGCCAACCGCGAATCCACCGGCTGTGCTCCAGTTGAGCGCAACGCCGAGCACCACGAACAGCACCACGCCGACGATCGCGATGGTCGTGTACTGGCGATTGAGGTAGGCCTTGGCGCCGGTCTGGATGGCGGCTGCGATCTCCTGCATGCGGGCATTGCCTGCCGGCAGTGCCAGAATCGAGCGTACCGAGACCACGCCGTAGAGCACGGCAACTACGCCGGCGGCAATGGCTACCCAAAGCCAGTTCGTGGCACCCATTCAGTCTCCTTGCAATCGCTTAAGAGGGCGAATTAAGTCTGGTTAGATTGTGCCGGGCAATGTTCTTCTTCCCGGCGGAATTGGCCGGGAAATATAGCATATGCGGCCGCCGCTCGCGGGGATCGGCGCGCTTGGGCGCCGGGCATCCGCAGCTCAAAGCTGGAAATTGGTTTTGAGCTTGCGCCGCACCGCGGTGCCCCGCAGACGAACATAGGCCGGCAGCCCGTCCCGGTAGGGTGGGGGATCCTCGCCGCCGATCAGCGGCGCAAGATAACGCCGGCAGGCCGCGGTGATGCCAAAGCCGTCCTCGGTGATGAAATTCCGCGGCACCTTCTTCTCGACATTGGCCACGGCGGAGATCGGCACCGGCACCAGCTTCCAGCGATAGGGTTTCGAGGACAGGCGCTTGATTGCGGGCATGACGGCATTCATGCCGGCGAGCGCATATTCGACCGCGGCCTTGCCGACGGCGTAGGCCTGCTCGACGTCGGTCTTGGAGGCGATGTGGCGCGCCGAGCGCTGCAGATAGTCGGCCACGGCCCAATGGTACTTGTAGCCGTGCGCCTGCCGGACCATGTTGGCCACTACCGGCCCGACGCCGCCGAGCTGCGTGTGGCCAAAGGCGTCGGTCGTGCCAGACTCGGCCAGGAACTTGCCGTCGGCGTAGCGCGCGCCCTCGGAGACGACGATGACGCAGTAGCCGTAGTCGGTCACGCACTGCTTGACTCGCGCCAGGAATTTCTCCTGGTCGAAGCGGATCTCCGGAAACAGAATGATGTGCGGCGGCTCGGAGGCCTTGCGGCCCGCAAGCCCGCCGGCGGCAGCGATCCAGCCGGCGTGCCGGCCCATGACCTCGAGCACGAATACCTTGGTCGAGGTGCGGGCCATGGAGGCGACGTCCAGGCCGCCCTCGAGGGTGGAAACAGCGATGTACTTGGCCACCGAGCCGAAGCCCGGACAGCAGTCGGTGACCGGCAGATCGTTATCGACCGTCTTGGGGATGCCGATGCAGATCACCGGGTAGCCGAGCGTGCTGCCGATCTGCGAGATCTTCCAGGCGGTATCCATCGAATCATTGCCGCCGTTGTAGAAGAAGTAGCCGATGTCGTGCGCGCGGCACACGTCGATCAGGCGCTCGTACTCGGCCCGGTTCTGCTCGATGCTCTTGAGCTTGAAGCGCGCCGAGCCGAACGCGCCCGCCGGCGTGTAGCGCAGCCCACGGATGGTGGCGGGACTCTCGCGCGACAGGTCGATCAGGTTCTCGGTGAGTGCGCCGATGATGCCGTCGCGACCGGCGTAGATCTTGCCGATGCGGTTGCGGTGCTTGCGGGCCGTCTCGATGACACCGCAGGCAGAAGCGTTGATGACGGCAGACACGCCGCCGGACTGAGCGTAGAGCGCGTTGCGCACAGGGATCTTGCCGGTCCTGCTGTTCATCGTAAATCCCTTGACTTCGTGGCCGCTCTGCGGCTGCGCGAGCATACCTTGTTTGACCTTGGGAGCGCCTATCGGTACTGTTTTATGGATGCGTATCGTTCTCATGGGGGCACCGGGTTCCGGCAAGGGCACCCAGGCTCAGCGGCTGGTCCGGCGCTTCGGAATTCCCCAGATCTCCACCGGAGATCTGCTGCGCAGCGCCGTCGCGCGCGGCACCGATTATGGCCGGCGTGCCAAGGCCGCCATGGATTCAGGCCAACTCGTGGTCGACGAGATCGTACTCGGCATCATCCGCGAACGTCTGGCGGAGCGCGACGCGGCCCGCGGCTTCATCCTCGATGGTTTTCCGCGCAACATCGCGCAGGCCCAGGCGCTGCAGCTGATGCTGGCCGAGATCAATGCCGCGCTCGACGCGGTGGTGCTGTTCGAAGTGAACTACGACGTCATCATCCGGCGCATCTCCGGCCGCCGCAGCTGCCCGCAGTGCGCCCGGGTGTTCAACACGCCGAGCGCGGTCGGCGGCGAAGCGCCGCGCTGCGATCAATGCGCCGATCATCCGCGGCTGATCCAGCGTCCCGATGACGAGGAGGGGACGGTGCGGCGCCGGCTCGAGGTCTACGAGCGGGAGACACGCCCGCTGGCACAGTTCTACGAAAAGCAGGGGCTGCTGCACACCATCGATGCGGATGCGCCGGTGGAAGATGTGGCCTCACGTCTGATCGCGGCGCTGTCCTCGGTACCCGCGCCGCCCTGAGGGCAGCAGATACTTCCCCGAGCGCGCCGGCGCGCTCACAGCGCGCCGAGCAGGCGCTCGCCGATCACCTCACGCCGCCACCCCTTCAAGACGCCCCCGTCCCGGTTGCCGGCCACCAGCCGTTCCATCTCGCGCCGGGTGGCCAGAATCTCCGGTGCCAGTCCGAGCTCGCGGCCGACTTGCTGCGCCAGCTGGGACAGCTTGCGTACCGCTGCTGTGGTCTCCGGATCGGGTCGTTGCCGCTGCGGCAGCGGCGGCAGGCGTGGCGACAGCTGTGCGCTCTCGATGGCCGCCAGGATCTGCGTGCCGCTGTGGTTGAGAATGCCCTCGGTCAGCTCGGCGGTGCGCCCGAGGTCCTCCAAGCCGCGCGGCACCCGCAGGACGATGTCCCGCAAGGCAGTGTCGGTCAGGATCCAGTTGCGGGGCCGGTCGGCGCTGATTGCGCGCTGCTCGCGCCAGGCGCAGAGCGCGGTTGCCAGGCGCTGGCGTTCAGCGTCGAGTTCGTGGAAGCCCTTGAAGCGCCGCCAGGCCAGCTGCGGATCGGCATCGAAGGAACCAATAGAGTCGAGCTCCGCCATTTCCTGCAGGAACCACGGCCAGCGCCCGAGCTGCTGCAGGCGCGATTGCAGCAGCTCGCGCAGCGGCAGCAGGTAGCGTACGTCATCCAGCCCGTATTCGATCTGTGCGGCCGTCAATGGCCGTCGCGACCAGTCGGTGCGCGTCTCGGCCTTGTGCAGCGTCTTCGACAGCAACCGCTGCACCAGGTCGCCATAACCGATCTGTGCCGGCATGCCGATCAGTGCGGCCGCCACCTGCGTATCGAACAGCCCGGTGACCGATCCGATTGCCGGCCACAACACCTCGAGATCCTGGCGCGCGGCATGTAGCACCTTTACGGGCGGGGCGCGATTCAGCGCCGGGCGCAGCGCTGCCAGGTCGCGCAGGGCGAGCGTGTCGACGCAATGGGCGCCGCCGGCCGAGCTGAGCTGCAGCAGGCAGAGCTGCGCGAAATAGGTTCGCTCGCGCAGGAATTCGGTGTCGAGGCCGATGGTGTCGGCACCGGCAAACTGCTCACAGAGCTGCGCGAGACCGGCGCTGTCCCGGATGATATCCGGTGTGCTCGTCAGGTTCATCGATGGCGGCATCTTACTGTAGAGTCTGGCAGCGCATGCACATTCACATACTCGGCATCTGCGGCACCTTCATGGGCGGCATCGCCGCGCTGGCGCGCGCCGCCGGGCACCGTGTCACCGGCGCGGACCGGGAAGTCTATCCGCCGATGAGCACGCAGCTCGCGGCGCTGGGCATCGAGCTGATAGAGGGCTACGCGGTCGAGCAACTCGCGCTGGCGCCCGATGTGGTGGTCATCGGCAACGTCATGTCGCGTGGCATGCCCGTAGTGGAAGCGGTACTCGAGCGCGGCATGGCCTATACCTCGGGCCCGGAATGGCTCGCAGCCGCAGTGCTGCGTGATCGCTGGGTGCTCGCGGTCTCGGGAACTCACGGCAAGACCTCGACCAGCAGCATGCTGGCCTGGATCCTCGAGGATGCAGGTCTGGCGCCCGGGTTCCTGATTGGCGGCATTCCGTCCAACTTCGACCACAGCGCGCGCCTCGGTGCGGCGCCATTTTTCGTCATTGAGGCCGACGAGTACGATACGGCCTTCTTCGACAAGCGCGCCAAGTTCGTGCACTACCGGCCGCGTACGCTGATCATGAACAACCTCGAGTTCGACCACGCCGACATATACCCGGACCTGGCAGCGATCGAGCGGCAGTTCCAGCACCTGGTGCGCACCGTGCCGGGCGGCGGACGCATCGTCTGCAACGGCGCCGATCCGAGTCTGGCGCGCGTGCTCGCGGCAGGCTGCTGGACGCCGGTCGAAAAGTTCGCGCGGGCCGCTGCCGCTGCCGCCCCGACGGAGTGGACCACGGCCGCGCCGGCCGATGCCGATTACTCGAGTTTCGAGGTGCTGTTCGAGGGTCGCAGCCGCGGCAGCGTGCACTGGAGCTCGATCGGCGCGCACAACGCCGACAATGCGCTGGCGGCGCTGGCGGCCGCGCGCCACGCCGGCGTGCCGATCGAGCGCGGTCTCGAGTCACTGAGCCGTTTTCTTGGCGTGGCGCGGCGCATGCAGTTGCGCGGTACGGCCGCCGGAGTCAGGGTCTACGATGACTTTGCGCACCATCCAACCGCCATCCGCACCACCATCGACGGCCTGCGGCGCCGGGTCGGGCGGGAGCGCATCGTTGCGGTACTCGAGCCGCGCTCCAACACCATGAAGCTGGGAGTGCACCGGCAGACCCTGGCCGATTCGCTCGGCGGCGCCGATGACGTCTGGCTGTATGCACCGGCGTCGATTGGCTGGGACGTGCGCTCTGCCATGACGCCGCTCGGCGCGCGCGCGCACGTGGTGGCCGATTTTGAGCAGCTGCTGCAGGAATTGACGCGCGCGCTGCGCAGCGGCGAGCACGCGCTGATCATGAGCAACGGCGGCTTCGGCGGTCTGCACACGCGGCTGCTCGAGTCGCTGGCGGCACGGCGCGATCAGGATTGATGTCCGATATTGCCCTGTTTCCGCTCAATACCGTGCTGTTCCCGGGCGGCCTGCTGCCGCTGCGCATCTTCGAACCGCGCTATGTCGACATGGTCGGTTGCTGCATGCGTGCCAACGAAGCCTTCGGCGTGGTGCTGGCACTCGGCGGCAGCGACACGGATCGCCAGGTCGAGACCGCGACGGTCGGCAGCAGCGCGCGCATCGTCGATTTTCAAACGCTCGAGGACGGCCTGCTCGGCATCCTCTGCCGCGGCGAGCGGCGCTTTCGCGTGCGCAGCCGCAGCCAGCAGACGGACGGCCTGAATCGGGCCGAGGTCGAGTGGCTGCAGGAGCCGGCGCCTGCGGCGGTGCCCGACGAATTTCAGCCATTGCTGCCGGTGCTGCGTGGCGCGCTGGCGCAGCTCAAGACCATCGGGCATTTCGTCGAGCCGGACTACGGCGACGCTTCCTGGGTCAGCTACCGCATCGCCGAACTGCTGCCGCTCGACCCTCGGCTGCAGCAGCAATTGCTGGAATCGGACGATCCGCCGGCGCGATTACGGCTGCTGGCGCCGTTGTTCGACCTCAGGTCCCAATAGCCGCTAGCGCGCCGAGGCCTCATCGGCCAGTTCGGCATCACCCTGGACCCAGAGCACTTCGGTGTCGACGGTGCCGTCGGCGCGCAGGGTCAGGCGGCGATAGGCCGGTGGTCGCGCATCGATCGCAAAGTTGGCCGACAGCGGCAGGAACTGCGCGCCGGTAGACGGCGTCGCCAGCAGCCGCACGCCGCGGCGCCGGTCGTCGAAACATTGATGTACATGGCCCCAGCTCACCAGCCGTACGTGGGCGTGCGCATCGAGCACCTCGAACAATGCGTCCGCGTTGTCGATGCCGACCGCGTCGAGCCAACGGCTCGACATCGGTACCGGCTGGTGATGCACGCTGATCATCGCAAAGCGGTTGCTGTCGGCGAGTGCCGTGTGCAGCCGCTGCAGCTCCGCAGCGCTCATGTGGCCACCCGCCCTGCCGGGGACGCAGCTGTCCAGCAGGATCAGGCGCCACGCGCCCAGATCGGCAACACCGCCGACCTGGAACGGCGGCGCTGCCAGCGCACGCCGCAACTCCGCGGGATCATCGTGATTGCCCGGTATGCAGTAGACCGGCTTGCCGAGGCCGCCGAGCTCGTGCGCGAAGTGGGCATAGCCCGCCGGCTCGTCGTTGACGATGTCGCCGCTGCAAACGACCGCGTCGACCGCCAGGGCCCGCGCCGACGCCAGCACGCGCCGCAGCGACGCCAGCGTGTTGACGCCGCGTAGCTCACCATCCGGATCGGCGAACAAATGCGGATCGGACAGCTGCAACAAGCGGACATCGCGATTCATTGGCTGATTTTACTCGCCTGTTCCCGCGCACCGAGTGATGCGCTTCAAGCGCCGTGAAAGCGCGCCCGGCATCACGGTGACGCAACGCTCAATCGCGCGCATTGGCGCGACGAGATGTTAAACAGAGGTAGATGTTAAACGCCGCGCGCGCTGGCGGCCGCATGTCGGAATTCACCGACAGGCACGCGGCGTCGGCCGCCGCGTGCCTGCGGTGAGAGCTCGAGCTCAGTAGCGGTAGTGGTCGGCCTTGTATGGACCGCTGCGCTCGACGCCGATGTAGCGCGCCTGGGTGTCAGTCAACTCGGTCAGTTGCGCGGCGAGCTTCTTGAGCTGCAGCCGCGCCACCTTCTCGTCCAGCTGCTTCGGCAGCACGTACACGCCCACCGGGTAGTTGGCGGTGTTCACGAACAGCTCGATCTGCGCCAGCGTCTGGTTGGCGAACGAGGAGCTCATGACGTAGCTCGGGTGGCCGGTGCCGCAGCCGAGATTCACCAGCCGCCCCTCGGCCAGCAGGATGATGCGGCGGCCGTCCGGGAAGATCACGTGGTCGACCTGCGGTTTGATGTTCTCCCACTTGTGCTGCTTCAGCGAGGCAACATCGATCTCGTTGTCGAAGTGACCGATGTTGCAGACGATGGCATTGTTCTTCATGCGCTTCATGTGCTCGTGGGTGATCACATGAAAGTTGCCGGTGGCCGTGACGAAGATGTCGCCGTGCTCGGCGGCGTAATCCATGGTCACCACGCGGTAGCCTTCCATCGCTGCCTGCAGTGCGCAGATCGGGTCGATCTCTGTGACCCAGACGTTGGCCGAGAGCGCGCGCAGCGCCTGCGCCGAACCCTTGCCGACGTCGCCATAGCCCGCCACCACGGCAATCTTGCCGGCCACCATGACGTCGGTGGCGCGCTTGATGCCGTCGACCAGTGATTCGCGGCAGCCATAGAGGTTGTCAAACTTGCTCTTGGTGACCGAGTCGTTGACGTTGATGGCCGGGAAGGCGAGCTGCCCGTCCTTTGCCATCTGGTAGAGGCGCTTGACGCCGGTGGTGGTCTCTTCGGAGACGCCACGCACCGCCTTCAGGCGGGCCGAATACCAATGCGGCTCACGCTTGAGCGTGGCGCGGATGCTGTCGAACAGCGCCGCCTCCTCCTCGCTGCCCGGCTTGGCGATGAGCGACGCATCGCTCTCGGCGCGCGCGCCCAGATGCAGCAGCAGGGTCGCATCGCCGCCGTCGTCGAGGATCATGTTGGCATGCGCTCCGTTGGGCCATTCGAAGATGCGGTGCGTGAACTGCCAGTACTCGGCCAGCGACTCGCCCTTGAAGGCGAACACCGACGTACCGCGGGCCGCGATGGCGGCGGCGGCGTGGTCCTGGGTCGAGAACACGTTGCACGAGGCCCAGCGCACCTCGGCACCGAGCGCCTGCAGGGTCTCGATCAGCACCGCGGTCGGGATGGTCATGTGCAGCGAGCCGGCGATCCGGGCGCCACGCAACGGCTGTGTGGGGGCAAACTCCTCGCGGATGGCCATGAGACCGGGCATCTCGGTCTCGGCGATGGCGATCTCCTTGCGGCCCCAGTCGGCCAGCGCAAGATCGGCAACCTGGAAATCCCCGGCAGGGCTCTTGACGGAAACGGGACGGGCAGAAGCGGTCATGGTGGCTCCAACTCCTTAACGCTTAAGGTTGCGAGCGCCGTTGACTTGAAGCTGGCGGACTGAGCCTGGCAGATGATCGGCCGGCGTATGAGCCGGCCTCTGTCGCAGCGCTCCTCAGTCCCCAGGTCGCCGCGAACCGCGGCGACGTCAATCCAGGCCACTATCGGATCAAACGGATCCCAAATCAATGCCCGACTTCACACGCCTAACGCCCGGGGCGCCCTCGCCCGGGCAGAATCCACCCTTACCGGGGTCATAACCGGCTCAGGCAGCGCGACCACGACCGCGGCGACGCGCGCCGGCGGCGAGCGCTTCGGCCTTGTCGGTACGTTCCCAGGTAAATTCCGGCTCCTCACGGCCGAAGTGACCATAAGCGGCCGTCTTCTGATAGATGGGCCGCGCGAGGTCGAGCATCTGCCGCAGGCCGTAGGGCGTCAGATCGAAGTTGCGACGGACCAGCGCCGTCAGCTCCTCGCGTGAAAAGTCGCTGGTGCCGAAGGACTCGACCATGATCGAAGTCGGCTCGGCGACCCCGATGGCGTACGACACCTGCACTTCGCAGCGGGCCGCGAGTCCCGCGGCGACGATGTTCTTGGCGACGTAGCGTGCGGCGTAGGCCGCCGAGCGGTCGACCTTGGACGGGTCCTTGCCCGAGAATGCGCCGCCGCCGTGCCGGGCGAACCCACCGTAGGTGTCGACGATGATTTTGCGTCCGGTCAGGCCGCAATCACCGACCGGGCCGCCGACCACGAAACGTCCGGTCGGATTGATATGGTAGCGCGTACGCCGATCCAGCCATTTCTTCGGCAGCACCGGCTTGAGGATCTCTTCCATGACGGCTTCCCGCAGCTTCTTGGTGGAGACGTCTTCGCTGTGCTGGGTCGACAGCACCACGGCCTCGATGCCGACGGGCTTGTCGTTTTCGTAACGCAGCGTGACCTGGCTCTTGGCGTCCGGGCGCAGCCACGACAGCTTGCCGCGGCGCCGCACTTCCGACTGCCGCTTCACCAGGCGATGCGCCAGCGTGATGGGCGCGGGCATGAGTACCTCGGTCTCGTTGGTGGCGTAGCCGAACATGAGACCCTGGTCGCCGGCACCCTGCTTGCGCTTGTCGCTGCGGTCGACCCCCATAGCGATATCCGGAGACTGCTTGCCGATGATGTTGACGACGCCGCAGCTGGCGCCATCGAAGCCCATGTCGGAATGGTTGTAGCCGATGTGCAGCACGGTTTCCCGCACCAGCTTCTCGAGGTCGATCCAGGCGCTGGTCGTGACTTCGCCGGCGACGATGACCACGCCAGTCTTGACGAGCGTTTCACAGGCCACGCGGCCAGTGGGATCGTCGCGCAGGATCGCATCGAGCACCGCATCGGAGATCTGATCAGCGATCTTGTCAGGATGGCCTTCCGAGACAGACTCAGACGTAAACAGATAGTGATTGCTCATCGAGTGGGCTGCAGGGCTGAAATATGGGGGCGCGCAGTATAACCGATGAAATTCCGCCGCCGTGCCTGCGCCCCGCCACGCCGGCGGGCGTTGTTCCAGAATTGCGACTGAGGGCGCGGAATTGGCAACGGCGCGCGTCCCGCCGCCGCCACCGAAATGCTGCGCCGGAGGCGGCGCTGCATTGCCGCGGGGCGGCTCGCTGTTAGACAATGCCCGGCCGCAACGGCCGCGGACGGAGATATTCGCAATGCCTACCCGCCGAGAGCTCGCCAATGCCATCCGCGTCCTGTCCATGGATGCGGTTGAAAAGGCCAATTCGGGCCACCCCGGCGCCCCAATGGGCATGGCCGACATAGCCGAGGTGCTGTGGCGGGACTTCATGAAGTACAACCCCGGCAATCCTCACTGGTGGGACCGGGATCGTTTCGTGCTCTCCAACGGCCACGCTTCGATGATGCTGTACTCGCTGCTGTTTCTGACCGGTTATCCGCTCAAGCTCGAGGAGCTGACGAACTTCCGCCAGCTCGGCAGCCGCACGGCTGGCCATCCCGAGCGCGAACTCGATATCGGCATCGAGACCACGACCGGACCGCTGGGACAGGGTCTGGCGAACGGCGTCGGCATGGCGCTGGCGGAAAAGATTCTGGCAGCACACTTCAATCGGCCCGGTCTTCCGATCATCGATCACCATACCTGGGTGTTCTGCGGCGACGGCTGCCTCATGGAAGGGGTGTCGCACGAGGCCTGTTCGCTGGCCGGCACGCTGAAGCTCGGCAAATTGGTGGTCCTTTACGACGATAACGGCATCTCTATCGACGGCAAGGTCAAGGGCTGGTTCGCCGACAATACACCCGAGCGCTTTGCCGCCTATGGCTGGCAGGTGCAGAGCGTCGACGGTCACAATTCCGACGCCCTCGCGGAGGCGATGTGCAAGGCAAAGGACGAGACCGAGCGGCCGTCCATCATCTGCTGCAAGACCGTCATCGGCTGGGGCGCGCCCACCAAGGCCGGCACCAAGGCTACGCACGGCGAGGCGCTGGGCGCGGAGGAAGTGGCCGGTGCGCGCCAGCAGCTCGGCTGGAAGGATCCGCCGTTCGTCGTGCCGCCCGAGATCCTCAAGGGCTGGAATCATATCGAGGCCGGACGGGCCGCTGAGGACGCCTGGAAGCAATTGTTCGCGCGCTATAGCAGCGCCCACCCCGACCTGGCGGCCGAGCTCGAGCGGCGCATGGTCGACAAGCTTCCTGCGGGCTGGAGCGACACCCGCAAGGCCGCAATCGCCACCGCGCAGGCGGTTACCGGGTCGCAGGCAACGCGCGTGTCCTCACAGGCGGCGCTGAACTCGATCGGCGTCGGGCTGCCGGAGTTGCTCGGCGGTTCGGCCGACCTGACCGGATCCAACAATACGTTGCAGAAGATCTCGCGCGGCATTGCGCCCGACGACGCTTCCGGCAACTACATCTACTACGGCGTGCGTGAGTTCGGCATGACGGCGGCCATGAACGGTGTCGCGCTGCACGGCGGCCTGATTCCCTACGGCGGCACCTTCCTCACTTTTTCCGACTATGCGCGCAACGGTGTGCGCATGGCCTCGCTCATGCACCTGCGCACACTGCTGGTGTACACGCACGACTCCATCGGCCTGGGCGAGGATGGGCCCACGCACCAGCCGATCGAGCATCTCAACGCGCTGCGCCTGATTCCGAACCTGACGCTCTGGCGTCCCGCCGATGCGGTCGAGAGCGCGATCGCCTGGTGCGAAGCGATCGAGCACTCCACCGGGCCGAGTGCGCTGGTATTTACGCGTCAGGGCCTGCCGCAGCTGCAGCGCACGCCGGCGGCGCTGGCTGCGGTCGCGCGCGGTGGTTACGTGCTGCTGGACTGCGACGGCACGCCCGAGTGCATCGTCATCGGCACCGGTTCCGAGGTATCGCTGGCGCTCGAGGCCGCCAAGGCCGCGGCGGCCCAGGGTAAGCGCGTGCGCGTGGTCTCGATGCCCTCAACCGAGCGCTTCGATGCCCAGGACGGCGCCTACCGGGATTCGGTGCTGCCACCGGCGGTGCGCGCGCGGGTGGCGGTCGAAGCCGGCTCGACCGGACTGTGGTGGCGCTATGTCGGCGACCGCGGCCGCGTCGTCGGCATCGATCACTACGGGGCTTCGGGCAAGGCGCCCGAGCTCTTCAAGAAGTTCGGCATCACTGCCGAGCATGTGCAACGGGAAATTCTCGATTCGATAAAAGGGACGGACAAATGACGCTGAAAGTCGGGATCAACGGCTACGGCCGCATCGGTCGTAATGTGCTGCGGGCACTGCACGAGGGCGACAAGCGCGGCAAGATCCAGATCGTGGCCATCAACGATCTTGGCGACGCCAAGATCAACGCTCACCTGACACGCCATGACACCGTCCACGGTCCGTTCCGCGGCGAGGTCAAGGTCGACGGCGACTCTCTGGTCATCGATGGCAACCGCATCAAGGTGCTGTCCGAACGTGATCCGGCCAAGCTGCCCTGGGGCTCGCTCGGCGTCGACACCGTGCTCGAGTGCACCGGTCTGTTCACCTCCAAGGCCAAGGCCAGTAAGCATCTCGAAGGCGGTGCGAAGCGCGTGGTGATTTCGGCGCCGGGCGGCGACGATGTCGATGCAACCGTGTGCTTTGGCGTCAATCACCAGGTGCTGAAGGCCAGCCACACGGTCATATCCAATGCCTCGTGCACGACCAACTGCCTGGCGCCGGTGGCCAAGGTGCTCAACGAAAGCGTCGGCATCAGCGCCGGCGTCATGACGACGGTGCACTCGTATACCAACGACCAGGTGCTCACGGACGTCTATCACTCGGATCTGCGGCGCGCGCGCTCGGCAACGCAGTCGATGATCCCGACCAAGACCGGCGCCGCCGCGGCCGTCGGATTGGTGCTGCCCGAGCTCAAGGGCAAGCTCGACGGCTTTGCGATCCGCGTGCCGACCATCAATGTCTCGCTGGTGGACCTGAGCTTCATCGCCAGGCGCGCCACCAGCGTCGACGAGATCAACAAGCTCATGAAGGCCGCGGCCGACGGCCCGATGCAAGCCATCGTGGCCTATACCGACGAGCCGCTGGTGTCGGTCGATTTCAATCACAACCCGCATTCCTCGGTGTTCGACTCCAGCATGACCAAGGTCATCGACGGCACACTGGTCAAGGTGTGCGCCTGGTATGACAACGAGTGGGGATTCTCGAACCGCATGCTCGATACCACGCTCGCCTGGTCGCAGGCCAAGTAGGGCGCCCGCCGATGAAAGTGCTGCGCATGAGCGACCTCAAGCTCGCCGGTAAGCGCGTGCTGATCCGCGAGGATCTGAACGTGCCGGTGAAGGACGGCGCGGTCAGCAGCGATGCGCGCATCCGCGCGGCGCTGCCGACGCTGCGCTCGGCCATGCAGCAGGGCGCGCGCGTGATCGTCATGTCGCACCTGGGCAGACCCGAGGAGGGCAAGTTCGAGCGCGAGTATTCGCTCGCGCCGGTGGCCGGCAAGCTGTCCGAGCTGCTCGGCAAGCCGGTGCCGCTGCAGCAGAACTGGCTCGATGGTGTCGAGTGCGCCGAAGGCCATCTGGTGCTGTGCGAGAACGTGCGTTTCAACAAGGGCGAGAAGAAGGATAGCGAAGCGCTGGCGCGGCAGATGGCCGCGCTCTGCGACGTGTTCGTCATGGATGCCTTTGGCACCGCGCATCGAGCCGAGGCCAGCACCCACGGGGTGGCGCGCTTCGCGCCGGTGGCCTGCGCGGGCCCGCTGCTGGTGGCCGAGCTCGAGGCGCTCGAGCGCGCGCTCGCCAATCCTGCGCGCCCGCTGGTGGCCATCGTTGCCGGATCCAAGGTCTCGACCAAGCTGCAGGTGCTCGAGGCGCTGCTCGACAAGGTCGACAAGCTCATCGTCGGCGGCGGCATCGCCAACACCTTCCTGGCGGCGACCGGCATCAACGTGGGCAAATCGCTGTGCGAGAAGGAGATGCTCGACATGGCGCGCACGCTGCTCGCGCGCGCACGCGCACGCGGCGCCGAAATTCCCTTGCCGATCGACGTGGTGGTGGCGCGCGAATTCGCCGCTACCGCGCACGCCGATGTGCGGCCGGTTGCGCAGGTGGCCGACGACGAGCTGATCCTCGACATCGGTCCGGACACCGCCGAGCTGTTTGACGGCATATTGAAGAACGCGGGCACGATCATCTGGAACGGCCCGGTCGGCGTGTTCGAGTTCGACCAGTTTGGCGAGGGCACCAAGTCGATCGCCAACGCCATCGCCAGCAGCAAATCGTTTTCGCTCGCGGGTGGCGGCGACACGCTGGCGGCCATCGAGAAGTACGGCGTCGAGGACAGCATTTCCTACATCTCGACCGGCGGTGGCGCATTTCTTGAATTCGTCGAAGGCAAAACCCTGCCGGCCGTGGCAGTGCTCGAGCAGCGGGCCAGCAGCTGATGGATACCTTTCGCAGAACCAAGATCGTCGCCACGCTCGGGCCGTCGACCGACAGTCCCGAGGTGGTCGCCGGCATGATCAAGGCCGGCCTCGACGTGGCGCGCATCAATTTCTCGCATGGCACCCGCGATTCGCAGCGCAAGCGCGTCGAGATGGTGCGCAACGCGGCACGCGAGGCGGGCCGCTACGTCGGCCTGCTGGCCGACCTGGCCGGACCGAAGATCCGCATCGAGAGCTTTCGCAACGGCTCGGTAGTGCTCGTCGAGGGGGCGCCGTTCGCGCTCGACACGGCGCTCGATCCTGCCGCCGGCAGCCAGTCCGAAGTCGGCTGCGCCTACAAGGAATTGCCCAAGGACGTGCACCAGGGCGACACGCTGCTGCTGAACGACGGCCAGATCGTGCTCGAAGTCGAAAAGGTGGCGGGCACGCGTATCGACACCGTGGTGCGCTCGGGCGGCGAACTGTCCAATCGCAAAGGGGTCAACCGCCAGGGTGGCGGCATCTCGGCCGCGGCGCTGACCGACAAGGACCTGGAGGACATCCGGCTCGCGGCCGAGCTCGGTATCGATTATCTGGCGGTCTCGTTTGCGCGTGACGCCGACGATATCCGTCGCGCGCAAACCGAGCTGCGACGCTGGCGCGGCGAGGCGCGGGTGTGCGCCAAGATCGAACGCCACGAAGCGCTCGACAACCTCTCCGGCATCCTCTCGGTCACCGATGCGGTGATGGTGGCGCGTGGCGACCTGGGTGTGGAGATGGGCTACGCCGAACTCACGGGCTTGCAGAAAACCATCATCCGGCAGTCGCTGCAGCGCAATCGCGTGGTCATCACGGCCACGCAGATGATGGAATCGATGATCCAGAGCCAGATGCCGACCCGCGCCGAGGTGTCTGACGTGGCCAACGCCGTGCTCGACGGCACCGATGCGGTCATGCTGTCGGCCGAGACCGCGGCTGGAAAGTTTCCGGTCAAGGCCGTGCAGGCCATGAGCGATGTCATCCGCGGCGCCGAAAAGTACCAGCTCGGCTCGATGCGCGTCATGGTTCGCGCGGAAGAGGAGTTCGGCAACACCGAAGAGGCCATTTCCATGGCCGTCATGTACACCGCCAACCATATGCGCGTGCGGGCCATCGTCGCGCTCACCGAGTCGGGTATGACACCGCTGTGGATGTCGCGTATCCGCTCCGACATGCCGATCTACGCGTTCACGCGCCACGAGGCTACGCGCACGCGCGTGACTTTGTATCGCGGCGTCTACGCGGTGCCGTTCGACATCACCAGCACCGAGTCCTCGTCCATCTACAGCTCGATCTTCGAGCGGCTGCTGGAGCTGGGCCTGGTGGACATCAACGATCTGGTGATCCTGACCAAGGGCGAGCTCTCGGGGGTGTCCGGGGGCACCAACTCGATGCAGATCCTGCGCGTGATCAGCCGCCTCTAGCGGATCTGCTCCAGGGACCGAGACGTCCGTACAGGCGCAGTTCATCCGAGCTTCGCTATGCTTGGCTCCATGGCCGCGGCGCCGCCCCAGGGAAGCAATCATCGGATAGGCCCGACCGTGGGGCTGGTATTGCCCGGCGGCGGGGCCCGGGCGGCCTACCAGGTGGGCGTGCTCAAAGCCATCACCGAAATGCTTCCGCCCGATGCCCGCAACCCGTTTCCGGTCATCGTCGGCACCTCGGCCGGAGCGGTGGCGGCCACGGTCATCGCCACCGAAGCATTCCGCTGGCAGCGTGCGGTTGCGGCGCTCGAAAAGGTCTGGGCCAATTTTCACGTCGAGCAGGTATTCCAGGTGGACCCCGCCAGCATGCTGCGCTCGGGCGTCCACTGGATGCTGTCGCTGCTGTCGGCCGGCTTCCTGCTGCCGCCGCCGAAATCGCTGTTCGACAACACGCCATTGCGGCAGCTGCTGGCCAGGAACATCGACTGGCGCCACCTCCAGCGCAGCATCCGCCGGGGCCACGTGCGTGCCCTGGCACTGTGTGCCACCGGCTACAACTCGGCCGCATCGGTGGCGTTTTTCGAAGGAGTCGAGGACCGCACGCCCTGGCTGCGGCAGCAGCGCATCGGCCAGCGGGCACGGCTCGGGCTCGATCACGTCATGGCGAGTCTGGGTGTGCCGTTCCTGTTTCCGCCGGTGCGCCTGGGCGACGAATACTACGGTGACGGCGCGCAGCGGCAGCTCTGGCCGCTGAGCCCGGCGATCCATCTGGGCGCCGACCGCCTGCTGGTGATCGGCGTGCGCTCGGAGCTGGCCGCCGGCATCAATTCACGCGTGCCGGCCGAAGTGCGTCCGCCGGCGCCCGGACAGCTGTTCGGCTACATGCTCGACACGCTGTTCATGGACCAGGTCTACGCCAACATCGAGCACGTGCAACGTCTCAACCAGGTGGTCGACATTGCGCCGGCCGCCGTGCCCGGCCTGCACAAGGTGGCGACCCTGCTGATAGCGCCAAGCGCCGACCTGCGCGTGATTGCCGCGCAGCATTTCGGCAGCCTGCCGCGCGGACTGCGGTTGCTGCTGCGGGTGATGGGTGTGCGCGACGCCGGCGGCGCGCAGCTGGCCAGTTACCTGATGTTCGAGTCCGGCTTTACCAGCGAGTTGATTCAGCTCGGTTACAAGGATGCCATGCGGCAGCAGGCGGCCATCGTTGATTTCCTGACCGGCAAGCCGCTCGAGAACACCACCATGCTGCCGCAGCTGCAGCTGGTGGCCGATCAGGCCGCAAACATTCCGGGCTCCTGAACCAGCTCGATCAGGTTGCCGGCGTTGTCGCGGATGAAGATGTTCGAGCCATGCTTGAAGCGGCCGACCCAGACGATGTCGGCACCGCGCCGGCGCAACTCCTGCTCCACTGGATCGACGTCCTGAATCGCAAAGGCGACGTGCTTATTGCCGTGCGTGTGCACGTCGCGATCGGGAATGCGCCGGTCTTCCGACATCGCGGCGGCGCCGGGTACCTCGAACAATTCCATGCGCAGGTCGCCGCGCCGGAGCATGGCTACGCGGGCCGGAATCTGCGGAATATCGAAGATCTTCTCGACCTCGAAGTCGAGTACCCGGCCGTACCAGCGAATCGACTCGTCCAGGTTTGGGACGCTGACGCCGCCGTGATGGTGCTTCAATTCGATCGACACGGAATTTCCCCAGCGGCAAAGTTGAGCGGCTGAGGAAATTGTCGCACAGTCGCGCGCGTGAGCATCGTCTACAGCACTGGCATCGGACCGATCTGCGCCGGCTGCCGCCGGCCGGTGACGCAGTGCGTCTGCAAGAGTGCCAAGGGCAAGCCGGTGCGGCCCGATGCTGCAGTGGTGCGCGTCGGCCGCCAGACCCAGGGGCGGGCGGGCAAGGCGGTGACGGTAATCAACGGCCTGCCACTCGGCCCCGATGCGCTCGAAGCGCTCGCCGCCGAGCTCAAGCGCCGCTGCGGCAGCGGCGGAACGGTGCGCGAGGGCGCCATCGAGATCCAGGGAGAGCACCGCGACCGGCTGGTCACGGAGCTGATCCAGCGCGGATTTGCCGCCAGGCGTTCAGGCGGCTAGCAGCGGGAACGGTACTAGGGGACAACGGTCAGCGTTCGAATCGTGCGGCTGGCATCGGCCAGCGCCGAATGCCGCACGACGACCTGCGGCCAATGGCTGGCGACGCGCGCCGCCAGCTGCTCGACGATGTAGACCGAACGGTGCTGGCCACCGGTGCATCCCACCGCCACGGTCAGATAGCGGCGGTTGGCAGCCTGGTGCTCCGGAATGCGCGCCTCGATGAACTGCACCACGTCGTCAATGAAGCGCGCCACGCCCGGTTGCGACTCGAGGAAATGCACCACCGGCTCGTCGCGGCCCGTGAGTGCACGCAGGCTCGTTTCCCAGTAAGGGTTGGGTAGCGAGCGCGCGTCAAACACGAAGTCGGCATCCCCTGGAATGCCGTGCTTGAAGCCGAATGACTCGAACAGCACCGACATCCGGTCGCGGGCGCGCTTACCGACGCGACGGTTGATGATCTCGCGCAGCGCGTGCACGCTCATGTGCGAGGTGTCGATCACCAGATCGGCGGCATTGACCACGGGCTCGAGCAACGAGCGCTCGAGCGCAATGGCATCGTGCAGGCTCTCGCCCTGACGGCTCAGCGGGTGCTTGCGGCGCGTTTCGGCATAGCGCCGCAGCAGTTCCTCGTCGTTGGCCACCAGGAACAGCAGCTCGCATTGGATGCCGCTGCGCTTGAGTTCGTCGATCAGCCGCGGCACGGTGGCGATGTCGGCGTCGGGATTGCGCGCGTCGACGCCAATGGCGGTGCGATTGTAGGCCGGCGCGCCGCTGCGCACCGTATGCGAGATGAACGTCTGCAGCATCGGCGCCGGAATGTTGTCGATGCAGTAGAAGTCCAGGTCCTCGAGCATGTGCAGGGCCACGCTCTTGCCCGAGCCGGACAGCCCGCTCAGGAAGATCAGGCGCACGGTGGCTCTTCGGCCGGACCGGCGCTACAAACGCAGGCTTTTCTGGGCTTCCTGGGCATGGTGATCGGTGAGCTTTTCCTTGTGCTTGCGCACCCGGCGCTCGAGCTTGTCGGCCAGCGCGTCGATGGCGGCATACATGTCGCCCTCGCTCGCCAGCGCATGGATGGTCTCGCCGCGGACCCGCAGCGTGGCCTCGGCCTTGTGCAGCAGCTTCTCCACAGTCAAAACGCAATGCGTGTCGATGACATGATCGAAGTGCCGCACGATGCGGTCGAGCTTCTTTTCAACGTAACTGCGCATGGCAGCCGTGATCTCGACATGATGACCGGTGACGCTCAATTGCATGACCTCATCTCCTTTGCGTGACGCTGCTAAATCATTTGACGCTGACCCGTTTGCGTTCATTCGACGGTGCCAGCCCCATCGTCTCCCTGTACTTGGCGACCGTGCGGCGCGCGACCGGTATGCCTTCGCCCGAGAGGATCTCGGCGATGCGGCTGTCGCTCAGCGGCGCGCTCACATCCTCTTCGCGGATGAGCTTGCGGATCTTGGCGCGGATCGCGGTCGAGGAGGTGCCGGCGCCGTTGCTGCTCTCGACCTGGCTGGAGAAAAAATAGCGCAGCTCGAACACTCCGCGCGGGGTATGCATGTATTTGCCGGAAGTCACGCGTGACACGGTCGACTCGTGCATGCCGATGGCCTCGGCGATGTCCCGCAGGATCATCGGCCGCATGTGCTCCTCGCCATGGTCGAGGAACTCGGCCTGGCGCTCGACGATCGAGCGCGCCACCTTGGTCAGCGTGTCGTTGCGGATCTCCAGGCTCTTGAGCAGCCAGCGGGCCTCCTGCAGCTGGGTGCGCATGCTGGCGTGGCTGCTGCTGCGCCCGATGAGGCTGGCGTAGCCCTGGTTGAGGCGTACGCGCGGCAGGGTCGCGCCGTTGATCTCGACCGACCAGCCGCGCGGCGTGCGCCGCACGAACACGTCCGGGACCACATATTCGGGTGCGCTGCCGCTGACGACCGAACCCGGGCGCGGATGGCAGCCACGCACCAGCGCCACCGCCGCCGCCAGGTCCTCGTCCGAAGCGCGCAACTCGCGGCGCAATGCGGTCAGTTCCCGCTCCGCCAGCAGTTCGAGATGATTGCGGGCAATGGATTTGGCGATGGCGAGCCCGGGAGTCTGCGGTCCCAGCTGCTCGAGCTGCAGCAGCAGGCATTCGCTCACCGAGCGCGCACCGACGCCTGCGGGGTCGAGCATTTGCACGATGCTGAGCATGCGTTCGACCTCGTCCTCGGACGGATCGATCTCCGGCTTGAGACTGGCGCCGATGACGTCCAATGGCTCGCTGAGGTAGCCGTCGTCATTGATGGCGTCGATGACCGCGCGGCCGATAGCGAGCTCGCGCGAGTCGAGGCGCACCAGCTCGAGCTGCCACAGCAGATGATCGCGCAGCGACTGGCCGCTGGCATCGGCGAACTCCTGCTGGCGGTCGTCGTCGCCGCCGCTCCAAGGATTCTCCGCCGGTCCGACCGAGCGGTCGGTCCAGCCGTCGTCGACGACTTCGACCGGCGGCCCTTCGGGTGGCGCGGCGGTTTCGGGCGCCGTTTCGGCAGTCGAGAGGGTTTCGTAAGTGCCGCTTTCGGTGTCGTCATCCTGCTCGAGCATGACATTGGACTCGAGCAGCTCGCGGATATGCGCCTGCAGCTCGATCGTCGGCAGCTGCAGCAGCCGGATGGCCTGCTGCAGCTGCGGCGTCATGGTCAGCTGCTGGCCGAGACGCAGCTGCAGTGAGGGCTTAAGCATGAAACGTGCCTGCGGCACGGCGCCCACCTAGCGAGGGACGCCCTGAGCGAGAGTTAACTGACTGATTAATAAAGATTAGCAGGGCTACACCGATGGGCTATAGACGAAACGACTGGCCCAAGTACACCTCACGGACTTGGGGGTTGGCAAGGACTTGCTCTGCGGACCCGGATGCAATCACGACTCCGCGATCGACGATGTAGGCGCGGGCGCAGACCCCGAGGGTTTCGCGCACATTATGGTCGGTGACCAGCACACCGATACCGCGGCCGGCGAGCTCGCGGATGATGCGCTGGATATCGAGCACCGAGAGTGGATCGACTCCGGCGAAGGGTTCGTCGAGCAGGATGAATCTGGGCTCCGCGGCCAACGCACGCGCGATCTCGACACGCCGCCGCTCGCCGCCGGAGAGTGCGATGCCGCGCGTGTTGCGCACGTGGCCGATGCGCAGCTCGGCGAGCAGTTCCTCCAGCCGGATCTCGCGGTCGGCGCGATCGAGTTCCGCACGCAACTCGAGTATTGCCATGATGTTGTCGGCCACCGAGAGCTTGCGGAACACCGAGGCTTCCTGCGGCAGGTAGCCGATGCCGAGACGCGCGCGCTGGTCGATGCTGAGTGCCGTCAGGTCGCGCTCGTCCAGCACGATCGAGCCGCCATCCGCGGGAACCAGGCCCACGATCATGTAGAAGGCCGTGGTCTTGCCGGCGCCGTTTGGGCCCAGCAGGCCGACGACCTCGCCGGTGCTGATTTCGAGCGACAGATCGCGCACTACGGTGCGGGACCGGTAACTCTTGCGCAGCGAGCGCGCCGCCAACAACGTCATGGGCGCTGGCTCACGGCCGGGCGGCGGCTGGCGCGCATTGATTGGGAGTGGCAGAGCGAATGGTGCCGTGGACGCGGCCGCTGTCGCCCGGGTCGCTTTCGGCACGCACCCGCTGCGAGGTTATGTCGTACCAGATGTGGCCGCTGGTGATGTCGTTGCAGCCGTCGGAGAACCAGCTGTTGCCGTCGAACTGCAGCTCGTTGCGCACCATGTTGAAGTAAATTGCCTGCGCGTGGCCGTGGGCGATCTGGCCATTTTCGAGCACGTGCTCGAACTCGGCCGGCGCCCCTTCGGCCGTCACCGAGTCGATGCGCTTGCTGGCGAACTGTACGGTGGCGCGATCGGCCTGCATTTGGCCTTGCGGAATGAATACCTGCACGTGGCCAGTCAGCACCCAGCCACTGCTGCCAAAGTCGCGGCCGGAGCCTTCGGCACGGTCGGCCTTGAGCCGGCTGATGCCGCGTGTCATGTCCACCAGATCCAAGTCGTACAGCACCAGGTGATTGGGATCGCTCTCGGCGTGCGATGCGACGTAACAAAGCGGCGCCTCGTGGCAGGGCAGGTCGGCGAGCCGGGTGCCCGGGACGCTGCTGCCCGCCGCGTCGGCCGGCCCTGCGACTTCATCCGCGAGTGCCAGCGTTGTCGCCGCCGTCCAGGCAACGGCCGCCAGCAGGCACAGGCAGGCGAGGCGTCGGCGTTCCGGGGCCGCATCTGCGTGCGTGCGCGTCCGGCTGCGATCAATGAACCAGGACACCATGCACCTTGGACGCCAGGATCAGCGTGTCGTTCTTGAGATCGGCGCGCATGCCGCGGCCATCGAGCCGGTCGCTGCCCCAGGTGACGCGCACCAGCGCCGCCGAGGTGGCCAGGTGCTGCGTCATGTCGAGGTGCAGCTCTTCGGTGTCGATGCGCAGCAGATTCTGCGAGCCGGTCGGCAGGCCCTCGGCGTGCACGCTGCCAGACAGATCGGCCGTATTGGCCGCCTGCGGCATCTGGCCGCGCAGCGCGGTCAGCGTCCAGCGACTGCCGTTTCGGACCTGGTAATCGAGTTTTGGATTCGTCAGATAGATCAGTCCCTGCGGTTGCGGCTGGTCGATGCGGTCGGCGTCGAGCCGGTAGAGCGGCAAGCCGTCGTCACCCGTTTCTATCAGCTCCGCATGCACTTCCGAATATCCGCTGATCGCGCCCCCGAGTTCGGTCGCGGCGCTGTCAGAACCGCTGCTGTCTGCATCCTGCAGATACAGCAATGCCGCCAGGATTGCTACCGAGCCGAGTGCGAACAGCAGTCGCAGGATCATTGCCGCGCTGCCAGCAGCCAGTCGCAAACCTCGCGCACTGCGCCCTCGCCTCCGCGCAGGCGCGTGCGCCGGTGGGCGACAGCGCGGGCACGCGGATGGCCGTCGGCAACGCTGACTGCAAGGCCTGCGAGCTGCAGCATCGGCACGTCCGGCACGTCATCGCCAATGCAGGTGCATTGCGACGGTTCGATGCCAAGCTGTGCCAGCAGTCGCTTCAGCGCCGAGCCCTTGTCCTCGACCCCGAGCTGCACGTGGCGGATACCGAGTTCCCGGCAACGGCGCTGCGTTGCGGCAGATCGTCGGCCCGATATGACGGCGACCCCGATGCCGGCCGCCAGCAGCGCCTTGAGGCCATAGCCGTCGCGGACGTGAAAGCTCTTGCCGCGTTCGCCATCGGCGTCGTACTCGAGCCGGCCATCGGTCATGACCCCGTCCACGTCCAGCACCAGCAGGCGCATCGACGCCAGCGGCCGAGCGCGCGGGCGCGCGGGCGCGCGCTTCAAACCACACCAGCCCGCATGAGGTCGTGAACGTTGAGCGCGCCGATCAGGTGTCCCTCGGCGTCGGTAACCACGAGGGCCGTGACGCGATGCAATTCCATGAGCGCGGCAGCCGCCGCTGCCAGCTCCTGGGCGCCGATGCGGCGGCCACCGGGCGTCATGATGTCCTGCATGGGCGTGTCGAGCGAGACGCGCCGGTCGAGCGCCCGGCGCAGGTCACCATCGGAGAACACGCCCAGCACTCGCTGCTCGTCATCGACCACCGTGGTGAGCCCCAGTCCGGTGCGGGTCATTTCCAGCAGCGCCTTCGACAGCGAGGTTTCCCGACTCACCCGTGGCAGTGCCTCGCCGCGCCGCATGAGATCCTCCACCCGGGTCAGCAGGCGCCTGCCGAGGCTGCCGCCCGGATGGGACCGGGCAAAATCCTCGGGCGAAAAGCCGCGCGCCTCGAGCAGCGCCACGGCCAGCGCGTCACCCATGACAAGCGCAGCCGTGGTGCTCGCGGTCGGGGTGAGGTTGTGGGGGCAGGCTTCCTGTGACACGGCCACATTGAGGTGCACGTCGGCCGCGCGCGCGAGCGTCGAGGCGGGATTGCCGGTAAGCGCCACCAGCGGCACGGCCAGCCGCTTCACCTGCGGCAGCAGGGTCAGCACCTCGGCGGTTTCACCGGAGTTCGACAGTGCCAGCAGCAGGTCGCCGCGCGTCAGCATGCCGAGATCGCCATGGCTGGCTTCGCCGGGGTGCAGGAAGAACGCCGGGCTGCCGGTGCTGGCGAGCGTAGCCGCCACCTTGTGGGCGACGTGCCCGGACTTGCCCATGCCGGTAACGACGATGCGACCGCTGCAACGCAGGCACTGCTGGCACGCCTGGGCAAAGCTGCGGTCGAGCCCGGCGCGCAGCGCCTCGAGGGCCGCGGCCTCGATCTCGAAGGTGCGGCGCGCGCTGCGCAGCAGGGATTGATCGCTCAGTGGGCTGGTTTCGACGGCATTCATGGGTCATCTCGCGTTACCCATGATAGCGCCTCGGAGCGGTGCACCTTAAGATCATGGAACAATGACCCCTCAACAGATCACTGAGCTCATACGCACAGCGCTGCCGCAGGCCCAGGTCGAGGTGCGCTCGGACGACAACACGCACTTTGCGGCGCTGCTGATCGGCCCCGAATTTACCGGCCTCAAGCCGCTGGCGCGGCACCAGCTGGTATACCGGGCGCTCGGAGCGCGCATGGGCAACGAGATCCATGCGCTTTCGATCGAGGCCTTTACACCGCAGGAATGGGCAGCGCGGAGCCAACGCGGTCCGGGCTTATGACAGGCTCCCAGCGGCGCGGCAGGCATGGATAAGCTCCAGATCACGGGCGGAATTCCGCTCGAAGGCGAAGTGCGCATCTCCGGCGCGAAGAATGCCACTCTGCCGATTCTCGCCGGTGCTCTGCTGGCCGACGGCCCGGTCACGATCGGCAATGTGCCGCACCTGCAGGATGTCACCACCACCATCGAGTTGCTCGGGCGCATGGGCGTTACTGTCACCATCGATGAGCGTATGCGCATCGAAGTGGACGCGGCCACGATCCGCGAATATTTCGCGCCGTATGA
The DNA here is from genome assembly GCA_049584935.1 of Steroidobacteraceae bacterium. Lineage (GTDB taxonomy): Bacteria > Pseudomonadota > Gammaproteobacteria > Steroidobacterales > Steroidobacteraceae > FEN-1191. Next base: position 47,984 of record JBAUYT010000046.1, read on the forward strand.
GCTCGTCAAAACCATGCGCGCCTCGATCCTGGTGCTGGGACCGCTGCTGGCGCGGTACGGCCGCGCCGACGTCTCGCTGCCTGGCGGCTGTGCGATCGGGGCGCGACCGGTGAACATCCACGTAGCGGGCCTGCAGGCCATGGGCGCGGATATCCATATCGAGGGCGGCTACATTCGCGCCCGCGCCAAACGGCTCCGGGGTGCGCGGCTGGTGCTCGACGCGGTCACCGTCACCGGGACCGAGAATCTGATGATGGCCGCCTGTCTCGCCGACGGACAGACCCTGCTCGAGAATGCCGCGCGCGAGCCGGAGGTGGTCGATCTGGCCAATTTCCTGATCGCCATGGGCGCCAAAATCCAGGGCGCGGGCACCGATCGTGTCGTCATCGACGGCGTGCGTCGCCTGGCCGGGGTGCACTACGAGGTGCTGCCGGACCGCATCGAAGGCGGCACCTACCTGGTGGCCGGTGCCATCACCGGCGGCCACGTGCGCATCAAGCACGCCAAGCCCGAACATCTCGATGCCGTCATCGTCAAGCTGCGGGAAGCGGGTGCCAGCGTGCAGACCGGCGACAGCTGGGTCGAGGTGGACATGCGCAAGCGCCGGCCGCGCGCCGTCGATGTGCGCACGGCGCCATATCCGGCCTTCCCGACCGACATGCAGGCGCAGTTTGCGGCGCTGGACACGGTCGCAGAGGGCGTTGGCACGGTGGTAGAGACGATTTTCGAGAACCGCTTCATGCACATGCTGGAGATGCGGCGCATGGGCGCGGAGATCCGCCTCGAGGGCAATACGGCCATCATCCACGGCGTGCCGCGCCTGACCGCCGCGCCTGTTATGGCGACCGATTTGCGCGCCTCGGCCAGTCTGGTGCTCGCCGGCCTCGTGGCCGAAGGGCGCACCGAGATCGAGCGCATTTATCACATCGATCGCGGCTACGAGACCATCGAGGAGAAGCTCGCACAACTCGGCGCCCGCATCCGTCGGATTCCTAACTAGCCTGCCTGCGGCCGCTCGCCGACTGCCACCGTGACGTCAAGCTGGCTGCGCCCGCGCACCAGGTGCAGCCGCACGTGGCTGCCGGGCTTTCTGGCCGCAATCTGCGCCAGCGTCTCCTGCGCGCTGTGCATGGCCTTGCCGTCCACTGCCGTGACAATATCGTTGGTGTGTACCCCGGCCTCGATTGCCGGGCTGCTGCGATACAGGTTGGTGATGACCACGCCGCCCTGCAGCAGTCCGACCTCCTGCGCCTGCTCGTTGGTGGCGTCTTCCGGCACGATACCGATCCAGCCGCGGATCACGCGGCCATGATCGAGGATTTCGTTCATGACACCGCGCGCGAGATTTACCGGGATGGCGAAACTGATGCCCTCGACGCTGATGTCGCCGCCCGTGTTCTTGCCGAGCACGGCCGTGTTGATGCCGATCAGATCACCGAGCGTGTTGATCAGCGCGCCGCCGGAGTTGCCGGCGTTGATGGCAGCATCGGTCTGAATGAAATCCTCGAAGGTGGCGACACCGAGCTGACTTCGGCCGGTAGCGCTGACGATGCCGTGAGTTACGGTCTGAGACAGACCGAGCGGATTACCGATGGCAAGCACGCCGTCACCGACCTGCAGCTCGTCGGACCTGCCGAACGGCATGACCGGCAGCCGCTTCAACTTGATCGACAGCAGTGCCAGATCGGTGTCCGGGTCGCGCCCGATGACCGTGGCCTGCGCTTCGCGTCCATCCGCCAGCGTCACCATGATCGAGTCGGCGTTGGCGATCACGTGGTTGTTGGTAAGGATGTGGCCATCCGCATCGACGATGACCCCCGAGCCCAGCGCATGCTCCATGCGACGCCGGTACAGCGGCCGCATGTCCGGGAACAGCTGCGACAGTGGCGATGGGATCTGTTCCACCACCAGCCGTGCGGTCGAGATATTTACCACCGCCGGCGCCGCTCGGCGCACCGCGGCCGCGTACGATTCGGGGGCCAGTCCGCTGCCGGCGCGGGCCGGTGCCGCCTGATCCGGCTGCGGCTGGCGGACCGGGACATCGGCGCCGATGGTGCTGCTTACCGCGCCTTCAGCGCGCTGCCCGAGCTCCGTTTGCACGTCCGCGCTACCGCCGGTGCCAGCGCTGGCGGTAACGCCCGGCGGCGCCGCCGCTTCGGGCGCTGCCGCTGGCCGCTGCAGCAGCTGCGGGTGCACGAACACGATGATGAAGGCGAGCGCCAGCCCGCCGATGACGCTGCCGGCAAGGAAGACCGCCGCCCGTCCGATGACGTGCATCTGCATGAGTTATGGGCTGCTCAGCACAAGTCGAGGCCAATGGGTTGTGTATAATGCGACACTTCCCGGGCACAACGTAGCTGATTGAGCGTGCGGCCGGATTTTAACCGCTTGCGGGGAATGAGAGTGACGCAGACATGAGTGATACTCCTGCAACAGCTGGCC